>CAIXDS010000347.1 GCA_903918195.1 uncultured Acetobacteraceae bacterium | reverse complement strand
TGGGATGAACTCATGCAAACACTGGCCTTCGTCAGACCACCCCCGCAGCCGCCCTGAGCCCCTCTCGACCCTCCGCTTCGTCCCACCGCCCGCCAAGGAGCCTCGACAAACAGCACAAAAGGTCAAAATGAGAATCGCTGCTCAGCCCCTGGACCCTACCAAGGGCGGAGCCCTTAGAACCCATTCCATAAGTGATGGGGTCCAGGGGCCTCTCGGCCCTTGGCGGGTCCAGGGCAGAGCCCTGGCCTTCCTTACAGAATCAGGACTTGCCATCCAGAGTGCGCCAGACGTGCAGCATCTTGCGCCCGGACGTCAATTCCTCGCTGTCACCGCAGACAGCGACCGGATCGTGGTGGATATCCCACACTTGCGCCCGCCCCCCCGCCAGCGCGTGGTCGCCGCCGGCGGATGTCCGCCCCGGCAGCGCCTTTGCCGGAATCTTAAGATAAGCGGCCAGCCGTGCCAGCAGCAGGTCGGGCCGGAATGGCTTGGTAATGAAATCGTTGGCGCCGACCTGCAACGCCGCCGCGCGCATGCGCTCGTCGTCGTACCCGGTGAGCATGACGATCGGCACCTTGGCGTAGCCAGGCAGCGCGCGGATCGCCTGGCACGCCAGCAGCCCGTTGAGCCGCGGCATGCCGATATCCAGCAGCACCAGGCGTGCGGTGAATTGCCGGGCCAGACTGACGGCCTCCAGCCCATCGGCAGCCGGAAACACCTGCTGCTCCATATGCAGCAGGATGGAGCGGATGATGCCGCGCATCAGCGCCTCATTCTCGCCCACGATCACGCCGTTGGCGATCTCCGCGTGGGTCATAGCGGTTGCAGCTGGCTTTCGCGCATGAACGCCGCAAGCGCCGCCAGCGCCGCCTGGGTTTCCACACGCACATGCTGGGCCAGTCCCTCGGCCTCCGGCGCATCGCTCGCCACCGCCCGCTCGAAGCGGCGCGACACCGCGGACAGCGCGACGAAGCCGAACATGCCGGCGGCAGATGCCAGCACGTGAGCCGATTCCGCCAGCAACGCCGGCGTGGGCGATTGATCCAGAAGCTGCAACATCTGTTCCTCGCGTGCACGCAGCAACCGAAGATTTGCGGCGATCTCGCCGGACGGAAGAAATGCGAGCGTCTGATCGAGCTGCGCGCGATCCAGCCGGGGCAGCGATTGGCCGTCGCGCCTGGTCGCCGGCAGCGAGGGAAGGGAACAATCGTCGGTCCAGCGCGGCGGGGTGCCTGCCATCACGCCGGCGATGGCACGCATCAGCATGGCGTGGTCCACCGGCTTGGCGATGTGCCCGTCCATGCCGGCGTCCCGGCATTGCCCCAGCCGGTCGGGGAAGGAATAGGCCGTCAGCGCCAGGATCGGAATCTGACCGCGCGGGGCGGGCAGCGCCCGGATGCGCCGCGTCGCCTCCATCCCGTCCATCTCCGGCATGCGCACATCCATCAGAATCAGATCGAATGTCTGCTCGGACGCAAGGCGCACCGCTTCCTGGCCACTCTCCGCCAGCACCACCGAATGGCCGCCCGCGCACAAAAAAGCGCCGATTACGTCGCGGTTCATGGCGATGTCGTCCACCAGGAGCACGCGCCTTGGGGATACCGGCGGCGCGTCCTGCACGGCTTCCAACAGCGATGCGGACCCGGCATCCGCGGTCGGCAGCTCCAGCCAGAACACGCTGCCGCCGCCCGGGTTGGCGGTGTAACCGATCGCGCCCCCCATCAGCCCGACGATCCGCGCGGCGATGGCCAGGCCGAGCCCCGCCCCTTCCACCGAGGCGGCCGCCCCCAGCCGTTCGAAGTCCTGGAACAGGCAGTCGAGGCTGCCTTCGCTGATGCCGCTTCCGGTATCGGCGACCTCGATGCGCAGCGCGCCGGGCATGGCACCCGCCAGCAGGCGCAGTTCCACCCCGCCGGCATCGGTATATTTAACCGCGTTGCCCAGCAGATTGAGCAACACCTGGCGCAACCGCGAGGGGTCGGTGACGATCTCCCGGGGAGCATCGTGGGAGATGCACATGCGCAGGCTCAGCGCATGCTGGGCGGCCATCGGCTCGATCAGGGCGATGCATCGTTCGGTGAGGTCACGGACCGAAACCGCCATCGGGTGCAGGGTCATTCGCCCGCTTTCGATACTGGCGAAATCCAGCACCTGCTCGATCATGCCGTGCAGGTGCTGCCCGGCCAGCATCATCGCGCCGACGCGCGTGTCCTGCAGGGGGGAGAGTCCGCCTTCGATCCGCAGCAACTGGGCGTAGCCGAGGATGCCGTTGAGCGGCGTGCGCAGTTCGTGCGTCACCATGGCGACGAAGCGGGTTTTGGCCAGGTTGGCCTGTTCCGCGGCTTCCTTGGCGGCGCGCAACTCGACCTCGGCGGCCTCGCGGATCGCGACCTCATGTTCGAGCGCCGCGTTCGCCGCGGTAAGATCGCGCAACGAGCGGGCGAGGCGCTGGCGGAGTTCTTTCTGCGCCACCGCGCGCGTGATGGCGCGCCACAGGCTGTTCTCGTTGACCTGATCCTTGACCAGATAATCCTGCACGCCGCGCTTCATCGCTTCAACGGCGATGGATTCGTTGCCTTGCCCGGTGACCAGCACAACGGCACATGACAGCTCGCCATCGGCGCCGGCGGCGGCGTCGGTCAGGAATTCGAACCCGTTCATGTCGGGCAGGCTGAAATCCAGCAGCACGCATTCGGGCTTCTGCGCACGCAACGCCGCCAGCCCTGCCGTGCCATCGCCCGCCTGCGCGATGTCGAAGGCGCCGTGTCCCTTCCGGGCCAGCAACCTGGCGTAGTTGCGCCGATCCGTCTCGTCGTCATCGACGATAAGCAGATGGTAGCTGCGTCCCGCGTCCGCCATGCTGACGTCATTCATACGACGTGGGTATAGTAGCGGAACGTTGACGAAAACTTAGTGTTCTTAGCGCAATAATTTCATATTTTTCCCGCGCGTCGGCCACCTTGCACCCCCGGTTGGTCCTGACGGAATCGCTGGCCGGCATGGCCGAAAGGACATATGATCAGCCGAAATGATGGCTCGCTAGCAACAGGAGATCGGTTGGATGGTGCGTTTTCAGGCTGGGCGCCTCGCCCTGTCGCTCAGCCCGATGCTGTTGATCGCAGGGTGCGCGTCATTTTCCGGAATTGGCTGCACGGCGCAGGTGCTCGAAGACCGGATGCAGACACAGCTGAAGTCCGACATTGCCGCCGGCCAGGTGACGCTGGAACAGCTGCCTGACGGCACCCGCGTCACGATCGTGGAACAGTCGCTGTATCCGGATGGCCGGACGGAACTGGACGACAAAGGTCGCAACGTCCTCACCAAGGTCATCCAGGCGCTCCTGAACCCCGCCCTTTTGCAGATCGCGGTCGCGGATTTACCCGCGACGCAAGCGGATTTGCAGGGCCCACGGGTCCAATCCGTTACGCAATACTTCAAGGATGCCGGGCTTGAGCCGGCACTGCAGCCGCCGGCTCCGCAACAAGAAACGGCACCGGACTCAGCCGGCACGGCTGCCCAGGGGCTGACTATCACCGTCAAAATCATATCGAGCTGATAGCCGACCGGGCTTGCCGGCAAAACTATTCCGGAGTGCGTTGCGTTTCAGACGTGATGCAGGGTGTCGAACGGAGGAAGAACCGGGCGGTCATACAATCTCTCGTATTCTGTCGCTGGACGGCGGTGGCTCCTGGGCGATCCTGCAGGTGATGGCGCTGCAGGAGCGCCAGAGCGGTTTCGTCCGCGCCGGCTTCGACTACGACCGCACCCGCGGTTATTTGTTCCGCTCCGATCGGGACAGCCTGGCGCGCAGTCCGGGTGACGCCCTCGATCCCACGCTCGCCGAGGCGGTGCATGCCTCCTCGAACGCGCCGGTTCTCTACTTCGATGCTCCCGCGCGTGTGCCGGGTTGCCAGTTCTGGAACGGCGGCATTGCCGGCTACAACAATCCCCTGAATGCGCTCATCCAGCCGGTGCGGAGCGGGACCGACTGGGTTGTCCCGCCAGGGCTGACCCCGCGCGACTTCGCGGAGTTGATCAAGCTGCCGATGGACGCGGTGGAGCAGGACCGGGTCGATCTGATCGTCAAGCCGGGCCAGGCCTGGATCGACGACTTCGTGCTGAACCAACCGGTCCGGACCAACCGGGAAACGCTCGCCTGCGAAATCGGCTACCGCCGGTTCGGCGACGGCGTCGCCACGTGGCAGCAACTGCCACCCCGACAGACGGCGGGCTAAACGCCGACGAAGAGTTCGCCTATGCCGAGCGCGGCCAGGTCGCCCAGGTGGCGTGACCGGGCCGCGAGAACACAGGCGGCAGCGCGGTCACTGAGGGGCGCAAGACCACGCGCCAGCAGCCGGGTGAAAACGAGGTCGGCGCCGGTGGTGGGAACGAAACCCGGCGCCAGTTCATTGGCGCGCCCGAGCACGATGGTGCCGCGCCGCATCAGGATGCCCGGCAACGCACCGGCGGTGCCGCACACCACGAGCGTGCCCGCCACCATGAAGCTGCCGGCCTGCGCGCCGGCATTACCTTCCACGATCACCAGCCCGCGGCGGAGACGATCCGCCGCCCGCATCCCGGCCTGCCCGCGCACCAGCACCACGCCGCCGCGCATGCCGGTGCGTTCGCCGGCGAGCGGGCCGCCCAGATAGGCGCCGGTGTCGCCGGCGATCTCCAACACGCCGCCGCGCAGGCCGGAGGCCGCCCAGTCGCCCGCATGGCCGGTGATGGTGAGCCGGCCGCCGGCCATCAGCCGGCCAGCCAGCTGCCCGACATCGCCCTCGATCCGCAGCGTGCCGCTTTGCATCGCCGCGCCGACCCGGTCGAGCCGGGCCGAGCCGCCCTCGATGACAATGTGCTCGGCATCGCCGGCATGGACGCGAAACATGTCGCCGACCGTCACGCAGCGGCGGGTGGTGTGCAGCGCGAGGGCTTCGATCGCGGCGATGTCGAGACCGGCGAGACGGTCCGGGGTGAGCGGCGACAGATCGAGCCGCTGCTCGGGTTCACCGCGCAGGACGAAGCGCCGCGAGCTCATGGCAGCAACTCGTGCAGCCGGAAATGGTGCCGGCCGAGCTTGCCGCCGTAATTGCCGGCGCCGATGCGGCAGGCCCCGCGCTGCGGCCCCAGGGCGATCACCGCGGCAAGCCCGGCCCGCATGGCGGCGGCCACGGCGGCGGGAGTGAGGCCGTCGATCACCAGTTCCAGCACTGCGCCGACCTCCGGGCCAAGCGCGGATTCGGCCACCGCGCCGCGCAGGGTGGGACAATAGGCGTGGTTGGTGGAGGCGATCAGGCCCTTGTATTTCGACCCGACCTTGGAGCCCGAGCGGACAATGCCGCCGGGAAACGGGGCGATCGCGTCGGGCGTGGCGGCCACCGCGTCCGCCGCCGCTTCGGCCGCTTCCAGCGCCGCGGAATAAGTATGACCCATGATAATCATGTTGCCGCCACCGACCGCGTCCTTGGTCAGGCCGGTGGTTCCCTCGCAGACGAATTCGCCGTCCATCACCGGCAGGCGCCAGACATGCCGGCCCGGCAGGCGCTTGGAGATCTGCCAGCCATCGGCGAAGTAACGCAGCCCGTCGCCGAGCCTGAGCGGCTCGGTGCCCGCCAGCCCGGCATAGCAGGCCGAGCCCGGGCTGGTCAGGACGCATTGCCCCACCCGGTTGACCAGTTGCTTCTGCAACTCGGTGGTGGAGCCAGCAAACAGCAGCACCCGCACGCCGGGCCGCCCGTCCGGGGTTGCCTCCGGGTCGAGGTCGGCATCGATGCCGGCCTCGACCCCGCAGCCAATTACCGAGGTGGCGAACCCGGTCATACTGTTCGCCGCGATGCGGGCCCAGCGCAGGGTCGGGGCGGTGATGACCAGGGCGGTCGCGCGCATGTCGAACGCCTCGGCGTAGGTGGCATCGATCGCCACGCCGTTGCGGATGAACGGCTCGGTCAGGTCCGGCATGGCACCGTCTCGAAGGGCGCCGCCCGGCCGACCGTTTCGGCCGCCGGGACGTCAAATGCGGTGGGCGCGACGCCGTAAGTTGACTCGTAGAACGCGGCGAGGCTGCGGTTGATCGCGGCGTCGAAGCCGGGGCGCACGGCCAGCCCCCGGCCGGCCGGGCGCGCCACCGGCTGGCCGGCGCGCATCACCGGCACGCCGTCCTTCAACACCAGTTCGGCGTTGCGGAACATGGCGGCGCGGTCGGCCTGCGGGCGATAGACGGCAATGTCGGCGCGCGCCCCCGGCCCGAGATGGCCGCGATCGGCCAGCCCGAGCAGCCGGGCGGGCGCCGCGCGCGTCATGATGGCGATCTCGCCAATGGTGTATTCGCGGGTGATCGCCGCGAGCGTGCTGACCTCCATGGCGTCTTTCGGCAAGGTCTCGATGTGCTGCGCGCGCAGCGAGCGGTCCATCAGCAGGGCGAGCAGGTCGGGATAGGCGGTGAACGGGGCGCCGTTCGGATGGTCGGTGGTGAAAAACACCCGCCAGGGGTCGTCGATCAGCAGGAACAACTCCAGCCCCGCGGCCCATTGCACCGCGTTGTAGAAATCGGTCCGGCGATAGCGGTACGGCACGATGCCGCCGCCATTGCCGTCGCCGTCGAGGATCACCGATTTGCGCGGGTGCGCCTGGCCGCGCGCATTGAACTGGCGCAGCACGTCCGACGAAACGGTCACGGTCTGGCCGAACATCACCTGGCCGATATCGGCGGTGATGTTGCGCCGCGCATTCACCGCCTCGGCCAGCAGCGGGGCGGCCGAGGAGAAACCGCGCTTGCCTTCGGTTCCGTACGCGTAGAACTGCAAATGGGCGAGATGCAGCCGGGCCCCGCCGGCCGCATCCATGGTGGCCAGCGCGGTCTCGGCATTGCCGGGCATGCCAAGATTGCTGCAGTGCAGATGCAGCGGATGCGCGAGCCCGAGCGTCTCGGTCGCCGCCTGCAACGTGTTGATGATGGCGCGGGAGGTGATCGCGCTGCCTGGCACCGCATCGTCCAGCCCGAAGCGGCGCACGTTCGACTTGAACGCCGCGGCGGCGCCGGGGTTGATCGCCTTGATGCCGATCGCCCGGCTGCCGCCCAGCACCCGCGCGGCATAATCGGCGACCGCCGCCTTGCCTTCGTTCCGCTCCAGCAGCCGCAGGAGAAAATCGTCGTTGCCGAGCACCGCGAGGATGGCGGTGTCGATGATCGGAATGTCGGCCAGCTCCAGATGCGCCTGGGTGGCGACATGCGGGGAGATGGCTGGCTCCACCACGGTGGTGAACCCCATCGCCGCGTAGAGCCGGCCGATGGTCTGGGTCACCGGCACGGACGCCACCGCGTCACCGGCACGCAATTCCGGCAGCAACAGGCGCGCCGCGTTCACATTTGTCCCGGCGATATGGCTGTGAATGTCGATGCCGCCGGCCATGACGATGCAGCCGGTCACATCGTGCGTTGCATCGGCCGGCGCACCGGCCGGCGGCGGCGCCACGACGCGCCCATCCTGAACCCACAGATCGCCGACCGCGTCGCGGCCATGGGCGGGATCGACGATGCGCCCGCCGGCGAGGCGCATCAGCATGATTGCAGGGCCGCCATGATCGCCGCCACCGTGTCAGCCACGCGCGCGGTGGGCCGGGGCGACGCGGCGGCGGCGAAGCTGATGCCGCCCAGCGCCGCGTTGAACAGCATCGAATCGTGGTCGATGCCGGGATGTCCGACCTCCAGCAGCACGGCAGGCGGGGTGCGGAATTCGGTGCCCGGGGCGACCAGCGCCACCGTCGGCACGTCGTCTCCCCAGGGTGGTGGAGTGGGCGCGAAGGCGGAAATCCATAGGGCCGCATCCGCTTCGCCGCTCGCCACCATCCGCCGCGCGTCGAAGCGCCACGGGTCGTGCACCGGCACCGCGCCGGCAAAACCGGTGCGGAAAGGAAACCCGGTCGCCCAGGCAGAAGCCTGCATCACCCCCTCCGCGTTGTTCGCGGCCGGCAGCGGCAAACCGGCGAAACGGGTGGTGCGGTTGAGGTCGTCGATCAGGCCGCACAGCGTCTCAACCGCCAGCGTGTCGAGCGCCCCGGCCGCCCAGACGGCGACGCCGAACCGTGCCTGCGCCAGCGCCGCGGCCAGGTTCTGCAGCGGCGCTGCCGCTGTGGAATCGAGCGATGTCGGGCGCCCGGCGGCCAGCGCCCGCAGCACCGCGAGCGGTACCAGCAACCGCTCCGCGGGAGCCTCGATCGCGATGGCACCCGCCAACGGCCCGTCCGTGCCGGGACCAAGATGGAACAGTTTTCGCGCCGCGTCCGGAACCAGCGCGGGGGGATCGTGCAGCGCCAGCCGCACGACCATGTCCGGCCATGCCGCCGGCAGGCCCGGCCCCACCAGCAGCACCGCGTCCGCCCGCGTCCTGGCCTGCAGCGGCGTGGTGACGATCCATCCGGCGCGGCGCATCACATCGAGATTGGCGAGCGCCGCGTCGGCATCCATGTGGTCGATGGCCGCGCCGATCGCCTGCGCCAGGGCGACCGAGGCCCGCGCGCCGGCGATGTCGGTCCCCAGCCCCGCCACCACGGCCGCCCGGCTGCGGCCGAGCAAGCCGGCGGCCTGCCGCACCGCTTCCGGCGCGGAGACGGCCCGGCCGCCCACCCACGCGCCCGCCCGGGTCACGGCAGGCGGTTCAGTCATCGTATTTGATGTACGCGAAGCGCTGGTCGTCGCGCGGCGTGCCCACCAACGCACCGCCCTCGCGACCGGGCTGCCACTGCACGACCTCCTCGATCTTCCGGGCGAGGGTAAAATCCTTGTCGGTGATGCCGTTCGCCGAATGCGTGCACAGCCGCACTTCGAGCCAGGCATACGAGAACGTGATGTCGGGATGGTGCCAGGCCGCCTCGGCCAGGTGGCCAATGGTGTTCACCACCATCAGGGTGCCTTTCCAACTGTTCGTTCGGTATTTCCGCCGTATCCAGCCGCGCTCCAGTTTCCAGTGCGGCAGGTTCGCAATCAGCCAGTCCTCGACCTCGACGTCCTGATAAACGTGCTCGGCTGACGTTGTCGTCATGGCGTGTCCCCCTTTGTTCGCGGTTATCGAAGTGGTCATTGCCAGCCGCGACGTAAACGTGAAACATGATGCACAATGAAGGCAACACCGAACTTGCCTGTCGCGCCGGAGGCGCGCTCCGTGGGAGGGATGCCGGAGGCGCGCTCTTTGGGAGGCATGCCGGAGGCACGCTTGCCGGGCAGCGTCACCGTTGCGTGCGCCGCGCGGCTGCATCTCGGCTTTCTCGATCTTAACGGCGGCACCGGCCGCCGCTTCGGCAGTATCGGCCTGTCGCTCGACCAGCCGGTCACCCGCCTGATCGCCCGCCGCGCGGCGGCGACGCGGATCAGCGGCCCCGAGCATGAGCGCATCGCCCGCTATCTGGCGCTGATGCGCCGGCATCTCGGCCTCGACATCCACCACGAAATCGTGATGGAGGAGGCCATTCCGCCACATGCCGGCCTCGGCTCCGGCACCCAGCTTGCGCTCGCGGTGGCGACGGCGATCCGGCGGCTGCATGGCCGTGCCGCCGATCTGCGCGGCGATGCCGGGCGTCTGGAGCGCGGGGCACGGTCCGGTATCGGCATCGGGTTGTTTCGCCATGGCGGCCTGGTGATCGATGGCGGCAAGGGAGCCGGCGCGGCGCCGCCGCCGCTGCTGGCGCGGGCGCGCCTGCCGGCGGCCTGGCGCATCCTGCTGGTGCTGGACCGCGACCGCGAAGGGCTCTCCGGATCGTGCGAGCGGGCGGCGTTCCGGTCGCTGGCGCCGATGCCGGCGGCAATGGCCGGCACGCTCTGCCGTCTCGTGCTGATGCAGGCGCTGCCGGCGCTGGCCGAGCAGGATCTGCCCGCCTTCGGGGCCGCGATCGGCGCGATCCAGGACCATGTCGGCGATTATTTCGCCCCCAGCCAGGGCGGCCGCTTCACCCGCCCCGCCGTCGCCGCCGCGCTGGGCGTGCTGGCGGCGACCGGCGCCACCGGGATCGGCCAAAGCTCCTGGGGACCGACCGGCTTCGCCTTCGCCGCCAGCCCGGCCGAGGCGCAACGTCTGGCCGCCCGGCTCCAGGACAGCGGCGCGGCGAAAGGGCTGGACTTGCTCATCTGCCGCGGGCTCAATCACGGTGCATCGGTAAAAGCGGGCTGACGGAACGCCCATTAACAACCAGGGGAAATGCCGTGGCTGACAAACGGATTTTGCACCTGTTGAGCCCCTTGCGGCACGCCAGTCCGTTCGACATCAACATGGCGCTCGATGCCGGCTACGACGCCGCCATCCCCTACACCAACGTCACCCCCGAGGAAGTCACCGGCCTGGTGCAGGACGCAATCTTCTCGCGCCCGCCGAAGGATGGCGCGAAGACCGGCGTGTTCATCGGCGGCAAGAACGCGATCGCGGCGCTCGACATGCTGGAGCGGGCCAAGCGGGCGATGGTGCCGCCGTTCGTCATTTCGGTGTTTGCCGATCCGGCCGGGTCGTTCACCACCGCCGCGGCGATGGTGGCGCGGCTGGAACGGGCGCTGCGGGCCGCCCATGGCCGCGACCTTGCCGGGACACGGATCGTGGTGTTCGGCGCCACCGGCGTGGTCGGCTTCGCCGCTGCCGTGATCAGCGCGCTGGAGGGGGCGCAGGTTACGCTCGCGGGCCATGACGGGCCGCGCCGGGTGGCGGAGTCCGCCGCCGAGATCGCCACCCGGTTCGGTGTGGTGGTGGACGCCGCCGATGCCAGCACCGAGGCGCTGAAGGCCGGCCTGCTGGGCAATGCCGAGGTGGCGCTGTGCGCCGGCCGCGCGGGTGTGCAGATCATCGATGCCGGGCTGTTGCAGCGCTCGCCCGGCCTGCTGGCGGTGGCCTGCGTCAATGCCGTGCCGCCGCCGGGCGTCGCCGGGCTCGATCTGTTTGCCGACGGCACGCGGATTGGCGAGGGCACCACCATCGGCATCGGCGCGCTGGCGATCGGGCAGACCAAGTACCAGACCGAGTTCGGCCTGTTCCGCCGCATGATCGAAAGCACCAAGCCGCTGACACTGGATTTCCGCGACGCGTTTGTTCTCGCCCGTGACCTCGCGCGATGACGCGCCGGCGGTGATGATCGCCGCGCTGTCGGGGCGGGCGCTGGCCGCCTGCGCACGGCGCGGCGGCTACCGTCCGCTGGTCGCCGATCTGTTCGGCGATTGCGACACGCAGGACCTGGCGGAAGCGAGCGAGCGCGTGCCCGGCAACCTGACGCGCGGTTTTGTGCCGGAAGCGCTGCTCGCGGCGCTTGATCGGCTGGCGGCGGGGCGGCTGGCGGCCGGGCGGCCGGTGATCGGCGTGGTTACCGGCAGCGGTTTCGAGGATCGCCCCGAATTGCTGCGCGCCATCGCCGCGCGCCATGTGCTGCTGGGCAACGCGGCGGAAACCGTCGCCGCCCTCAAGGACCCCTTAGCCTTCGCCGCGATCTGCGCGCGGGCCGGGATCGCGCATCCGGAAATACGACAGGACCGGCCGGACGAGGGCATGTGGCTGCGCAAGCTTACCGGTGGCTCGGGGGGCGTGCATGTGGTTGCCTCCCCGCGCCGGGGCGATGCGCGGCGCGGCCGATACTACCAGCGTCGCGTGGAAGGCGTGCCGATCTCCGTTGCTTTCCTTGCCGCTGGCGGGTCCTGCCGTGTTCTCGGCCTCAGCCGGCAATGGGCCGATCCGGCGCCGGGCCGGCCGTTCCGCTATGGGGGCGCCGTGCGCCCGGCGCCGGTCGGGCCGGTCCGCGCGTCGGAGATGTGCGAAGCGGTCATGCGGCTGGTGCCGCACACCGGCCTGCGCGGCCTCAACAGCGCCGATTTTCTGCTGCGCGAGGACGGTTTCGATCTGCTGGAAGTGAACCCGCGCCCCGGCGCCACGCTGGACATTTTCGCCGATCGGGATGGCGCGTTGTTCCGCCAGCATCTCGATGCCTGCGCGGGGGTGCTGCCGGATACCGATCTCGCTTTGCCGCCCGCCTCGGCCGCCGCGATTGTCTATGCGACCGCCGACATCCGGGTGCCACCGGATTTCACGTGGCCGGCCTGGGCGGCGGACCGCCAGCCGGCCGGCGACCCGGTCCCGCGCGGGGCGCCGCTGTGCACCGTGTGTGCGGATGCCGCCGACGCCGACACGGCCGAAGCTTGCGTGCGCCACCGCGCGGCGGCGATTCTGGCCCGTCTTCTGCAGGTTCCCGCATGACCCAGACCCCGATCAGCGTGAATAACCGCGCCCGCCCGATGCTTGACCGGCTCTGTGCCGAGGCGTCCGTGCTGCGTGTTGGCGTCAGCCGCGGCGAGGCGGGCGAATGCCTGGTCGATGCCGGGGCGAAACACCGGGGCGGCATCGCCGCCGGGTTGCGCCTCGCGGAAATTTGTCTCGGTGGACTGGGCGAGGTGCGGCTGGCCAGCGACGCCACGCTGCCGCACTGGCCGTGGACGATTTCGGTTGCCAGTTCGAACCCGGTGATTGCCTGTCTGGCCAGCCAGTATGCCGGTTGGAGTCTCGCGCATGGCGGGTTTTTCGCGCTCGGCTCCGGTCCCGCCCGGGCGCTGGCGCGGAAGGAAAAGCTGTTCGAGGAGCTGGATTATCACGATCAGGCCAGCGGTGCTGTGCTGGTGTTGGAAAGCGGCAAGCCGCCGCCGGCGCCGCTGGTGGGCGAGATTGCGCTGGCGTGCGGGGTCGCGCCCGCCGATCTCGCGATCCTGTATGCGCCCACGCAAAGTCTGGCCGGCAGTGTGCAGGTGGTCGCGCGGGTGCTGGAGGTGGCGATGCACAAGGCGCATACGCTGCATTTCCCGCTCGAACACATTGTTGATGGTGTTGGTGCCGCGCCGCTGCCGCCGCCGCATCCCGATTTCGTCGTCGCCATGGGGCGCACCAACGACGCCATTATTTTCGGTGGCCGCGTGCATTTGTTCGTGACCGGCCCGGCCGGGGAGGCGCGCGATCTTGCCGAAGCGATGCCGGCGGCGAAATCGCGCGATTATGGACGCCCGTTCGCGGAGATTTTCCGGGCAGCGAAGGGCGATTTCTACGCCATTGATCCGATGTTGTTCAGCCCGGCGGAGGTGATCGTCACCGCGATCGATACCGGCGATAGTTTCCGTGCCGGTAGAGTGGATGCAGCCCTGCTAGATAAGTCGTTCCTATGACGATCAGGAATGGGGTCCAGGGGTCCACCGACCCCTGGCGGGTCCAGGGCAGAGCCCTGGCCTTGCTTCCTGACGCATGACCCAAATCGCGCTGGCCATCGACGAGCCAGACTGGCACGCCCGTGTACTACTGCGGGAGTTCGCGACCCGAGATGTAACTGTCGTTCCCTTCCGCCTCGCCGACGCGGCGTTCGATAGTGTTTTTCCGCATGGGCTGGCCCTGCCCGGGTTTGGTGACCGGTTGCCCGATGCGGTGCTGGTGCGCGCAATTTCCGCCGGCAGTTTCGAGGCGGTGACGCGCCGTCTGGGCGTGCTGCATGGGTTGCGTGAGCTTGGGGTGCCGGTGTGGAACGACGCGAGGGCGATCGAGCGCTGTGTGGACAAATCCACCACCAGTTTCCTGCTGGCGCAGGCCGGCATTGCCACGCCGGCGACCTGGGCGGTGGAGGGGCGCGCGGCGGCGGCGGTGATTGCGGCACGGGAATGTGGGCAAGGCGCGCTGGTGCTGAAGCCGTTGTTCGGCTCGCAGGGACGGGGCCTGCGCCTGATTGCCGGGATGGATGACCTGCCGCCGTCGGAGGAGGTCGGCGGCGTGTATTACCTGCAACGTTTCCTGCCGTCGGGGGCGAAGAATTTTCGCGACCATCGGCTGTTCGTCTGCGCCGGTGAGGTGGTTGCCGCGATGACGCGCCAGGCGGAGAGCTGGATTACCAATGTGCGGCTCGGTGCGAGGCCGCTGCCGCTTGCGCCCGACGCGGCGCTTTGCGACCTCGCGCTGCGGGCCGCGCGCTGCGTCGGCGCGGCTTATGCAGGGGTCGATGTGCTGCGCGACCGCGACGGCCGGCCCTGGGTGCTGGAGGTCAACTCCATGCCGGGCTGGAAGGGGTTGCAGCAGGTTTGTTCCAGCTCGATTGCCGGGCACATCGTGGCCGGCGTGCTGGCGGCGCGGCGATGAAGATCGAGGCGGCGTTCCTGGCCGCCTGCGCCGAGGAATTGTCGGCGCCCAAGCCCGGTAACGTGCATGTGCACGCGGCCGGGCACGGCATGAGTGTGGCGGATTTCGCCCGCAGTGCCGCGGTGTCGGCGCCGCTGCTGTGCGCGCCCGGTGCGCCGCTCGGGCGCCGCATTCGTGACGCGGCGGCGGCGACACGGGACGCTGTCGGGCAGAACACGAATCTCGGCATTTTGCTGCTGTGCGGGCCGTTGGCGATGGCGGCCGAGTGCCGGGTGGCGGATTTGCGGCAGGCGGTGGTTCGCGTGATTGCGGCGTCCGACCTAGCCGATGCCGAAGACGTGTTCGCGGCGATCCGGATTGCCCGGCCGGGCGGTTTGGGCACGGCAGCCCGGCACGACGTGAACGCGCCGGCGGCGGTGCGCCTGGGTGAGGCGATGGCCGAAGCGGCGTCGCGCGACAGCGTGGCGCGGCAATGGAGCCATGGGTTCGCCGATGTGTTCGGCGGTGGCATGGACGCCTACGCGGAGGGGCGGGCGCGCTGGCCAAGTCTGGGAGGGAACCATCCGGCATGGGCGGCAGTGATGGCCTATCTGCATTTCCTCGCCGGCTTCCCCGACAGCCATGTGCAGCGCAAACATGGCGCGGCGGTCGCCGCCGGGCTGCAGAGTGAGTCGCGGCGGTTTGCCGGTGAATTTTCCGCCTGCACCGATCCGCGGACTCTGCTGCCCGGGTTGCTGGCATGGGACGCGGTGCTGAAGGCGGACGGCATCAATCCCGGCACCAGCGCCGATTTGACCGTCGCCACTGCGTTCGCGTGGCATTTGCAGAATGGGGCGCCTGCAGAATGGCTTGCCCTTCCCCGTTGATGATGATTGAGTTCGGCGCGCCCGGAGATCAGCCATCTCCTACCCGCCAAGCCGAATGCGGGACCGGCGTCTGATTTGGTGAAGAAAAGAATGGTGAGGAAACAATCATGGCACTGATCACAAAAGTAGGCGTCGGCGAATCTCTGGTGGGCGATGGCAATGAGGTCGCGCATATCGATCTCATTATTGGCCCGCGCGGCAGTGCGGCCGAAACCGCATTCTGCAATGCGCTGACCAACAACAAGGATGGGTTCACCACACTTCTCGCTGTCGTTGCACCCAACCTGCTGTGCAAGCCCAACACTATTCTGTTCAACAAAGTCACGATCAAGGGCGCCAAGCAGGCCGTGCAGATGTTCGGCCCGGCCCAGCACGGTGTGGCCATGGCGGTCGCGGATAGCGTCGTCGCCGGCGTTATTCCGGCCGACGAGGCGGACGATTTGTTCATCGCGGTCGGCGTGTTCATCCACTGGGATGCTGCCGACGACAAGAAGATCCAGGAATACAACTATACGGCGACAAAAGAAGCGATCGCGCGCGCCGTGCGCGGCGAGCCGAAAGCGGCGGATGTCATCGCGCATTACAAGACAGCGAAGCATCCTTTCGCGGCTTGATGCGGTCGTCGCCCGGCCTCACCGCCGGGCGACTGCTTCAATATCCTGGGCGGTCAGCGCGCCGGTGTGCAGGGCGGTTGCCACCAGCACGCCGGCCGCTCCGGCATCCGCTAACGCGCGCAGATCGTCGCGATTGCGAACGCCACCGGCGCCGAACACGGCGCGTCCCTGGGCGCGCGCCACGATGCCGGCCACACGCGGCGCATCGGGTCCGCCTTGCGCACCGACGCGCGCCAGCGTCATGACGATCACCCGGGCCGGCCAGGATGCGGCATCGTCGTGCAGCATGGCCGCCCCCTGGAACTCGTCGCCGCGGAAATCCAGCGAGAGCAGCACGCGCCCCTCATTGTGCAATGCCGCGATCGTTTGTGTGCCGTCTTGCGACTCGCTGCCGATCACCAGGCTGTGCGGGCACCGCAGCAGCCATGCGCGCGCCGCTGCGGCGTCGGCGATGCCGTTATCGACCCAGAGTTCGACACCGGCCGCCACCACCGCGATCGCCGCGATCGCCGCGTCGTTGGGCCGGCGCCGCTCGATGGCGTCGAGATCGGCAATGTAGAGACAGCGAAAGGGAAACAGCCGCAACAGCCCCGCCGCCACATCCGCCGGTTCGCTGGTCGCGCTCAACGGCGTGCGGATCGGCCGATAGGTGTCGCGGCGCCCCCCTTGCGCATGCACGACCTGTCCGTCCTTGATGTCGATCACCGGTATTACGTCCATGACGCATCGTCGCCGAGAAAGGGAGAGCCATGCAAACCGTGATCGGCTGGGATATCGGCGGCGCCCATGTCAAAGCGGCGCGGATCGAGGGCGGGCGCATCGTCGAGGTGAAGCAGCTCCCCTGCCCGCTCTGGCTCGGCGCGGACCGGCTCGCCCCGGCGCTCGCCACGCTGCTTGCCGGGTTTGGACCCGCCGACCTGCATGTCGCCACGATGACCGGCGAACTGGCCGACGTGTTCGCCAACCGCCGCGAGGGCGTGCTCACCATCGCCGCCACAATCGGGCAGGCCATGTCGCCCGAGAAGGTGCAACTCTACGCCGGACGACGCGGGCTCATCGCCCTGTCCTCGGCCGCGGACCATTTCGAGGACATCGCCTCCGCCAACTGGCACGCCAGCGCTTCGCTTGCCGCGCGCCAAGGGGATGGGCTGTTGGTCGATATCGGCTCGACCACGACCGACATCATTCCGTTGCGCGGCGGCGAGGTTCGGGCACAGGGCTACACCGATGCCGAGCGCCTCGCCTGCGGCGAGCTTGTCTATACCGGCATGACCCGCAGCTTCGTGATGGCGCTCGCCCCGCGGGCGCCGTTTGCCGGCGCCTGGACCACGCTGGCCGCGGAGTATTTTGCCTCCGCCGCCGATGTTCACCGCATTCTCGGAACCCTCGACGAACACGCCGACCAGATGGACACCGCCGATGGCAGGCCAAAAACGGTGGCGGCCTCACGCGCCCGCCTCGCCCGCATGATCGGCCACGACGCCGCCGATGCGACCGACACCGACTGGCACGCTCTCGCCGGGTGGTTCGCCGAGATGCAATTGCGCCAGATCCACGATGGGGCGCTGCTGGTGCTCTCCCGCGCCTTCCTGGCGGATGACGCACCGGTGATTGCCGCCGGAATCGGCGCGCCCCTGGTGCGTCGCCTCGCGGAACGGCTTGGTCGGCGCTGCGTGCCGTTTGCAAACAACACGGTCGCGTGGGCGGATGCTTGTGCGCCTGCGGTGGCTGTTGGGCTGCTGGCCGCACAATAAATAAGAAAGGCCAGGGCTCTGCCCTGGACCCGGCAGGGGCCGAGAGGCCCCTGCACCCCAACACTTAAAGGCAATTGGTCAGTCTTCGACCGTCAGGGTAACCATGAAGCGGCGAAAAGCTGTGTCGATACCGGGGGATGCCGCACGGGCATCGGCCACCCGCCCTGCCCGCGCCAACGCCAGCGCGTTGGCAATCGAAGCGCGGTAATCTGTCCAGGCATTCGCCAGCCGGCGATGCGCCGGAGAATCCGAGACGGCGGCGTTCGCCTTGGAAAACCAGGTCTCGAAGCGAATCACCAGATCGGCCACTTGTGCGTCGAGCGCGGATGTATCGCCGGTTGTTATCGCGAGCCGCTGCATGATCGATTGCTGCAGATCAAGCGCCGTCACCAGCAATCCGCTCTCCGCCGCCTGCTTGGACTCGGCGGCAAAAGCTTGCGGCATCCAGCCGGTCAACACCCGCGTCGCGATGGTGTTCAGGGTGCTGCCGTCGCCGGAGGACAGCGCCCCGACTCCGATCCCGGCGAAAAGTACCAAGGAGATGCCTGACAGAGTCCGTCCGGCGGTAAACATCTGTGTCGTCCCTCTGCGATTCCTCGTTCGGGGATTCTCCGCGTCATGCCTTAATTTGCCATGAAGGCAGCTTGATCAGGTCCGCCCGCACGGGGCTAGCGGAACCAGCCTGCCAGAACCGTCCCCGGCGCCAGCATCACGCCCGCCCATAACAGGGCCGACAACCAGTTGGCGATCTGAAACGGCCAGAAGGGCATTTCGAAAATGCCGCACAGCAGCGGAATCGTCGCCCGCATCGGGCTGAAGAAGCGGCACAGCACCACACTCATGACGCCCCACCGCGCGAAGAACAGCTCGGCGCGCGGCAGCAGGTCGGGACGGCGGGTCAGCGGCCAGACATGCCGCGCCCGGTCCTTCAGCCGGTAGCCGATGGCATAGCTCGCCCAGTCCCCCAACGCCGCGCCCAGGCTCACGGCGAGCCATACCGGCAGGAACGCAATGTGCGCAGCCCCGATCAGCGCACCGATGGTCACCAGGATGGTCATCCCCGGCACAACCAGCGACACGAAGGCCAGCGCCTTGAAGAAGGCGATGGCGAAAGCGATCGGCGCCGCCCAGACGGCATGCGCCTGGACGAACGCGGCCAGGGACTGGATCAAGGAGTGCACTGGTTATGTCAGCGCAAACGTCAGGCCAGGGGCAGCCGGCGGAAACCGGGCTCGGGCCAGGGTTCCGACAAATCCTCGACGATCTCCGTCACCTCGGCAAGCCGTGGGCCACGCCGGCACAGGCGCAGCAATTCCTCGACGCTGGCGGTGTCACCATCCACCAGCGCTTCCAGCGCGCCGTCGCGACGGTTGCGCACCCAGCCGGACACGCCCAGGCGGGTGGCCTCGCGCACCATCCAGTCGCGGAACCCCACGCCCTGGACGCGACCGGCAATGACCAGACGCTTTGCCGCCATCAGCGGGAAAGTGCCAGGAATGTTCCAGCCACGGCCACCTCCTCCCCGATGCGCCTACGGCGCTCCTCCGCCTCGTCGTCACGGCCCCACCGCTCGGCCTGGAAGGTTTCGTCCAGGGCGGCGAGGGTGCAGGCCGTTTCGGCGTCCAGGCGGAACGCCGCCATGGCGAGCCCCAGCACCAGACTGCCGAGCGCCGGCACGGCCAGGCCCAGCGCGGCCAGGGCGGGCGGTGTCTGTGCCGCCACCGCCTGCGCCAGCGCCGCCATGGCCTGGGGGGCCTGCGGCACATGCACCACCCCGGCGGTGACGCGCAAGCGGGCGCCGTACTCATGCGCCGCCCAGTCCAGCCACGGCTGCCAGAGTTCGTGCTGGTGCTGCACCAGGGCCTCCGGGCCCTCGGCGCGGTAGCATAGCAGGTCGGTCTCGGCGTAGCGCGCGAGTTCCAGTGCGACCGGCTCGGGATCGGGGGCGATGCGCTCCTGCACGGTGCCGGCGAGGCGGGTGAGCGGCACGTCGCCCCAGCCCATCTCGCCACCCTTGCGGCCGCCGGCCGCCTCCCATTCCGCGGCAATCGCCTCGGCCAGCGCGCGCCGCGGGAGCTGCAGCGACGCACCGCCGGGCAGGCGCACCGGCTTGCCGTCGAGCCGCACGCAGAAACCGCCATCCTTGGGTTCGACCGTGGCGTGGTCCCAGAACCGCTTCATCGCGACGGCCTCATTGCGGCTGCATTCCGCGCGGGACATCGGCCATCGCGGCCGGCTTCGGCGGCGCCGGCCGGGGGACGGCCCGGGCGGCGGCGAGCGCGACATCGCAGGTGTCACCGCTGCGCTCGTCGGCGATCACCGCCATCATCGCCCCCAGCGAGGTGCCGCGCGCGACACCGAGCCCTGCCACCAGGCCGCCCACGGTGACCGCGCTGCCGGCGGGCTCGGCAACGATTTTCGGGGCCAGGAAGGTACCGCCCAGGCGCACCGGCACCACCACCGGAACGGCGGCACGCACCGGCCGCAGCCGCAGGGCGATGCCCTCGTCGCGCAGATTGAGCGTGCCGGCCCCGTAGACCAGCACCCGGCCGGTCTCCAGCAACGCGGTGCCGATGCTGACCAGGCCGTTATCCGCGTCAGCATGCAGCGCCAGGCAGTGGAACCGGGTGCGGCCCAGGCGATCGAGGCCGAGCGCCACGGCCGGTGACTGCGCCCCGGTCGGCGGTGCGCCAGGCAGCAACCACCCGAGGACGCTGCCGAAGAGCTGGTTGTTCAGGTCGCCATCCGGCATCGCCACGCCGAGCCGCCCACCAAGCCCGGCCGCCAGCGCCCGCGGCGTGTTGCCGGCGGCGCGCAGATCGGCATCGATGTCAGCCGTGCCTCCAATATCGTCGGGCAGGTTCAGCGCCGCCAGCAGCGGCCTGATCGTCAGACCGGAGCCCCGCAGCGTCAGCGTCACCGGTGCCGGGGTGACATGGGAATCCGCCGTGAGCCTGAACTCCAGATGGCCGCCGGGCAACGAGCCGGAGACCGGGTCGAGCGCCAGCCGGCCGTCCTGCAACGACACCTGGGCGGAGAGCTCGCGATAGGCGACGCCGCTGCTGCGCAACTCGCCGATGGACAGGTGCACATCGGCATCCGCGGCATCGAGCACGGCGAAGGGCAGTTTGCCGTCCGGGATCAGCCGGGCGGGACGCTTCGGCAGCGGCGCCGGAAGGGACGCAAGCGGCGCCTCGGCGGCGAGCGGGGCTGCTTGCTTCATATCCGCCGCCGCAAGCAGCGCATCGAGGTCGATCCGCCGCGCGGACAGGGTCGCCTGCAGGTCCGGGCGTGCGCCCAGCCCGACCATCAGTTCGCCGGAAACATCCGCCTCGGGCGTGGTGACGGCGAGACCGCGGATGGCAAAGCCCGACGTGCCCGCCCGGTCGGCGACGCGGGCATCGAGCGTGACCGGGTGCAGCGCCGGCAAGTGGATTCCGGCCAGCGGCGACAGCGCGGACAGGTCGGCGATGCGTCCGGTCACCGCGAGGTCGATCCCGGATAATTGGGCCGGCACGGCGATGCCGCCGCGCACCGCCAGCGTGGCGCCGGCCGCTTCGGCGGCCAGCTCAACCGGGTAGGGGCCGCGGCTGGACGGGTTGGGCAGCAAGGCGGCGAGCGGGCCGAACGAAGCGGTCACCACCAGCGGCGTGCCGCGCAGCGAGCCGACCGCCTCGGCCCGCACCGGCTCGTCGAGGGAGGCCGCCGACAACTTGGCATGCGCGAGGTTCAGGCCGGGAACGAGCGCGTCGAGGTCGGAGGCATCGGCCCGCACCGCCAGCCCGGTGACCTCGGGCAACCGGTCCCCGGCATCGGCCACCCGCGCGGCGAAGGCGACCTGACGCAGCGGCGGCAGGCGGGAGTCAAGCAGGCCCGCGAGCACCGAGAGGTTCACCGTCTCCCCCTCGACCGACAGCGCGTAGCCGGCGCGCGCCAGCGGGTGGGTCACGGCACCGGCAACCCGCAGCCGCGCCCCCGGCATCGCCAGCGTCGCCTCGACCGGCCAGGGCGTGGTGGCCGTCTCGTCCAGCAGCCGCGCGAGCAGACCAGTCCGGCCCATCAGCAAGAACGCCTGCCCGGCAAAGCTCCCCTGGGCCGTGAGTTCGACCGGCGACTCGCGACCGCGTGCCGCCACCTCCAGCACGCGCAGGTCGAGCGGCACCGGGGGGGCTGCATCGCGGGGCCGCCAACTCAGGCGCCCATCCTCGATGCGCACGGCGCGCAGCCGCAAATCCGGCGCGGCGCCGGGTGGGCTGGCGGCGGAAGGTGGCGGGGGCGCCCCGGTCGCCGGCCAGGCACCGAGCTGCCAATTCGCCCGGCCGGCAGCATCACGCTCCAACAGGATGTCGGGACGGACCAGCAACAGGCGGCTGATTTCCACCCGTCCGGTCAGCAGCGGCAGCAGCGCCAGGCGCATTTCGGCGCGCGCGACCGTAAGCATGTCCGGCCGCGAGTCGCCCGGCAGGTTGGCCACGGTCAGGTCGGTGGCCCGGAGCGTGGGCGAGAACCAGGGCACGAGGCTCAGCCGGCCGATGCGCACCGTGCGGCCGGTCACCAGTTGCACGGCCGCCTCGATCTGCGGGCGCCAGCTGTCCAGGTCGATAAACATCGGCGCGCCGAGCGACACCAGCACCGGCGCCAGCAGGATCAGGACAAGCAGGACGGCAACCAGACGCAGGCCAGACATCTTGCGGCGACGGTGCATGCGGAACCGGTTGCTGGTGGACCGATGCAAACTCATGCGCGGCGTCTGGGCTCCCGATCCTCAACCGTCGCGGCCGGGCCTGCCCCGGGGAAGCCTCGACCGCACCACCCTGACACGGCAGGGACGATGCGAGAGGCCCGGACGTTGGTCCGTTGTTATAAACTGCCTTGCGCCGATTGTCACACCGAGGTGAAGGAACTCCAGGGCGATCGCACTTGGAGCGCTACAGCCGCGTTTGTGACCGTCCGAGACTTCGCGGCCGGGCAAACTCGGCCACAGGCCCCGAAATCCGATTCCTGAAAGCCACTTGGATGCTGAAAAAATCCAAGTGCGATCGCCCTGGAAGGAACTCTGCTGCGGCTCGCGGGGGGGGACTGGCTAGACCGGCGTCGCCGGCGGCGCTTCTTCAAATGGCTGGAGGAGTTGTCCGCCCAGCGAGTCGGCCGTCTTGAACGGGTTGCCGTAATCCGCCGGCCATTGTCCCTTTGGCAGGTAGTGGCTTGCGAATATCCGGTCGAGCCAGGGCAGCATCGACGCGTAGTTCCGGTCCCTCGGCGCCGACAGGGTGTGGTGCCAGTGGTGAAAGGCGGGGGTGGTAATCAGCCATTCCAGCGGCCCGAAGCGCCAGCGCAGATTGGCGTGGATGAAGAAGCCCCACATGACGCCGACCAGCAGGACAAGCAGCGGAATGATCCCATCGGTGGGGCGCAGCGGGTTTACCAGTCCCAGCGCAAACAACGGCACCAGGCTGCACATCCGGGTGAACACCAGGTCCACCGGATGGGCCCGGGTATTGGTAAGAAAATCGACCTCCCCGGCGCTGTGATGGATGGCATGAAAGCGCCAGAAGAAGGGAATTTTATGTGCCCAGCGATGGCCCCAGTAATAGCCGATCTCCCCCACCAGCATCGCCGCCAGAACGCGCAGCCACAACGGCCACGCCGCCACCGTTGCATGGACGCCGCCGGGCAGCAGGCTCTGAGTCGCCCAGGCCACCATGGCGAGCGGCCCGCTCAGCACCAGACCGGGCAGCAGGCCGTTGAGGAAAAAATAGCCCAGATCGACACCGACCTGCCGGCGGAAAATCCGCTGCCGGTGCAGGGCGAACAGTCGCTCCAGCGGCACGAAGATGGCGGCCAGGATCAGCAGCCATAAGGCCAGCCTGAGCAGGTCCACGAGGAGTTTCTGAAGGTACTGGTCCATAAGCACAGGCATAGATCCTAAACCGAAACGTCTGATCAGGCAGCGGGGGCTGCCGCTTGCGCGCGCCGGCGCAGACGAAAGGCGCCGAGGCCGAGGATGCCGACACCCAGCAGCGCCAGGCTCGCCGGCTCGGGCACGTCCTGGTACATCGTCACGCCATCCAGCAGCGAGAACGGCGGCACGCCGGTCGGCGTGCCGACGGCGAGGAAGGACAGCACCTCGGTGGCACTCGCCGCAGTGAAGGTAAACGACTGCTGCAGCCAGCCGCTGAAACCATGGCTGGGGTTCTGGTAGACCGACGTGGACTGCGTGCTTGCGCCGAGGCTGACTTGCCACTGCTCGGTGTTGGCGCCATCGAAGCCTTTTTGCTGCGCGCCCCCCCAGTAGAAGCTCACGATATAATTGGCGCCCACCGTCAGGCCGTTGATCGTCTGGGTGATTGCACCCACCTGGAAGGCGCCGTCCGCGCCGACGAAATTTCCGCCGGTCGGGCTGGTGGCGGGCAGGCCGTTGGCCGAGCCGTTGTTCGGCCCCCATAGCTGCAGGGTACCGTATTGGCCGGTAACGCCGGGGTTAGTGTCCGCGCTGCCGGGGGTGAAGAGGAAGTTGTAACCGGTGGTCGTCCAACCCGTGGCATCCGTGTTGAAGCCGAGCTGGCCGCCACCATTCGTGGTCGTCTCGAAATCGCCGTTCGTCACGAGGTTGGTGCCCGCGATTGCGGTCGCGGAAGCACCGATCGAGAGGGCCAGGGCAAGAGAGACGAGCCTCATTTTTTGTCCTTTCTAAAAGCTCGACGGTTGGCCCCCGGCCAGCCGCTCCATGGTGACGATGCGCAACCTGCACGACCAGCATCCAAGCAAGCCGCGGGCCAATTCCGCAACGTGCTAAAAAATATAGATTCTCCGTTACGGATACGGCATCCATTAACATGCATGTGTAAAATATTTCGACGGGCAGGGATCTTCCGTGGAGGAATTAGCAACCTTTGCGTGTAAAGCGCTCAACGAACGGTTGCGATGGTAGCGCATCGCACGCCGTCGATGGGCAATGTCCCGCGGCTCCGCGCCCTAAACGCCGAGCGGCGGCGCAAACTGGCATCAGCCCGTGCCATGCGGATGCGAATTGCTTGCAGATGACTGTAAAATTTACCGACACGCAGCACGCCTTGGTAAGGCACGTTCGCTCCCTGGCGTGCAACCCAGCCCGCGATGGCCGCTTCCCGGAACGCTCACCCAAAGCAGCCGCAGGAGCGGCGCGGCGGCGTCATCCGCGCTGCGGCGGGCGCGGCGGCGAAACGGTGAAACCGAGGGTGCGGAAGGTGGCCTGCATATGCGGCGGCAACGGCGCCTCGACCGCGAGCGTGCCCCCGGCCGGATGCGGCAGCACCAGGCGACGCGCATGCAGGTGCAGGCGCTGGTCGAGCCCCACCACCAACGCCGTGTTCTCGCCGGCGCGCTCGGGATCGGCCGGGCCGCGCCGTGCTCCGTAAGCGACGTCGCCGAGAATGGGGGCGCCGATCGCCGCGCAATGCACCCGCAACTGGTGGGTGCGGCCGGTGAGCGGGCGCAGTTCCAGCCAGGCCAGTTTGCGCGCGGCGTGGTCGAGGGTGCGGTAGTCGGTCACGGCGCGCGCCGCGTCCTCAGTGTCGGGGCCGGCCACCTCCACCCGTCCGACGCGGAAATCCTCGGCACGGACCAGCTTCAGGTCGATGCGGCCCTCGACCGGCACCGGCCGGCCGGCGACCACCGCCCAATACAGCTTCTCCATGTCGCGCCCGCGGAAGGCGGCAGCTAGCTTGGCCGCAACGCCGGGCGTGCGGGCGATCACGATCACGCCCGAGGTGTCGCGGTCCAGCCGGTGCACCAGACGCGGCTTCTGTCCATCCGTGCGCCAGGCTTCCAGCATGCCGTCCAGATGGCGAAAAATGCCGGGACCGCCCTGGGTGGCGAGGCCCGAGGGCTTGTCCAGCACAATCAGCTGGTCGTCGCGCCAGAGCACCATCGCCTCCAGCGCGCGCAGCACGCGTTCGTCCGGCGGCGAGGCAGGCGCGGCGGCGGCGGATTTCGGCGGCGGCGCGGGCAGCGGCGGGATGCGCACGCTCTGGCCGGGCGCGAGCCGGGTGGCCGGCTCGGCGCGGTGGCCATCGACGCGCACCTGACCGGTGCGGCACAGTTTAGCAATGACGCCCTGGGTGGTGCCGGGGACATGGCGGCGGAACCAGCGATCGAGGCGGATATCGGCCTCGTCCTCGGTGACGGTGCGGGTGGCGATGGTCATTGCCGGCGTTCCTGCCGCAGCCTGGCCCAGTAGGCCAGACGTTTCGCCACTTCGCGCTCGAAGCCGCGTTCACGGGGACGGTAAAATTCCTGCCGGGCCAGCCCGTCCGGGAAATAATCCTGGCCGGAGAAGGCGTCCTCGGCGGCGTGGTCATAGGCATAGCCGGCGCCGTAGCCGAGCTGCTTCATCAATTTCGTCGGCGCATTGAGGATGTGCGCCGGCGGCATCAGGCTGCCGGTGGCGCGGGCGGCGCGCTGCGCCTCGCCAAGCGCGGTGTAGGCGGCGTTGGATTTCGGCGCGGTGCCAAGATAAAGCACCGCCTGGGCGATCGCCAGTTCGCCTTCCGGGCTGCCGAGCCGCTCATAGGCTTCCCAGGCAGCCAGTGCCTGCGGCAGCGCGGCCGGATCGGCGAGGCCGATATCCTCGACGGCGAAGCGGACCAGGCGGCGGGCGATATAGCGCGGGTCCTCGCCGCCGGTGAGCATGCGGGCATACCAGTAGAGCGCCGCATCAGGGTCCGAGCCGCGCAGGGATTTGTGCAGCGCCGAAATGAGGTTGTAGTGCTCCTCACGGTCCTTGTCATACAGCGCGGCCCGGCGGGCGAGCAGGTCGGACAGGGCGGCCGGGTCGAGCGGAGCGGTGTCGGCCGGAAGCGAAAACAGCTGCTCGGCCATGTTGAGCAGATAGCGGCCGTCACCGTCCGCCATGGCGCGCAGCACAATGCGGGCCTCGGCGGCGAGCAGCAGGGAACGGCCGGCATCGGCCTCGGCGCGGGTGATAAGCTTCTCCAGCGCGTCATCGTCCAGGCGGCGAAGAACAAGCACCTGACAGCGTGACAAAAGCGCCCCGTTGAGGGCGAAGGAGGGGTTTTCCGTGGTGGCGCCGACCAGGGTGACCGTGCCGGTTTCGACGGCGGGGAGGAAACCGTCCTGCTGGGCGCGATTGAAGCGATGGACCTCGTCCACGAACAGCAGCGTCCCCTGCCCTTCGGCGCGACGCGCGGCGGCCTGCTCGAAGGCACGCTTGAGGTCGGCAACCCCGGAAAACACGGCGGAAAGCTGGACGAAGTGCAGCCCGGCGCGCTCGGCCAGCAGCCGGGCGATGGTGGTTTTTCCAACGCCCGGCGGACCCCAGAGGATGAGCGAGGCGAGGCTGCCGCGGTCGAGCATGCGGGTAAGCGCGCCCTGCAGGCCAAGCAGATGGTCCTGGCCGACCACCTCGTCCAGCGCGCGCGGGCGCAGACGATCGGCCAGCGGGGCGGGTGCGGCCATCGCTTTATCCATGGCAACGATACATAGGTCCGGCCCAAGGCCGGTCCAATGCGCGTTCGCCGAAAAGCTTCCCGAACCCATTTCTTGAGAGTCTGGGTCCAGGGGACTCCCGGCCCGTCGTGCGAAGCCACGCTGCGCGCAGGGCGGGTCCAGGGCGGAGCCCTGGCCTTCCTAGCTTACTCGGCGTCGCCGTCGTCAGCGACCTCGGCCTTAGGACCGCTATCCAGCCCCTTGGCGGCAGGGTCGCGGTCAACCAGCTCAATGACGGCCATGCTGGCAGCATCCCCATAGCGGGTGCCAGCCTTCAGCACGCGGGTATAGCCGCCAGCGCGCGCCTTGTAGCGGTCGGCGAGCGTGGTGAACAACTTGGCGACGATGACATCGTCGCGCAGCTGGGCGTAGGCCTGCCGGCGGGCGTGCAGTCCACCGCGCTTGCCGAGCGTGATCAGCTTCTCGGCGACCGGGCGAAGCTCCTTCGCCTTGGGCAGGGTTGTGGTGATCTGCTCGTGCTTGAGCAATGCATGCGCCATGTTGCGGAACATGGCGAAGCGGTGGCTGGTGGTTACGCCGAGCTTTCGCCCGGCAACTCCGTGACGCATGGTCTGACTCCGTTCCTAAGGCTCAGAACGGCTCTTCCAGCCGCTTCGCCAGATCTTCCACGTTCTCAGGCGGCCAGCCCGCCACGGTCATGCCGAGCGACAGCCCCATGGAGGCAAGCACTTCCTTGATCTCGTTCAGCGACTTGCGCCCGAAATTCGGGGTGCGCAGCATCTCCTGCTCGGATTTCTGCACCAGGTCGCCGATGTAGACAATATTGTCGTTCTTCAGGCAGTTCGCACTGCGCACCGACAGCTCAAGCTCGTCCACCTTGCGCAGCAGGTTGCGGTTGAACGGCAGGTCGTCCTGCGGCTCCTCGTGGCGGACCGCCTGCGGCTCCTCGAAGTTGATGAACAGCTGCAACTGGTCCTGCAGGATGCGGGCGGCGAGCGCCACCGAATCCTCGGGGGACACCGCACCGTTGGTCTCGACCGTCAGCAGCAGCTTGTCGTAGTCGGTCACCTGGCCGACGCGGGTCGGCTCGACCTTGTAGGAGACGCGGCGGACAGGCGAATAGATCGAGTCGATCGGGATCAGGCCGATCGGCGCATCCTCGGGCCGGTTGGCGGCCGCCGGCACGTAGCCCTTGTTGACGTTGACGGTGAACTCCATGCCGAGCTTCACGCCGTCGTCCAGCGTGCAGATGACCAGATCGGGGTTCATCACGTCAATGTCGTGGCCGGTCTGAATCTGGCCGGCACGCACCTCGCCGGGGCCGGTGGCGGTCAGCACCATGCGCTTCGGCCCGTCGCCGTGCATGCGCAGCGCCAGTTGCTTGACGTTCAGCACGATGTCGGTCACGTCTTCACGCACGCCGGGGATGCTGCTGAACTCGTGCAGCACGCCGTCAATCTGCAGCGCGGTGACCGCGGCGCCCTGCAGCGAGGACAGCAGGATGCGGCGCAGCGCGTTGCCGAGCGTCATGCCGAAGCCACGCTCCAGCGGCTCGGCGATGACGGTGGCCACCCGCGACGGATCGCCGCCGGGTTCGACCTCCATCTTCTCGGGCTTAATCAACGACTGCCAGTTTTTCTGCAATGCCACGCTCGGCCTCCTCGGGGCTGGGGTTGGCGGCGCGCGCCGCGCACCCGGGCAAAAAACCGGGCGGGCGCGGACGCCGACATCAGAACGCGGAGTAGCGCCTCACACGTCCGCCGCTTGCGCGTTCACACGCACCGTCGCCTGCGCGTTCACACACATCGTCGCCTGCGCGTTTACACACGACGCCGCTTGCGCGGACGGCAGCCATTATGCGGAATCGGGGTCATGTCGCGGATGGCGGTGATGGCGAAACCAACGGCCTGCAGCGCCCGCAGCGCGCTTTCGCGACCCGAACCGGGGCCGCTGACCTCGATCTCCAGCGTCTCCATGCCGTGCTCGCGAGCCTTTTTGCCGGCATCCTCGGCCGCCACCTGGGCCGCATAGGGCGTGGACTTGCGGCTGCCCTTGAAGCCCTGGCTGCCGGACGACGACCAGGCGATGGCGTTGCCCTGCGCGTCGGTGATGGTGATCATGGTGTTATTGAAGGTCGCCGCCACATGGGCGACGCCGGAGGTGATGTTCTTGCGCTCCTTCTTGCGGGGGCGCGAGGCGGCGGCGGCGGGCTTCGCCATGTTGGGTCTGTCCTGTCAATCCTGGGCCGCCCCGACTGGCGGGGCGGCGTATTCTGCGAACGGTGGAAGGCGGCGGAGGACGCCCTACTTCGTCACCTTCTTCTTGCCGGCGATCGCCACCGCCTTGCCCTTGCGGGTGCGGGCATTGGTGTGGGTGCGCTGGCCACGCACCGGCAGGCCGCGACGATGGCGCAGGCCGCGATAGCAGCCGAGGTCCATCAGTCGCTTGATGTTCATCGCGACTTCACGCCGCAGATCACCTTCGACGCGGTATTCTCGGTCAATGATCTCGCGGATCTTCAGCACCTCCTCGTCGGAGAGCTGGTTGACGCGCCGCTCACTGGTGATGCCGAGCTTGGAGCAGATCTCCTGCGCCTTCGCCGGGCCGATGCCATAGATATAGCGCAGGCTGATCGAAACCCGCTTGTTGGTCGGGATATTCACGCCGGCAATACGCGCCACGCCCACTCACTCCTATAACGCGGGGATGGTTCCCCGTCGGCCTGGCGCGCCCGCGCCTGGCGTCTGGCTGCCCCTGGGGCTTCGGTAAAACGCAGTGACGGCCCGCACGCAGGTGGGGGCCGCCCAAGGCGGGCACTATAGCGGCGGGCCTTGGAGAGTCAACGCGGATCCTTCAACTCTTCGTGATCCATCAACGGGTCCAGGGGGCAAAGCCCCCTGGCAGGGTCCCTAAGCCGCCACCCCATCAAGTATGACGATCAACTGCCGCGTAACATCATCGATATCCGCCATCCCATCCACCGCCTGCAATTTCCCCTGCGCTGCGTAGTGCGGCAGGATCGGCGCAGTCTGGCGATGATACGCCTCCAGCCGCGCCACCACGGTTTCGCGGTTGTCGTCGGCCCGGCGGGAGAAATCGGGGCTGCCGCAGCTGTCGCAGACACCCTCGACCTGCGGCTTCTGGAAGCTGTCGTGGTAGCCGGCGCCGCATTTGGCGCAGGTGTAGCGGCCGGCGATGCGTTCGACGAGGGCGGCGTCATCCACCGCCAGTTCGATGACCGCGTCGAGCTTCAGCGCCGTCTCGGCAAGCACGCGGTCCAGCGCCTCGGCCTGCGGCACGGTGCGCGGGAAACCATCGAGGATGAAGCCACGGGCGCAGTCCGGCCGGGTGATGCGGGCGGCGAGCATGCGGATGAGGATGTCGTCGGACACCAGCTTGCCCGCCTCCATCACCGCCTTGGCCTCGCGCCCGACCTCGCTGCCGGCGGCCACCTCGGCGCGCAGCATGTCGCCGGTGGAAATCTGCACCACGCCGTAGCGGTCCTGCAGGCGCTTGGCCTGGGTGCCTTTGCCCGCACCGGGCGGGCCAAGAAGAATAAGGTTCATCGTCCGCGACCCTTCACGCGCGCCTTTTTAATCAGACCCTCGTACTGGTGCGCGAGCAAGTGCGACTGGATCTGGGTGACCGTATCCATGGTCACCGACACGATGATCAGCAGGCTGGTGCCGCCAAAGTAGAACGGCACGCTGTAGGTGCTGATGAGGAATTCCGGCAGCAGGCACACCGCGATCAGGTAGATCGCGCCGACCGTGGTGAGCCGGGTCAGGATGTGGTCGAAATAGTCGGCCGTGGCCGCGCCAGGCCGGATGCCGGGCACGAAGCCGCCGTATTTCTTCAGGTTGTCGGCGGTCTCCACCGTGTTGAACACCACCGCGGTGTAGAAGAAGGCGAAAAACCCGATCAGCGCCGCGTAGGTGAGCATGTACAGCCACGAACCGTGCGCAAACAGGTTGGTAAAGGCGCTGAGCCAGTCGGAACCGCCGTTCTGGCCGGAGAAGCCGGCGATGGTGGCCGGAACCAGCAGGATCGAGCTGGCGAAGATCGGCGGGATGACGCCCGAGGTGTTCACCTTCAACGGCATGTGGGTGGAATCGCCGCCGAACATGCGGTTGCCCACCTGGCGCTTGGGGTACTGCACCACGACACGGCGCTGCGCCCGCTCCAGGAACACCACAAAGGCCACCACCAGCACGGCGACCACCAGGAACATCAGGATGAATACCGGGCTGAGCGCGCCGGTGCGGCCGAGTTCCAGCAGAGAGCCGAGGGCGTGCGGCACATTGGCCACGATGCCGGCCATGATGATCAGGCTGATGCCGTTGCCGATGCCGCGGGCGGTAATCTGCTCGCCCAGCCACATCAGGAACATGGTGCCGCCGACCAGGCTGATCACGCAGGATATGCGGAAGAACAGGCCGGGGTCGATCACCGCCGAACCGAAGCTGCCGCGCATGCTCTCCAGCCCGATGGCGATGCCGTAGGACTGGAACATGGCGATGATGACGGTCAGGTAGCGGGTGTACTGGTTGAGCTTCTTGCGCCCCGACTCGCCTTCCTTCTTCAGCGCCTCCAGCGTCGGCACCGCGGCGGTCATCAGCTGCACAATGATGCTGGCGCTGATGTAGGGCATGATGTTCAGCGCAAATACGGTCATGCGCCCGAGCGCGCCACCGCTGAACATGTCGAACATGGCCAGGATGCCGCCGCCATGCGACTGCAGCATCTCGCCCATCACCGAGGCGTCCACTCCCGGCACCGGGATGTAGGTGCCGACGCGGTAGATCAGCAGCGCCCCCAGCGTGAACCAGATGCGCTTCTTGAGCTCGGTGGCCTTGGCGAAGACACCGAGGTTGAGATTGGCCGCAAGCTGCTCGGCTGCAGACGCCATGAGAGGTTCCCGTTATGGAAGCGGCGCCGCTCGGGTGGTCCCGAGGGCGCCGCCGGTTGAATCCATTCTGCCGCGCCGACAGGCCACGGCGCAAGCCATCGTAGCCGTCAGACGATCGAGCCTGTGAACCAACGCCCGCCGGCCCGATCGAGCGAGTCCCGGTGAGACCGGGGCGCCGCGGGCGTTCATTCACAAACGCTCAGGCAGCCGGCGCCGCGTCGGCCTTGGCGGCGACGGTGGTGGTGACGCTGCCACCGGCGGCCTGCACCGCGGCGACCGCTGCCGCCGAGGCACCGGAGATGGTGATGGTCACCGCCGTCGCCAGTTCGCCGCTGGCCAGCAGGCGCACGCCTGCCACCTTGCCGCCGCGCACCAGACCGGCCGCACGCAGCGTGGCCTCGGTGATCGGCAGGGCAGCGTCGATGCGGCCGGACTCGATGGCCTTTGCCAGCGCGCCCAGGTTCACCGGCGCATATTCCTTGCGGAATATGTTCTTGAACCCGCGCTTGGGCAGCCGGCGGTAGATCGGCAGCTGGCCGCCCTCGAAGCCGTTCAGCGCCACGCCCTCGCGGGCCTTCTGGCCCTTCACGCCTTTGCCCGAGGTCTTGCCCTTGCCTGAGCCGATGCCGCGGCCGAGCCGCTTGGACTTCAGGCGCGCGCCGGCATTGTCGCGCAGTTCGTTCAGCTTCATCGCACTTCCCTTCCGTCCTTACGCGACACGCGGATCAGGACAGCTCCTCCACCTTCACCAGGTGGGCCACCTTGCGGATCATGCCGCGCACCGAAGGGGTATCCTCCAGTTCGCGCGTGCGGCGGATCTTGTTCAGGCCGAGGCCGATGAGCGTCTCCTTCTGGCCCGGCTTGCGCCCGGCCACCGACGCCACCTGGGTGACCTTCACCTTCTTCCGGTCAGGCATTCGCCGGAGCCTCCTCGGTCGCAGCCGCGGCGGCGGGCTGGTCGCGGCGGCCAAGAAGATCGGAAACCTTCTTGCCACGGCGGCTGGCCACGCTGCGCGGGCTGGCACTCTGGGTCAGGGCCGCGAAGGTGGCCTTGACCATGTTGTGCGGGTTGCGGCTGCCGAGCGACTTGGCCACCACATCGCCGATGCCCAGGGTCTCGAACACCGCGCGCATCGGCCCGCCGGCGATGATGCCGGTGCCGGCCGCGGCCGAGCGCAGCACCACATGCCCGGCGCCGTAATGGCCGTAGACGTCGTGGTGCAGCGTGCGGCCTTCCTTCATCGGCACCCGGATCATGGCGCGCTTGGCGCGTTCGGTGGCCTTGCGGATGGCCTCCGGCACCTCGCGTGCCTTGCCGGCGCCGTAGCCAACGCGGCCCTTCTGGTCGCCAACCACCACCAGGGCGGCGAAGGCGAAACGCCGGCCGCCCTTCACCACCTTGGCCACGCGGTTGATGGTGACCAGCTTGTCGATCAGTTCGTCGCCGCCGTCGCGGTCGCGTTCGCGCCCGCGCCCGCCGCCGCCGTCCCTCGGTTCACGTGCCATCGGTCATTCCCCTCAGAAGGACAGCCCGCCCTCGCGGGCGGCATCGGCCAACGCCTTGACGCGGCCGTGGTACAGATAAGCGCCACGGTCGAACACCACCGCGGTGACGCCCGCCGCCAGGGCACGCTCGGCCACCAGCTTGCCGACCGCCGCCGCCGCCGTTTTGTCGGCACCGGTCTTGATCTGCTCGCGCAGTGTGCCGTCGAGGGTGGACGCCGCCGCCAGGGTGCGTCCCTGTGCGTCGTCGATGACCTGGGCGTAGATGTTCTTGCCGGAGCGGAACACCGACAGCCGAGGCCGCCCGCCCGCCTTGCGACGAAGCTGAAAGCGCAGCCTGTCCCTGCGGCGCGCCTGCAAGTTCTGGTTCGCGCTCATGTTACTTCTTCTTGCCTTCCTTGCGCCGGATCTGCTCGCCCACGAACTTCACGCCCTTGCCCTTGTAGGGCTCGGGCGGACGCCAGGTGCGGATCTCGGCGCAGACCTGACCCACCAGCCGCTTATCCACGCCCTCGACTTTGATCGTGGTCGGCTTCTCGCACGTGACCTTGATCCCGGACGGGATCGCGTAGACCACGTCATGCGAAAAACCGAGGTTCATCACAAGGTTGCTGCCCTGCACCGAAGCACGATAACCAGTGCCGGTGATCTCCAGCGTCTTGGCGTAGCCAACGCTGACCCCGTGCACCAGGCTGGCGACCAGCGCCCGCGTGGTGCCCCACATCATCCGGGCGGGCGTGGCGTCGCCACGCGGCGCAACCGACACCTTGCCACCCTCGATGGTGGCATCGACCAGATCGGTCAGCTCCAGCGACAACACGCCGAGCTTGCCCTTGGCCGTCAACGTCCGGCCGGCGAGTGCAACCTGCACGCCTGCCGGAATTTCGACCGGATATTTTCCAACGCGCGACATGCTGGGCTCCTCAGAACACGCGGCAGAGAACCTCGCCGCCAACATTGGCGGCGCGGGCCTCGGCATCGCTCAGCACCCCGCGCGGGGTGGAGAGGATCGAGATGCCCAGGCCGGCATAGACCCGGGGCAGCTCCTTGATCTTGGAATAGACGCGCCGGCCCGGCTTGGAGATGCGGGTGATCTCCTTGATGACCGGCTCGCCCTCATTGTATTTCAGCTCAATGCGGATCAGCGACACGCCGGGCCGCACCTGCTCGGTGGCGAAGCCGCGGATGAAACCTTCCCGCTTCAGCACGTCGAGCACGTTCTGCCGTAGCTGCGAATTCGGCGCGACGCAGGCCGCATGGCGCGAGCGCTGCGCGTTGCGGATGCGTGTCAGCATATCGCCCAGGGGATCGGATAGCGACATATGTCCAGCCCCTTACCAGCTCGCCTTGACCATACCGGGAATCTGGCCCTGGTTGGCCAGTTCGCGCAGCATGTTGCGGCAGAGCTTGAACTTGCGGTAATTGCCGCGTGACCGGCCGGTCAGGGTGCAGCGCAGCCGGACCCGCACCGCGGCCCCGTTGCGCGGCAACTGTGCCAGCTTCAGCGTCGCGTCGAAACGGTCCTCGACCGGACTGGAGCGGTCCATGACGATCGCCTTCAGGGCCGCACGCTTGCCCTTGTCGCGCGCCGCCAGACGCTGGCGCATCGCATTGCGGTTGACCGCGGAAGTCTTCGCCATCCTGCCTATCCTCCGGAACCTGCCGGCTGTGCACCGGCGGTTTTCCAATCACGCATCACGTGCATCCCGATCCAGAACCTTCAGTTCTGGAACGGAATGTCGAACTTCTTGAGCAGCGCCTTCGCCTCGGCATCGGTGCTCGCGGTGGTCACGAACTGGATGTCCATGCCACGGATCGAATCGACCTTGTCGTAGACGATTTCCGGGAAGACGATCTGCTCCTTCATCCCCATGGCGAAGTTGCCGCGGCCGTCGAAGCCCTTGCCGGCAATGCCGCGGAAGTCGCGCACGCGCGGCAGCGCGATGGTGACCAACCGGTCGAGGAACTCGTACATCCGCGCCTTGCGCAGCGTCACCTTGCAGCCGATCGGCAGGCCGGCGCGGATCTTGAAGCCGGCGATGGCCTTCTTGGCGATCGTCTTGACCGGCTTCTGACCGGAGATCAGCGCCAGCTCGGCCACCGCCGCGTCCAGCTTCTTCTGGTCGCTGGCGGCCTCGCCCACGCCCATGTTGATGACGATCTTCTCCAGCTTCGGCACCTGCATCGGGTTGCTGTAACCGAATTCCTGGGTCAGCGCCGGCCGGATCTCATCGACATAGCGGCGCTGCAGGCGGGGCATTTGGCCCGTGCCGGCCGACACCTCCTTGGCGATGGTGACCTGCTGCAGCGACGCGGGTCCGCCACCCGTCTCGGACTTCTTCGCCGCAGCCTGCGCCGGCTTGCCCTTTTGGCCGCCCTTGGCCGAAGCGCCGCCCTTGCCGGACGCACCGCCCTTGCCGGAACCGCCCTTGGCCGGCGTCTTGCCCTTCTGACCGCCCTTAGTACCGCTCATGGCAGCCTCCTCAGTTTTCGATCACGTTGCCGGTCGCCTTGGCAACGCGGACCTTGCTGCCGTCCTCCAGAATCCGGAAGCCCACGCGGGTGGGCGTATCGGTCTTGGGGTCGACCAGCTTCAGGTTGGACAAATGGATGGTGGCTTCCCGCTCGATGATGCCACCGGGCTGACCGACGCCGCGCGGCTTGGTGTGCCGCTTGGCCAGGTTCACGCCCTGCACCACCGCCCGGTCCGCCTTCGGCATCACCTGCAGCACTTCGCCGCGGCGGCCCTTGGAGGTGCCGGTAATCACCACAACCGTGTCGCCCTTGCGGATGCGCGCAGCCATCACAGCACCTCCGGCGCCAGCGAGATGATCTTCATGAACTTCTTCGCCCGCAGCTCGCGCACCACCGGGCCGAAGATGCGGGTGCCGATCGGCTCCAGCTGCTTGTTGATCAGCACCGCGGCGTTGCGGTCGAAGCGGATCGCGCTGCCGTCCGGCCGGCGCACGGGAAACGACGTGCGCACGATCACCGCCTGGTGCACGTCGCCCTTCTTCACCTTGCCGCGCGGGATCGCGTCCTTCACGGACACCACGATGACATCGCCGACCGAGGCGGTCTTCCGCTTGGAGCCGCCCAGCACCTTGATGCACTGCACCCGTCGCGCGCCGGAATTATCGGCCACTTCCAGGTTGGTCTCGACTGAGATCATCTATGCCTCCTCAGGCCTGCGCCGCGAGCGCTTCTGGCGCTTCGGCCGCCGCGGAGGCCAGGGCCTGGCCATTGCGCTCGACCACCAGCCAGGTCTTGCGCTTGCTGATCGGCCGGCATTCCTCGATGCGAACCACGTCGCCGATCTTGCAGAGATTCTGCTCGTCGTGCGCGGCGTAGTTCTTGGAACGCCGGATGAACTTCTTGTAGAGCGGGTGCATCACGCGGCGATCGACAAGCACCGTAACGGTCTTGTCCATCTTGTCGCTGGTCACCCGCCCGGTCAGGACGCGCCTAGGCATCGGCCGCTCCTCAGGACGTGGCGGCGGAGCGCGTCTGCTCCGCCAGAATGGTCTTCACACGCGCAATGTCGCGGCGCACCGTGCGCACGCGGCCTACGCCCTCGAGCTGACCGGTGGCCCGCTGGAAGCGCAGATTGAACTGCTCCTTCCGCAGGTTCAGCAGCAGCGCGGACAGTTCGTCCGCCGTCTTGGCCCGGATGTCGGCGGGCTTGCTTTGCTTGGCCATGGGATCACGCGTCCGCGATACGGGTAATGAACTTGGTCCGGATCGGCAGCTTGGCGGCGCCGAGATCGAGCGCCTCGCGCGCCAGCTCGGGTGCCACGCCGTCGATCTCGAACATGATCCGGCCCGGCTTCACCCGGACCACCCAGAATTCAGGCGCGCCCTTGCCGGAGCCCATCCGCACCTCGGCCGGCTTGCGGCTGACCGGTACGTCGGGGAAGATGCGGATCCAGACCCGGCCGGCGCGCTTCATGGCGCGGGTGATCGCGCGGCGGGCCGCCTCGATCTGCCGCGCGGTGATGCGCTCGGGCTCCAGCGCCTTCAGGCCGTACGTGCCGAAGGTCAGCACGGTATTGCCCTTGGCAAAGCCTTTGATGCGGCCCTTATGGGCCTTGCGGTAGTTGGTGCGCTTTGGTTGCAGCATTGTCCTGCGTCCTTACCGCTGCGGCGCCTGTTCGGCGGCGCGGCGATCCTGCGCCAGCGGGTCGTGCGCCAGGATCTCGCCCTTGAAGATCCAGACCTTCACGCCGCAGGTGCCATAGGTCGTCTTGGCGGTGGCAACGCCGTAGTCGATGTCCGCGCGCAGCGTGTGCAGCGGCACCCGGCCTTCACGGTACCATTCCACCCGGGCGATTTCCGCCCCGCCCAGCCGGCCGCCGCAATTGATGCGGATGCCCTGCGCGCCGAGCCGCATGGCCGACTGCACCGCCCGCTTCATTGCCCGGCGGAAGGCCACCCGGCGCTCCAGCTGCTGGGCGATGTTCTCGGCCACCAGCTGGGCGTCGATTTCGGGCTTGCGGATCTCGACGATGTTCAGCGAGACCTCGGCCTTGGCCATGCGGGCGAGATCCTTGCGCAGGTTCTCGATGTCCTGGCCCTTCTTGCCGATCACCACGCCCGGCCGCGCCGCGTAGATGGTCACCCGCGGCTTCTTCGCCGGACGTTCGATCACCACCCGGCTGACGCCGGCGCCCGACAGCTTCTGCCGCAGATGGGTGCGCAGCTTCAGGTCGTCGTGCAGCAGCCTGGCGTAGTCCTGACCGGCGAACCAGCGCGAATCCCAGGTGCGGTTGATGCCCAACCGCAGCCCGATCGGATTGACTTTATGACCCATCAGGCGGCTCCCTGCTCGGTCGAGGCGGCCTGTTCTTGTGCCCGCTCGGCCACGACGATCTTCAGATGGCTGAACCACTTCTCGATGCGCGACGCACGGCCGCGGCCGCGGGCATGGAAGCGCTTCATCACCATCGAGCGCCCCACCTCGGCGCGCGACACCACCAGCCGATCGACATCGAGCTGATGGTTGTTCTCCGCGTTGGCGATCGCGCTCTCCAGCACCTTCTTCACTTGCTGGGCAATGCGGCGCTTGCTGAAGGTCAGCGTGGCCACCGCATCCGCCGCCGGACGGTTGCGGATCAGTCCGGCCACCAGGTTCAGCTTGCGCGGGCTGACGCGGACATTGCTCAGGACCGCCTGCGCCTCAGTTTCGGCGATGCGCCTGGGTTGCTTCGGCTTGCTCATCTCAGCCCCGCCTCGCCTTCTTGTCGGCCGAGTGGCCATGGAAGGTGCGGGTCGGCGAGAACTCGCCGAACTTGTGCCCCACCATGTTCTCGTTCACCTGCACCGGCAGGAACTTGTGACCGTTATAGACGCCGAAGGTCAGGCCTACGAACTGCGGCAGGATGGTCGAGCGGCGCGACCAGATCTTGATGATCTCGTTGCGGCTCGATGCCCGGCTTGCCTCGGCCTTGTTCAGCAGGTACCCGTCCACGAACGGGCCCTTCCAGACGGAACGTGTCATGGATCAGCCCTTCCCCTTGTTGCGGCCACGGATAATCAGCCGGTCGGTCCGCTTGTTGACCCGGGTCTTGTAGCCCTTGGTCGGCTTGCCCCACGG
>CAIXDS010000346.1 GCA_903918195.1 uncultured Acetobacteraceae bacterium | reverse complement strand
GGTGAGGAGGGGCCGCAGCATCTCCTCACCCCCCTCTTCCCAAAACCCTTAAGTGATGGGGTCCAGGGGCCTCTCGGCCCTTGGCGGGGTCCAGGGGCAGAGCCCCTGGCCTTCCTTCACTTCATCGTCCGGAGCGCCCCCAGCAGCGTCGGCACGAACAGCAGTGTCGCCAGCAATGTGCATCCCAGGCTCAGCAGCAGCAGGTCTCCCATGCTGGCCGTGCCCGGATGTCGCGACAGGGCCAGCGAGCCGAACGCCGTGCCGGTGGTCAGGGCGGAAAACAGGATTGCCCGTGCCGTCGCGGTGCCCAGGAAGCGGTCGGCTCCGGCGCGCCAGTTCATCACGAAGTAGATGTTGAACGACACCCCCACGCCCAGCAGCAGCGGCAGGGCGATGATGTTGGCGAAGTTCAGCGGCAGCGGCAGCAGTGCTGCCACCACCGCCGTCAGCAACGCCGACAGCAGCAGCGGCGCCATCACCAGGGCAACATCAAGCACCCGGCGCAGCACCAGCGCCAGAATGGCGGCGATCGCCAGCAGCGCCAGCAGCGCGGCCGAGCGGAAGGCGCCGACGATGGTGTCGGCCGTCTCGACGATGGTGACTGCCGAGCCGCCCGCTTCCGGGGCAACGCCGCGAACCTGGGCGACGAAGGCGCGCAGGCCCCGGGAATCGTGCGCCTGCGGCTTCGCCATCACCTGCACCCGTGCCCGCCCGTCGGGCAGGCGCCAGTCGCGGGCGATGTCGTCCGGGATGTCGGCCAGCGCCACCGGATGGGCCCCCAGCGCGGTACGCAGACGGGAGAGTTGCATCGGCAGGAAGGCGGTGAGGGCGCTGTCGGTCGCCATCAGCGTGTCGTCCGGCGCGGCCACCAGGCGGCGCAGCGCGTCGGCGACACCGGCCACGACCGAACCGGGCGGCAGCTTCGCCGCGGCACGCTCCATGCCGGTGAGCGCGGTGCGGGCGGCCAGCCGCAAATGGGCGGCGGTGACCGGGGCGGCTGGCGCGCGCGGCGCCAGCGTGGCCCGCAGGATGCTGGCGGCATCGGCAACCACGGCCAGCTTGCCGGGCTGGTTGGCCGGAACAAAGCTCGACAGGGTAAGGGCGTCGTCCACCAGGGACAGGGAGCGCAATTGCGCCGCCAGGGCGTCGGCCTGCTTCTGGTCGGCGACCAGAATGTCGATGCTGTACGGGTCGGTGAGCGGCGAGCTCATCAGGTCGGCCAGCGTGCGCACCGCCTCGGTGGTCGGGTCCTTGGTGTGCAGCGGGTCGGAATCGAACACCAGCCGCGGCAGCAGGGCGGCGCCGAGGAGGGAAAACACCAGGAAAACCGCCAGCACCGGGCGCCGGAAGCGGACCAGCCCGGCCTCCAGCCGGTCGCCCCAGGCGAAGCCGATCTCGTGCGCCTCGCCATGCGGGCGGAACAGCGTCAGTGCCGCCGGCAGGAAGCCGAGCGTACAGGCGAAGGCGATCAGCATGCCAACGCCGGCGATCAGCCCAAGCTCGGCCACGCCGCGGAAATCGGTCGGCACGAAGGCCAGGAAGCCGCAGGCGATGGCGACGGCGGCGACCAGGATCTGCGGGCCGGCGCGCGCGGCGGTGACCAGCAGCGCTTCCTCGGCGGAGCCGGCGTGCAGCCGCATTTCGCGATAGCGCACGCAGAACTGGATGGAGAAATCCACCGCGATGCCGACGAACAGAATGGCGAACGCGACCGAGACCAGATTCAGCGTGCCCACCGCCACCGCCGCAAAGCCGGTGGTGACCGCAAGCCCAAGCCCGAGCGTGAGCAGGATCGGCACGATCAGCCGCCAGGACCGCACCGCCAGCACCAGCCACAGCGTCACCAGCGTCAGGCTGCCGATGACGCCGGCGATGGCGCCCTCGGCCACGGTCGCGAATTCCTCGTCGGCGAGCGCCACCGATCCGGTGATGCGCACCCGGGCCTGTCCCGCCTGCACCCAAGGCAGCGCGGCGGCGGTCTGGCGGATCGCCCGGGTGGCGGTGCCGCCCGGCTCCAGCGCGCCGTAGTCCAGCCGGGGCTGCACCAGGACGAAACGGTAGGCGCCGGCCTGGGCGGCGAGCCCGCCGGACAGCAGCGTTTCCCATGACAATGGCCCTGCATGGCCGTCGGTGGCATCGGCGAGGGTGCGGCGGAACGCTTCAAGTGCCGGGGTGATCGAGCCAAGCTGGGCCTCGCCGCGTTCCACCCCCATGCCGAGCAGGGTGAGGGCGGCGAACAGGCCGCGCGCGCTGGGATCGGCGGCGAGCTGGCCGAGGAAGGGCTGGGCGTCGATGGTGCGGTCCATCAGCTCGCCCAGCGGCTTCTCGTCCAGGAACAGCAGCCCGTTGGTGTCGAGGTACGGGGAGGCGTCCGGCCGCCGGACGCTGCTCAGGTGGATGGTGTCGTGCGACAGCGCCTGCGCCAGATCGGCGGCGGTCTGGTCGGCCTGCTCGGGGGTGGCGGCGTCCACCACCACCACCAGCAGGTCGTTGAACTGCGGGAAGGCGCGGGCGAAAGCCAGTTCCCGCTGCCGCCAGGGCAGCGAGGCCGCGAACAGCTCGTCGGTGTCCGTTGTGACGCCGAGGCGGGCGAAGGCGAGCCAGCCGGACAGAACGGCGATCAGGGTGGCGGCGGCCAGCACAAGGGCGGCGTGGCGCCGGCTGCCCTCGGCGAGGGCAGCGAGCAGACGGGAAAGCATCATGCGGGAGAGAATCCGGTGGTGTGGCGATGCCGGGATAGTCCCTCCGCATCGGCCAAGGCAAATCGGGCGCCGTTCGGAGCCGCCGCCGTAAGCTTCCCTTTTCCGCTCCGCATCCTAATCTCGGCGGGGGCAGGGGAGTTCGCGCCGGTATGGACCTTTCGCAGCGGAGCGACCTGCCGGAGGTGATGAACGACGAATCGACACCGCCCGAGGTGTTCATGCGGTGCCTCACCGAGCTTGCGGCGGTGAACCGGCTCACCTTGACCCATCGCCCGACCCTGCGCTTCCTGGCCCGCGCCACGCGGGACTGGCCGCGCGGGTCGCCCGTCTCGGTGCTGGACGTGGCCTATGGCGACGGCGACCTGCTGCGCGCGATCCAGCGCTGGGCGACGCGCGCCGGGCTCGCGCCGGTGCTGGCCGGCGTTGATCTCGACCCGCGCAGCGCCGGCATCGCCGCCGCCGCGACCCCGCCCGGGGTGGCGATCGACTGGCGCACCGGCGACGTGTTCGACCATGTGCCGGCGCCGGCGCCCGACTTCATCGTCAGCTCCCAGTTCACCCACCACCTGACCGATGCGCAGGTGGTGGCGTTTATCCGGTGGATGGAAGTGCATGCGCGCCGCGGCTGGCTGATCGCCGACGTGCAGCGCCATGTGATCCCCTATTACGGGTTCCGCTGGCTGGCACGGATCATGCGGTGGCACCGCATCATCCGCGAGGACGGTACCCTCTCGATCGCCCGCGCCTTGCGCATGAGCGAATGGCGCAGGCTGCTGGCCGAGGCCGGGGTGGCGGAGGCCAAAATACGCTGGCACATCCCGTTCCGCGTGTCGGTCGCCCGATTGCGGTGAGGTTTTCCTGCGGTGAGGTTTTCGACCGTCGTCGCGGGCGACGGGCCGGCCTGTCACCGCCGCGGCGGTTCGCCGATCGCCGGCACGCTTGCGCTCATATCGGCCAGCACCTCGGCGATATGGCGAACCTGGACGGCGCTGCCCTCACGCTGCAGCCGTCCGGCGATGTTCAGCAGGCACCCCACATCGCCCGCCAGCACCGTGCCGGCCCCGGTGGAGCCGATATCCGCTACCTTGTCCGCCACCATGCGCACCGAAATGTCGGGATACTTCACGCAAAACGTGCCTCCGAAGCCGCAGCAGGTCTCCGGCTCCTTCATTTCGGCAAGCGTCAGACCCGCGACGGTGCCGAGCAGGGCGCGCGGCTGTGTCTTCACGCCCATCTCGCGCAGGCCCGCGCAGGAATCGAGGTAGGTGACCGTGCCGCTATAGGACGCGGTCACCCGGTCCATCCCCATCACATCGACCAGGAAGCTGACGAGTTCATAGGTGCGGTCGCCAAGCGCCTGAGCGCGCGCGCTTGTGTTCGGGTCGTCGTCGAACAGGCCGGGCAGGTGGTGGCGGATCATGCCGGCACAGGAGCCGGAGGGTACCACCACGTAGTCATAGCCCTCGAACGCATCGAGGATGCCGCGGCAGAGGTCGCGCGTGGTGGCGCGGTCGCCGGTGTTGTAGGCGGGCTGGCCGCAGCAGGTCTGAGCCCGCGGCACCTCCACCACGCAGCCGGCCTGCCGCAGCAGGTGGATGGCGGCGAAGCCGACCGTAGGCCGGTGCAGGTCCACCAGGCAGGTGACGAAAAGGGCGACGCGGGGCGGCGCGGGATGCGTATGCGGCATAACTGTCGCGTCAGTTCGACGCCGCCCGCACGGCGCGCGGCAGCAGCACGAAATCGGTGCCGGGCTGGCGCATTTTGCCGGCCTTCGTTTCGGCCTCGGCGTCCCAGCCCCAGAACAGATCGGCCCGCACCGGCCCCTTGATCGCCCCACCGACATCCTGGGCCATCACCAGGCGCTGCAGCCGGCTGCCGGTGACCGGGTCGGTCGTGTCCAGCCAGAGCGGGGCGCCGAGCGGAATGTAGCTGCGGTCCACCGCGACCGACCGGCCCGGCGTGAGCGGCGCCCCGAGCGAACCGGGGGGACCTTCATCCGATCGCACGCCGATGACTTCGCGGAAGAAGACATAGGACGGGTTCTGGTTCATCACCTCGGCCGCGTCGGCCGGGTGGGCATTCAGCCAGGCGCGGATGGATTGCAGCGACACCTGGTCCAGCGGAATCTGGCCGCGATCGGCCAGCACCCGGCCGATCGGCACATAGGGCCGGCCGTTCTGACCGGCATAGGTCACCCGCACCACCCGCCCGTCATCCAGCAGCACGCGGCCGGAACCCTGGATTTGCAGGATGAAGGCGTCGATCGGGTCGGCGAGCCACAATATGCCCAGGCGCTGGTGGTCGAGAGCGCCGGCCACGATGGCGGCGCGGTCCCAGTACGGCACCAGCCGGCCCCGCTCCAGCCGGCCGCTGATCCGCCGTCCCTTCAGGTCGGGCGCGAAATCGCCGAGGTCCACCTGCAGCATGTCGGTGGGGCGGCCGAGCAGCGGGGTGCTGTAACTGCCGCCGGGGCTGCGGGCGCCACGCACTTCGGGCTCGTAATAGCCGGTGAACAGCCCGTTCGCATTGCCGTTGCCGGCGATCGCCCAGGGCTGGAAATAGGTCTCGAAGAAGGCGCGGGCCGCGGCGTCGTCCGCCGGCAGGGCGCGGGCCGCGTCGCATGCCTCGCGCCATTGCCCCGCAGAGCCGCCACGGCTGGCCGCCTCGCCGCCGCCGCCCAGCGTCTGGTCGGCGCTTTGCGCCATCGCGGCGCAGCCGGCCAGGAAGGCGGGCACGGCCTGAGCCGGCTTTTCGTCGCTCCAGCCCGGCAGCCGGTCGAACCCGACCGGAGACAAGGTCATGCTGACGCCGCCCTCGGTGACCACGGGCGGCTGCGGAACACAGGCGGCCAGGGCCAGCGCGGCCAACGGGGCAGCCAGGCGGGCGATCGCCCGCCGGAAACGATGCGGCATCAGGCGCTGCGCGCGGCCACCAGCCGCCAGGTGGGATCTGGCGAGGTCAGGTCGCGCTCGAAGGTCCACAGATCGGTGATCTCGGTCACCGCATCGGCGCCCGCCACCGGGTTGCCGTTGCGGCCGAGCGTCACGTTCACCTGGTCGGAGACGAAGCGCACGGTGATGTCGGCGACGTTGCCCCGCAGGTCGGCGGCCTCGATGGTGCTGGACTGAATGGCCCGGATTTCGGTGCGCTGGGTTTCGCCGGCCGATTCACGAGCGGTGATCGCCGCTTCGAACGCGCGGTAGGTATCCTCCGACAGCAGGGTCCGCAGATTGGTGCGGTCGCCTGCGGCGAAGGCGGCGACGATGATTCCGAACGCCGCCTCGGCGCCGGTCAGGAAATGTGACGGGTCGAAGCCGGGCTGCAGGCGGCGCATGTGCAGGAGCGCCTGGCCGGGTGGCGAGGCGGGGTCGGGCAACGGGCGGCCCGGTGCAGCGGGTGCCACCGGCTCGGCCAAGCCGTCGATAATCTTTCCGTCTGGCACCTGTCCATCCGGCACCACCCGCCCGGCCGCGCCGGGCTGAAGTGGGGCGCGCTGTTCGGGCGGCCGTTCGAAGCCGGTGCGGCGACCGAGAATGCTGCGCAGGCGCAGCACAAGGAAAGCCGCGATCATGCCGAACAGGACGAGGTCAAGCGGGAAACTGCCGCTGGAACCCATGGCAACTCTCCATCGCGCCCGGGATCGGGCGGCCACACTGACATAAGGTCCCCCGGCTCAGGACACAACAGAGCCGTGGCGCAACGTATCAGTAACACAACGGCAGACGGCCGCCCAGTCAGGGTAATCGGGTGAAGGAAGGCCAGGGCTCTGCCCTGGACCCGCCAAGGGCCGAGAGGCCCCTGGACCCCATCACTTGGAGGGTCTTGGGAAAGAGGGGGGTGAGGAGATGCATCGGCTCCTCCTCACCCCCCTCCTTCCCAAGACCCTCTAAACGAATGGGTTCTAAGGGCTCCGCCCTTAGCGGGGTCCAGGGGCAGAGCCCCTGGCCTTCCTTCACCCAATTGCCCCGCCCGGCCGCAAGGTTGCGCCGGACCGGGGCTTGCGGCTATCCGGGGCCATGATTCTGCTGCGGCATGGCCAGAGCGAGTTCAACCTGCATTTCTCCGTCGATCTGCGCGACCCGGGCATCGTTGACCCGCGGTTGACGCCGCTCGGCCATGAGCAGGTTGCGAACGTCGCGGCGTCGCTGGCCGGCGCGGGCGTGACGCGTATCATCGTCTCGCCCTATACCCGCGCCTTGCAAACCGCCACCACGCTGGCCCGCGCGCTGGGCGTGGCGGTGTTCGTCAACCCGGGCGTGCGCGAGCGCTACGCCTTCACCTGCGATATCGGCTCGCCGCGCACCGAACTGGAACTGGCCTGGCCGGAGCTCGATTTTTCAACGGTGGACGAGGTATGGTGGCCGCCGGTGGAGGAACCGTTCCAGTCCCTCCTCGACCGGGCGGCGCTGTTCCGCGCCGAGATGGCGGCGCTGCCAGACTGGTCCGGGACATTGGTGGTCAGCCACTGGGGATTCATCCTCGCCATGACCGGCGAGCGCATCGGCAACGCCGAATGGCGGCGCTGCGACCCTACCGCGCCGGCGCGTCGCGTTCTTTAAGTCCCGCCGGCTTTCGCTCCCGGCGGCCCTGTGCTACCCGCCGCCGACGGTCCCCCATGAACACGGAGATGACAATGTCCGAAACAACCACGACCCCGCCCCAGGGGGCCGCCCAGCAGTTGCCCCCGCTGGTCGTCAATATTCAGTACGTGAAGGATCTCTCCTTCGAGGTGCCGAACGCGCCGGCGATCTACACCCAGCTGCGCGCCGCCCCGCGGGTTGACATCAACCTCGACGTGCAGGCTCGCCGCGTGGCCGAGGGCCAGAGCGCCTTCGAGGTGACGCTGCACATCCGCGCCGAGGCGTTCGAGGCGCCGGCCGCCGCTGCCACCAACGGCAACGGCAACGGCGCCGCCGCGGCCGCGTCGGGTGAGCGGGTGTTCTTGGCGGAGCTGGCCTATGCCGGGGTGTTCACCCTGACCGGCCTGCCGGAGAACACGGTGGAGCCGGTGCTGCTGGTCGAGTGCCCGCGCATCCTGTTCCCGTTCGCCCGCAACATCCTGGCCGACGTGACCCGCGATGGCGGCTTCCCGCCGGTGCTGCTGCAGCCCATCGACTTCGTCTCGCTGTGGCAGCAGCGCCGTGCGCAACAGGCCGCCGCCGAAACGCCGGCCGCGACCGCCTGACGACGCCATCCTCTCCCCCCATCGGGGGGAGAGGATGCGTTGCGCCGACCCTGGTTGATCCCTATTCCTCGCGGGCAGGTTCGGCGAAGAACTTCTCCCCCAGCATGCGCGAATTGCCGCGGAATTCGGCCACCGTGGTGCCGTCGCCACTGCGCACGGTAATGTCGTAGATGCCGGACCGGCCGGCCCGCGACCGCTCCTGCGCGATCGCCACCAACATGTGGCCCAGATTGGCCGGGCGCAGGAAGGTGATGGCGCAGTGTTGCGCCACCGCACGCTCGTTGGTGCTGTTGCAGGCATAGGCAAACGCCGTATCGGCCAGCGCGAAAATGAAGCCGCCATGGCAGGTGCCGTGGCCGTTCACCATCTCGTCGCGCACCCGCATCGACACGGTGGCGTGGCCGGGGCCGACCTCGTCCAGCGTAATGCCGAGCGACTGGGCGGCGCGATCATCGGGCCACATGGCGTCGGCGCAGGCGCGGGCCAGCGCCAGCGGGTCTCCAGATTTCTTCACGGGCGTTTCCTTAGTGCCGAACGCTTGCGTGCGTGATGGCACTGCGCGGACTGGCGTGACAAGGCAACACTGCGGGGGAAGCAAGGCCAGGGGGCTTTGCCCCCTGGACCCCCACCAAAGGCGGAGCCTTTGGAATCCATTCGGTTGGCCTGAACCACGGTCCCCCGGCTTTTGTTCAGCTACGCGGCCCGCCCGCGCGGCAGCATCCGGCGCAGGATGCCGTCACGCAGCAGGTAGTGGTGCGCCAGCGCGGCCAGCGCATGCAGGCCGGCCAGCGCCACGATCAGGTTGGCCCCCCATTCGTGAATCCCGCCCACGACATCCCGCACGCCCGGAAAACCGGCGCCCAGCGGCGGCAGCTTCACCCAGGTGAAGATGGCATCGCCGCGCACGGCAACATTGAGCAGGCCGAACAGGATGTTGATCCCGATCAGCAGCACCAGCAGAAGCTGAATGCCGCGTGCCGCCAGATCGCCCAGCCCGGCGCGCGGCGGCTGACGGCCGCCCCAGGGGGTCTTGCGCCAGGCCAGCCGGACCAGCACCACCGCCAGCAGGCTCAGGCCGAGCACGATGTGCACCGAGCGCGCCTCGACCCGCCCGCCATCGCGCGGGAAGAAGTCGATGACCTGAGCGCTGGAATACAACGCGACCACCAGGAGGAAAGTGAGCCAGTGCAGCTTTCTTGTCAGCCAATCGTACCGGAAAGCATCGGCGGGAAGGGTCACAGCGTCACTCATGGCAGCTCCGGGGTTGCAGGAAAGGGGTGGGGGATGCGGTTTCCTCAGGACGGCGACCGGGGATCAACTGCTCCCGATCAGGATGCCGGTAGCAAACACCAGCGCGCCGCCGAAGCCTACCTGCAAGGCGGCCGAGAACGGCGGGGTGTCCATGTATTTCCAGCGTATCCACGAAATCGCCGCCAGCTCGGCGATCACCACCGCCACCGCCAGGACGAGGGCGACGCGGAAATCGGGGATCAGGAAGGGCAGCGTGTGGCCGATGCCGCCCAGCGTGGTCATCACCCCGCACACGATGCCGCGCAGCAGCGGCGCGCCGCGCCCGGTCAGGCTGCCATTGTCCGACAGCGCCTCGGCGAAGCCCATCGAAATGCCGGCGCCGAGCGAGGCGGCCATGCCCACCAGAAAGGCGTCCCAGGAACTGGCGGTGGCCAGCGCGGCGGCGAATACCGGTGCCAGGGTGGAGACCGAGCCGTCCATCAGCCCGGCCAGCCCCGGCTGGATGAAGCGCAGCAGCAGCATCCGCCGGGCCGATTCCGCCTCCTCGGCCAAAGCGTTCTCGGTCAGGTTTTCCTTGGTGATCCGCTCGGCGGCGTGCTCGTGCTTGACCTCGGCGGCCACCAGGTCGCCGAGCAGCTTGCGGATTGAGGCATCGGTCGTGCGCCCGGCGGCGCGGCGGTAGAACTGCGCCGAGTCGTATTCCATTTCCTCGGCCTGGCGGCGCACCGCGGCGAGGTTCAGCGGCTGCAACTGCCAGATCGGCTTGCGCTGATAGAAGCCGCGCACGTGCTCGCGCTTGATGAGCGGGATGTGCTCGCCGAATTTCTTCCGGTACAGGTCGATCAGCCAGCGCCGGTGCAAATCCTCCTCGGCGGCCATGTCGGTGAACACCTTGGCGGAGGCGGGATAATCGGCGCGCAGCCCCTCGGCGAAGTCGAGGTAGATGCGGCCGTCCTCCTCCTCGGCGGAAATCGCCAGCGCCAGGATTTCGCGCTCGCTCAGCTGGTCGAAATTGCGCATGCGTCGGGCCCCTCGATGACCGTCAGAGCCGGGCGTTGGGGTGCCGGCGCGGATAACATAGGCGCGATCCGCCTGAGCGCGACGGACGCGGTGGTACTATGGCGGCGGACGCTGGAATGATCAACTTGCGCAAGGACCGCTCGCAGGGCAATCGGGGGAAGGAAGGCCAGGGCTCTGCCCTGGACCCGCCAAGGGCCGAGAGGCCCCTGGACCCCATCACTTGAAGGGCTTTGGGGGTGACGATTTCCAAAGGCTTTTTCTTGGCCTTCATGATGTTGG
>CAIXDS010000345.1 GCA_903918195.1 uncultured Acetobacteraceae bacterium | reverse complement strand
GATTACTGTACACATTGTCGAGGAAGGTGCCGAGGGCGGTCTGGGCGCCGGCGCTTTGCAGGTTCAGATTGGGGGTGCTCAGGATCGGGTAGAGCGCGTCGGTTTCCTGCTGTGGCGCGAACGAGTTGGCGATGTTGGTCAGCGCCGCCGACGCGCTCTGGCCGTTGTTCTGCGCCGTCGTGTTTTGCCCGCTCCAAAAGCCGAACCCACCGCTGTCGGCGGCGCGGTTGAAATAGCCAATATAGATCAGCTCAAGCTGTTGATTGAGATTGAGTCCGGCGATAAGCCCGTCAGGCGAAGGGGTTTTGCTCGCGGCCGGCAGTGCTAAACCCCAGAAATCAAATGGAGAAGTCTGCGCATTTACTTGGATAGAACTAATCGATGCATTTGTCGTAACCGCAATCACCGCCCGCGGAAAGTTCGAACCATTATAGCTGTTGACAACGATCTGGCCGGTGGCGGGATTTATGCTATAGCCGCTCAATGAAGATAATGAAAAAGGGTCATCGACGCTGAATGACCATCCCGACGTGTTGACGATGGTTCCGTTCAGAGATGCCGCAAATGTGAACGTCGAGGGTCCGGTTGGTGCCTGAATTCCTGAGCCTGGATCCCACAGGAGTATCGTCGTCCCTGCCGCCAGAGGCGTTGAGAAGAAATACTTGATGGTTTCAGTTGCGCTGCCGGACGAATTTTGTTCCTGGGGGTCGGCCCAAATTCCCAATCCGACATAGCCGAAGGGCGCTGCCAGGGCGGTCAGGGTGCTGTTCGTGAAGGCGGTGCTGGGAACAGCCGACGTTGTTCCGCCTGCGACGGCCAGGATCTCCTCGGCCATGGTTCCCGAATAAGCTGTCCATTGGCTGACGGCCGGATTGATGGTTGCACTCACAATGCCAGTCCAGGTAACCGGGGAACCGGCGATAGAGATCAAGCCGGTGGTGGTGTAAACGGATCCGGATGACACGCTGGCCGTCGTCAAGGGGCTGACGACGGTCACCTGACCGGAAGATACCGCGACGACGCTCGTCGATTCGTCAGTTGCCGTACCGCCTGCCGTATCGGTGTCCGCAATTGTGAATTCTGTTGTTACGCTGTTGCCTTGCGCAACCTGGCCCAAGGTTGGGATGAAATTCAGTCCATCCAGCGCCGCGGTTACGGCGGCGGCTGTGCCGTTGATCGTATAAACGCCCGTGCTGGCGTTGTAGATCCCGCCCCCGAGGTTGCTAAGGATGCCGTTGGCAGGCGATGACAGGGTTACCTTGACCGCTTCCGTCTGCCCAGGATTGGGGTCCGTGACGGTCACGTGGGCAAAGGGAGCAATTGCCGCCTGATCGACCGTGACCTGTCCGCTGACGGTCCCGGAGATCACAGGCGGCGCGCTGCTCGCCGCGAGCGTATAGCCGAGGACGTTCATCTCCTGCAGGTCGGTCGCCGAGACCTGCCCCTCGGTGCCAGAGAAACCATCGCCGAAGGAATCGCCGATGACCGTATTGGTCCAGTCGGCAATGTCCTGACCGGCTGCGACCTGAGCTGGCGTGTCGTAGGGGAGCGTAACGGTTGTGCCGTTGTAAGAAAAATACGAATAGGCGTTGGCATTGTAACCGCTGACGAAGGGTTGATCGAGCGCACCCGCTGCTGCGCCCGGCGCATCCGTGGCCAGCCCGTCTGCCGCCGTGTAGCGATACATGTCCAAGAGGGTGTAATCGCTGCTCGGGGCAACATTGTCCGACCGCCCCATGACCTCGGATATCTCGTGCTCGAGGATGCTGACAGCGTCGTAGCTTCCGCTCGCAATGTTCGTCTGGGACCAACTGTAGGTGTCAGAGCTGTTCAGCCCAACATACCCGTCAGTCGCTGTGCTCGGCCCCGTCAGGCCCAGCGCCTTTGCTTCCGCGCTGAAGACCATGAACGTAGCGCCACCCGTTGGGTCGGTTTGAGGCAGCGCGGCGGCCGCTGCGATCTGCACCGCCGATGTCGTGTCGGTGGCGTGAACTGCGTTGTAGAGCTGCTGGTATGTGTACGTGTAACCAGAGTTGACGGAACTCTCGCCAATGTTACTCGTTATCGGGGAACCATTAACTTCACCCCATCCGAAGGTGATGTTGATCGTGATCGGGTTGGTGATCAGGTTCTCGTAGAACTGCACCGCAGTCTGGACGGCGCTTTCGTAATCCGCCTGGAGGGTCGCCGGGAGGCTGGTGACGCTGGTATCGTATGTCACGTTGATCTGCATCACACCCTCTGCGAACCCATGCTCACCGTTGACCTGACGGAAGCTTTGGTCTGGACAGACCGCCGAAAAAGTGAAAAATAACTGGTTTGTAACAGAAATTAAAAGGCGCAACGGCGCCGGGCATAAATCGTTTCTTTGGCATGTTCAGCACAAGCCAGAGCTTTAGCTGTCAGTCGGCTCTAATTATTTTCGGCAGTCCTCTTCACCAGAAGTTCACGCTCGGCCATCGTTCTAAGCAGAACCATATCCACGCTGATGGATTGATGTCAATAGGATCGAATTTTCTCCAAAGGCGAGCATCGGGCAAATAAGTGAAGCGCACCCCCGCGCACGGCCACGCGCCGCGCGCGTCCTCCCCGCTGCCGGGCCAGAGCATGCCGGCGGTGGGCAGCAGGAGAGGTCGGCCTGTTTCACATCAAGGTTGTGGGACCCGCGTTTTACCGCCGCTCCGGAAACAGCGACAGCAGCCCCTCCGCACTTGCCGCGCAGCGTCCGCGCTCGGTGATCAGGCCGGTGACCAGCCGCGCCGGCGTCACGTCGAAGGCCGGGTTGGCGGCGCCGGACGGTGTCACCCGCACCGTTTCGATCCGTCCGTCCGCGGTGCGCCCGGTGACATCGGTCACCTCGGCGCCGCTGCGCTCCTCGATCGGAATTTCGCGCACCCCGTCGGCCACGTTCCAGTCGATCGTGGTGGAGGGCAGGCCGACCCAGAACGGCACGACGTTGTCGTGCGCGGCGAGCGCTTTCAGATAAGTGCCGATCTTGTTGGCCACGTCGCCGGTGCGGGTAACGCGGTCGGTGCCGACGATCACCAGGTCCACCTGATCGTGCTGCATCAGGTGGCCGCCGGCATTATCGGCGATGACGGTGTGCGGCACCCCGTGGCGGCCCAGTTCCCAGGCGGTCAGCGCCGCCCCCTGGTTGCGCGGGCGGGTTTCGTCCACCCAGACATGCAGGTCGATGCCGCGCTCGAACGCCATGTAGATCGGCGCCAGCGCCGTGCCCCAGTCCACCGTGGCGAGCCAGCCGGCATTGCAGTGGGTGAGCACGTTGACGCGGCGGCCGGTGCGGGCGACGGCGGCGGCGATCAGCTCGACGCCGTGGCGGCCGATCGCCTCGCACTGGGCGGCGTCCTCGTCGGCGATGCGGCCGGCTTCGGCGTAGGCGACGGCGACGCGGTCGGCCGGCGTGGCGGGGCGCAGGACGGTGAGCATGCGATCGATCGCCCAGCGCAGATTCACCGCCGTCGGGCGGGTGGCGGCCAGCATCGCGCTGTCGTGCTCCAGCGCCGCGGTGGAGGCGTCGGCACGCAGGGCCAGGCAAACGCCATAGGCGGCGACGGCGCCGATCAGCGGGGCGCCGCGCACCTGCATGGAGCGGATGGCGTGCGCGGCCTGCCCGACCATGGTCAGGCGCAGGATTTCCAGTGCCCAGGGCAGCTTCGTCTGGTCGAAGATGCGCACCGACCAGCCGTCATCGGGGTCCACCCAGACGCTGCGGTACGGGGTGCCGTCGATCTTCATTGAGCCCTGTCCTCAGATCCGGTGGTGCAGCACGCAGAGCAGGGTGAACAGGCGGCGGGCGGTGGGAAAATCGATTTCCACCTTGCCGTTCAGCCGCGTGATCATCAGCTGCGCGCCTTCGTTATGGAGTCCGCGCCGTCCCATGTCGATAGCCTGGATGCGCGCCTCGCGGCCTTCCTCGACCGCCTTGGCGTGGCTATCGACCAGCATCTGATAGTCCTTGATGAGGCTGCGGAACGGGCCGAGCGCCAGCACGATGGCGACGAGCGGGCTGTCGTCGGCGCGGCGGATGTCGAACACCAGCCGGCCTTCGTAGATGGACAGATGCAGCGCGTAGGGGCCGGCGTCGCGGGCGACCGGGTGGGACAGCGGCGCGAAGCGGTTTTCCGCCTGCAGGTCGGCGACGGCCTGGGCGCGGTCGGCTTCCAGAAGGGGGGAGAGGCGGGTGAGCGGCTCGCCATCCAGCGATACATGCACCAGGCGCGCGGCGGGTGTTCCGGTCTCGGTCGGGGGGCTGGCCACGCTCAGCAACAATCCGCGCTGGCGGGCACGCGCCGATCGACCTGCCCCCGCGCCGCGTCCGGCGTTGGGCTTGCGTCCCGGGCGCGGCCGGGCGGGCGGCGCATGGGGAGGGTGACGAACAGGGGGGCACCTCGACCTGCTGCGGGACGCCTAACTTGATCGCAGGAGGACTCCGGATCAAGCGGCTCCGCACGGCCGCATCCTGATTGGGAACCCCGGGCGCAGCAACACCGGCGGCACGGGGCGGTTGCCGCCTGCCCGTGGTGGCTGCGGCGCCGGCGCCGGTGATTGTGCTGGCCGGAACCTACGCCGCAGCTTCAGGTGACGATGTTGACGCCGCCCAGTGTCGCCGAATTGGTTGACGACGGGATGGAAGACCCACCGACGCTGCCGTCGTTGTCCCCGTCGGAATCGCGGGGCTTTGCCGGCGGAGCCGGGGGGACCGGTGAGGAGGTCACGGAGGGGTAGCTGGCGGGGGTCCCGCTGACGGGCGATACGTTCATGACAAGGTCTCCTCGCGGATGTGGCAAGCGGAGTTTTTCCGCAAGAAGAGCGGTGACTTCACCGCTGGCGTTGGCACTGTGGGGCGGAGAGGTTGAGAACGGGTGAAGGCCCGGCAACGTCTGGCAGATGCTTGCCCGCCGGGTTGCCGTTGCGTGGCCGGGACACTACGAAGGGCCGCCCCGCGCCCAGGCCGAGCCTGGGTCATCGCCCCGGTCGTCGCGCGGGTTATCGCCATATCGCGCGCCGGAACGCCATCCCCGCGTTCCTCGCCGCAGCCGCCGCAGGAGTGAAGCATGAAGTTGCATGATGTGAAGGTGTACCCGTCCACGGCCAGGCTCGCGCGTGAGCAGCAGCTGGCCTGGAAGATCGCGGGTGTCGCCGTTGACCGCGTGGCGGTCCAGCGTGATGTCGCTGAGATGATCATCAACCGCATCATCGACAATGCCGCGGTGGCGCTGGCCGCCATCAACCGCCGCCCGGTGGTATCCGCGCGCGACATGGCGCTGGGCCATCCGCGCAAAGGTGGCGCCACCGTGTTCGGCGTGCCGTCCGGCAAGCGCGCCAGCCCCGAATGGGCGGCCTGGGCGAACGGCACCGCCGTGCGCGAACTCGACATGCACGATACTTTCCTTGCCGCCGACTATTCCCACCCCGGCGACAATATTCCGCCGATCCTGGCCGTGGCGCAGACGGTGGAGAAGTCGGGCAAGGATCTCATCCGCGGCATCGCCACCGGCTACGAAATCCACATCGACCTGGTGCGCGCGATCTGCCTGCACGAGCACAAGATCGACCACATCGCCCATCTCTGCCCGGCGCAGGCGGCCGGCATCGGCACGCTGCTCGGACTGAAGCAGGAGGTGATCTACCAGGCGGTGCAACAGGCGCTGCATGTCAGCATCACCACCCGCCAGTCGCGCAAAGGCGAGATCAGCAGCTGGAAAGCCTATGCCCCCGCGCATGCCGGCAAGCTGGCGGTGGAGGCGGTGGACCGCGTGATGCGCGGCGAGGGCGCGCCGAGCCCGATTTACGAAGGCGAGGATTCGGTGATCGCCTGGATTCTTTCCGGCCGCACCGCGCGCGACAAGGGCCTGCCCGAGGCGGTCTACAACGTGCCGCTGCCCGAGCCCGGCGAAGCCAAGCGCGCCATTCTGGACAGTTACACCAAGGAGCACAGCGCCGAGTACCAGAGCCAGGCGCTGATCGACCTGGCATTCCGGATGCGCGAGCAGATTCCCGACCTGACGAAGATCGAGAAGGTCATCCTTCACACCAGCCATCACACGCACTACGTGATCGGCACCGGCGCCAACGACCCGCAGAAGCTGGACCCGAAGGCCAGCCGAGAGACGCTGGACCATTCGATTATGTACATCTTCGCGGTCGCCCTGCAGGACGGGCGCTGGCACCACGTGGACAGCTACGACCCGAAGCGCGCCGGCCGCAAGGATACGGTTGAGCTGTGGCACAAGATCGAGACGCGCGAGGACCCGGAGTGGACGCGCCGCTATCATTCGAAGGACCCGAACGAACTCGCCTTCGGCGGGCGCGTCGAGGTGCTGTTGAAGGATGGCAGCAAGCTGGTGGACGAGCTGGCCGTGGCCAACGCGCACCCGCTGGGTGCCAGGCCGTTCGGCCGGGAGGACTACATCCGCAAGTTCCGCATCCTGACCGAGGGCATCGTCTCGGCACGGGAAGCCAACCGCTTCATCGAAGTGGTGCAGAACCTGCCGCGGCTGGCTGCCGGCGAGCTGCACCTGTTGAACGTCGCCCTGCCAGCCGGCCAGCTTGTCGTCGGCAAGTCCGGCATCTTCTGAGCCCCCATATATAAGGCTGTCATGTTCTGAGAACGGAGGCAGAGGAATGAACGACACCGCCCCGCTCCCCACCCTCAAGCCGAAAAAATCGGTCGCCCTGTCCGGCGTGGCCGCGGGCAACACCGCGTTGTGTACCGTCGGCCGCACCGGCAACGACCTGAAATACCGTGGCTACGATATCCTCGACATCGCCGAGGTGTGCGAGTTCGAGGAGATTGCCCACCTACTGGTGCACGGCACGCTGCCCAACATGCACGAGCTGATCGCCTACAAGACCAAACTGCGCGAGCTTCGCGGCGTGCCGAAGGCGGTGCAGGAGGTGCTGAAATCGATTCCCGCCGCCGCGCATCCGATGGACGTGATGCGCACCGCCGTCTCGGCGCTGGGCTGCGTGCTGCCGGAGAAGGAGGGCCACACGCCCTCCGGTGCGCGCGACATCGCCGACCGGCTGCTGGCCAGCCTGGGGCCGATGCTGCTGTATTGGTTCCACTGGTCGCACCACGGCCGCGAGACCCGGATCGAGACCAACGACGACAGCATCGGCGGGCATTTCCTGCACCTGCTGCACGGCAAACCCCCCTCGGCGGAATGGGTGCGGGCGATGCACACCTCGCTGAACCTTTATGCCGAGCACGAGTTCAACGCTTCGACCTTCACCTGCCGCGTGGTGGCCGGCACGGGCAGCGACATGTATTCGGCGATTTGCGGCGGCATCGGCGCGCTGCGCGGACCCAAGCACGGCGGCGCCAACGAGGCGGCGTTCGAAATCCAGAAGCGCTACGCCTCGCCCGCCGAGGCCGAGGCCGACATTCGCCGGCGCATGGAGCAGAAGGAGGTCATCATCGGTTTCGGCCATCCGGTCTATACCATCGCCGATCCGCGCAACCAGGTGATCAAGGGCGTGGCCAGGCACATCTCCGAGCATGCCGGCTCGCTGCGCATGTTCGACATCGCCGAGCGCATCGAGCAGGTGATGATGGAGACCAAGCGGATGTTCCCGAATCTCGACTGGTACAGCGCGGTTTCGTACCACACGCTCGGGGTGCCGACCGAGATGTTCACGCCGCTGTTTGTCATCGCGCGCACCGCCGGCTGGAGCGCGCACGTGATCGAGCAACGCATCGACGGCAAGATCATCCGGCCGACGGCGAATTACACGGGGCCCGATCACGTCACGTTCGTGCCGGTCTCCAAGCGCTGACGCGGCGGCGGGCGCGCCCGCAAGCCACGCCTCACTCCGTACGCGCCGCGGCAGCGCTGCCGCGGCGCGTTTTTTTGTGGCAATCAGCGCAAGTAATGGTCGCTTTTTATTGACACGGGCGGACCGGACGCGGATAGCGGAGTCAGCGCACGCTTTATCGATTCGCCGCTTCGTTCACCAGCATCGGTAGCCGTGCGCCACAGGGGAAGGTACGGTCGATGGGCCGCAGTTTCGTCCGGGCAGAGTGCCGCCGACAACGCCGCAGCACCCGCGGGGAACACATCATCATTGGTGGCACAGCCGGCCATCTGCGCGACCATCACGGCGCAGACGCCTTGCGGTGCCTCGTGGTTTGTGACCGCAGGCAGGTTGTCCGGTCCATTGCCGTTCCGCCGCGTCCCGCTCGCATGCTGCGGAACCGGACGCAGTTGCAGAGATTCAAATAGAAGGCGTCCACCACCACGGCAGAGAAGGAGTTCCTCCAGGTGACCACCGAAGCGACGAAAACCCGACCGAATGCCATGGCGCTGGCGGTGCGGGCCACGACCAAGAAGGCGGCTGCCAAGCCTGCCGCGAAAAAAGCCGCGCCGAGAAAGCCGACGACCAAGGCAGCAGCAGCGAAGGCGGCCCCGAAGAAGGCAGCGCCGAAGAGGGCCGCCGCGAAGACGACCGCGCCGAAGAGGGCCACAGCAAAGAAGACCGCTACCCGGGCGGTCGCGAAAAAGACGGCGGTGGCGAAAAAGGCGGCCGCGCCGAAGAAGACCGTTGCAGCGAAAAAGGCGACGCGCGCCGCCGCTGCGGCGCCGAAGCGGGCCGCCGTGAAGCGGGTGGTGGCGAAAAAAGCGTCTGTCAGGAAGGCCGCTCCGGCGAAGACCGCCGCGAAGGCGCCGGCGCCGCGTGCGATCACCCGCCGCAAGAAGACCGAGACGCCGGCGCCGGTTGCCACCGACGTGGCGAACGAAAGCGAAACCACGAACTGATCCGAAGCGGTGGGCGACGCCGGACGGCGAGGGGCGCCTGCAAGGGCGCCCCGTCTGGATGCAAGCTGGGAGCGGCTTTAGCGGAACGGAGCAGGAGGTAAAGCTTCGTGGCTTCCTCCAACTCCTCGGCGGCGTGCATGGCGTCGGTCAGGGTGCGGCCGGAACAGCGAGGCGGTGAGGTCCACCAGCAGCGCGCGGGTCGCATCCTCGGTCATGTCAGGTTCCTTCCAGCACGGCGAACGCCTTGAGGAAGAAATCGGGCGCGCCGGAATTGCCGCTTTTGAGCGCCAGCAGCAACGGCGCGAAGCTGCCCTCGGCAAAGGTCCAGGGTACGCCGGGATCGATCTCGGCACCGATGCGCAGGCTGTGCACGTGCAGGCGCGTTACTACCGCTTCTGCGGTTTCGCCGCCGGCCACCACCAGGCGCCGTACGCCGAACCTGATGAGCGCTTCGGCCACGCCGGCAAGCGCCTGCTCCACCAGCGCACCGGCGGCATCGCGTCCCAGCCGCGCCTGCAACGCCGCCACGCGGTCGGACAGGGCGGACGCGGCAATCACCACCGGCACCGTTCCCAGGCGCTCCGCCGCCCACTGGGTCGCCTGGCGTGCCAAGGCATCGGCATCGGGCGTTGCCAGCGGATCGAGTTCCAGCACCGGCAGATGCGCGCGCGCCCGGCCGATCTGCATCTGCGTGGTGCGCGCGCAGGAGCCGGCGATCACCGCGGCGAGCCCTTGCACGTCGGGCAGGGCTTCCGGATCGGTGCGCGGTGGCAGCAATCCGGCGCGGCGGAAATTGTCCGGCAGGCCGATCGCTAACCCCGATCCGCCGCTGACCAGCGCATGCGGTGCCGCGGCTTCGCCGATCGCGCGCAGATGGGCGTCGGTCACCGCATCGACGATTGCCCAGCGCCGTCCTTGTTCCTTCAGCGCCGTCAGGGCGCGGCGGATCGCTGCCGCGCCCTGCTCGACGGTCGCGAACGGCACCAGCCCCACCGGCGCGCGCGTCTGCCGCCCCAGCACCCGCACGAGGTTGGCGTCGCGCATCGGTGTCAGCGGACGGTTTTCCATGCCGCTCTGGTTCAGCAGCGCGGTGCCGACGAACAGGTGGCCCTGGTAGACGGTGCGGCCCTTGGCGGGGAAGGCGGGGCAGGCGAGTGCGAAGCCGCTGCCCAGCGCATCCATCAGCGCTTCGCCGACCGGGCCGATATTGCCTTCGTCGGTGCTATCGAAGGTCGAGCAGTATTTGAAGAAGAACTGCCGGCAGCCGGCGGCGCGGAGCCAATCGAGCGCGGCCAGGCTGTCGCGCACCGCCTGCTGCACCGGCGCGGTGCGTGACTTCAGCGCCACCACCACGGCATCGGCATCGGGCACCGCCAGCCGGGCATCCGGCACCCCGATGAGTTGCACGGTGCGCATGCCGTTGCGCACCAACATGGATGCCAGGTCGGTGGCGCCGGTAAAGTCGTCGGCGATGCAGCCAAGAAGGGGTTTTGTCATGGGGAGGGAGGAAGGCCAAGGCTTGGCGAAAAACCCTCCAAGTAACGGGGTCCAGGGGTCCACCGACCCCTGGCGGGTCCAGGGCAGAGCCCTGGCCTTCCTTCCTGTCTCATCCCGCAAGCGCCTCCGCGAATGCGCGCACCTGCGTGGGCCAGCACGGCAGTCCGCGTCCTTCGGCCCAGGCGGCTTCGGCGCTGGCCCGCCGCAGGGCAAGATCGAAGATCAGGCGGCGCAGGGATTTCGACAGCGTCACTTCGTCGCCGGGGACGCAGACCACGCCGCTCAGGGGTGTCACCAGCGCGCCCGCGGCCCCGCCGGCGGTGATGGCGGCGGGGATGCCGCGCTTCAGCGCCTCGGCGATCGCCATGCCATAGCCTTCCCAGTACGTCGCGAGGGCGAAAATATCGGTGCCGAGCCAGAGCGATTCCAGCGTGGCCGCGTCGGCCTCGCCGGCGAAGGTTACGCGTTGGGCGATGCTGAGCTGTTCGGCGAGCGCGTGCAGCGCATGCGCGTGCACCGGGTCGCGGTCGGCGTTGCCGACGATGGTCAGGCGCCAGTCGAGGTCGAACAGTTTGGCCAGCGCGCGCAACAGCACGTCATGGCCCTTGCGCGGCACCAGGGTGCCGACCGAGAGGATCGCGCAGTGCGGCCCGCCCGAGCCTGGGCTGCGCGGCGCGTTGTCGGTGCCGGGCAGCACCACGGCGATGCGCTGCGGATCGACGCCGAAATCGGCGGCGAGACGGTCGGCGGTGGCGGGGCTGGTCACAATTACGCGCCCGAGCAGCGGCATCAGGGTGCGCTCGGCCGCATGCAGCGCGGCTCGTTCGGGCGCCGTGTGGCCTGTTTCCAGGGCGGTGGGGTGGTGGATCAGCCCGACGGTGCGGCGCGCGGCCAGGGCGGCGGCGCGGTCGCGGAAGGCGGGCAGGCCGAATCCATCGATCACCGGCAGCGTGTCGGCGGGCAGTGAATCGAACGCGGCGTTGGCCGATGCGCGCGCCGCATCATCGGCCAGCGGGTGGCGGCCGGCGAGTTCGATCGCCTGCGCCGCGTGCCCGGCGGCGCGCAAGCCCTCCAGTATGGCACGGTCATAGGCGGTGCCGCCGGAGATGGCGTGCAGCGGGGCGGGAACCAGCAGCGAAATGCGCATCAGATCGGCGCGTCGCCGCGGAAGCTGTGCGCGATCATGATGTGGTCTGAGACCGTCAGGTTGAACATGGTGGCAGGCTTGAACATGGCGGGGTTCCGTAGGTGATCATGGCACAGCCTGCGCGCCAGCAGGTGCGGCATGGCGACAGGCATAGGCGCGAATGTCTCGTCCGCCAGCAGCTCCGGCGCAAGTGCGGGACGTTGGGCAAGGGCGTGCGTTCGTTTACCCATGCGCGCGCGGCAGCCGGAGGGGATTTGCGGCTAGATGCGCGTTGAAATGGCGAGCGGCGTCGGCGTGCGCGGGCCGGCGAACGCGCCGGAGGCGCCGTAGCGCGGTGCCATGAGCGGGTGCGTGCGTACGGCCCGTGCGATCACCGCGATCACGCGGCCCTGCGCGGCCAGTCCGCGTTCCAGCAGGCGGCGGTTCTCGGCGGCGAGCGTGCGCAGGTGGGTTCCCAGGGAGATTGCTGCCTCGCGGCCAGCCGGCGGGATGCCGCCGCGCAACTTCGCGTGGGCCTGCGCCCGGACGAACGCGTCGGTGGCGGTCTGCTTGGCCGGCAGCAGGGCGGCCGCGGCGGCAAGGTCGAGCGCTTCGAGCAGGCGGTTCTCCTGCTCCAGCAAGGCTGCCAGAGAAGCGGCAGCGGTGGGAAGGTCGTCGTGTTGGTGAGGTGCCTGCGGGGGGATCATGGGTGACTCTTTGCCTCCTGCATCTTCAGCATCTGGTGCCAGACCGGCATGGCAAGGCCGAGGCCGCCGCGGGATTCGATCTGGCGGGCAATGGCATCGGTGAGGAACGGCTTGAACGCCTGCTCGCCCTCGCCACCGCCGAACAGGCCGGCGGAGGTGTCCACCGTGTCGAACATCGGGGTGAGGAATTTCGACAGGGCCATCGCTTCGAAATCCTGCGCGGCGCGCCAGGCGCGGGCGGCGCCGGGGCGGGCAAGCTCAGTGGCGTCCGGTTGTAACGGGGTCATCAGCGCACCTGCAATTCGGCCTGCAGCGCGCCGGCGGCTTTGATCGACTGCAGGATGGTGATCATGTCGCGCGGGCCGACGCCGAGCGAATTCAGCCCGGCCACCAGGTCGTGCAGGGTGACGTTGCCGCTGAGGATGCCCAGGCGCCTGTTGTGCTGGTCATCGACCTGGATGTTGGTGCGCGGCACGATGGCGGTGGTGCCGTTGGAGAGCGGGCCGGGCTGGCTTACCTGCGGCGTCTCGGTGACGCGGATGGTCAGGTTGCCCTGGGCAATGGCGACGGTGCTGACCCGGACGTTGGAGCCCATGACGATGGTGCCGCTGGCCTCGTCGATCACCACCACGGCGGCGTTGTCGGGCTCGACGCGCAGCTCCTCGATCCGGGCGAGCGACTCGATCACATCGCGGCCGGCGAGTTCGACGGCGACGGTGCGCGGGTCGGTGGCGTGGGCGGTGCCGCCGCCGAAGGCATGGTTGATGGCCTCGGCCATGCGCATCGCAGTGGTCAGGTCGGGGTTGCGCAGGCCGAGATGCAGGGCGCCATGGGTGGCGAGGTCGTAGCCGATTTCGCGTTCCACCGTCGCCCCGTTGGCGATGCGGCCGGCGGTGGGCACGCCGCGGGTGACCGAGCTGGCGGCGCCGCGGGCGGCGACGGCACCGGTGGTGACGGCTCCCTGGGCGACCGCGTAAACCTCCCCGTCGGCGGCCAGCAGGGAGGAGACCAGCAGGGTGCCGCCGGTCAGGTCCTTGGCGTTGCCCAGGGCGGAGACCGCGATGTCGATCCGGCTGCCGGGATGGACGAACGGGGGCAGGTTGGCGGTGACCATCACCGCCGCCACATTCTTGGTCTGCAGCTTGGCCGCCTGGTCACGGGTGTTCACACCCAGCCGCTCCAGCATGCCGATCAGCGACTCGCGGGTGAACACGGCCGAGTCGATCGCGTCGCCGGTGCCGTTCAGTCCGACCACCAGCCCGTAGCCGACCAGCTGGTTGTCGCGGATGCCTTCGACATCGGCAATGTCCTTGATGCGCACCTGTGCCGCGGCGGGTACCGCGGTGAGCATCGGGGGGACGAGCGCCAGAAGCGCGGCGAGCAGGGCGGCGGATGGTCGCGGCACAGCGTGTTCCTTTGGGCCGGCACGGGTGGTCTACGAGGGAGACGTTAAGGACTGGCTGTCATGCTGGGTGGCGTAGAGGCAAGGCGCGTGCCAGCAAGCGAATCGGCGGCGCGCGCCGCTCTGGCCCGTCCGGCCGCCCGGCACCACCTGCCGCCCGGCAGGAAGGGCCCGGCAAGGAGGTTGCGGATGACGATGGTTGACGGGATCGGACCGATCGTGCCGACCGCGCGGAGCCCGGCGCGTGCTTCGGCTCGTGGGGCGGGGTTCATGGTGCCGTCCGGCCGGGCGGAGACGGCGGCGGGCACCGCGGCGGCAGCCGAGGCGTCCGAGGTGTCGCTCGGCGGCATGCTGGCGCTGCAGGAGGCCGAGAGCGGGTCAGTGCGCGACCGCGAGGCACGGCGGCGCGGGCAGGAGATGCTGGCCGAACTGCTCCGGCTGCAGCGGGCGTTGCTGGCCGGGCAGCGGGACCTGGGGGCGTTGCGCCGCCTGGCCACGTTGGCGGCGGATATTCCGCACGCCGCCGATCCGGAGCTGCGGCAGGCGGTGGCGGAGGTGGCCTTGCGGGCGCGGATCGAGTTGGCACGTCACGAGACGGCCACAACCGCCTGACAGAACTGTTATGATCGCGCAGCCATGTCCACTTGGCGCGCCAGCCTTGCGTGGCTATAAGCCGCCGGACTCATGTCGGGGTGGCTGACCAGTTCCAGCATGCCGCGGTGATGGGTCACTGAAACGTCCGCAGGATGTGACCCTATGATGATGACTCTGCCCCCCGATTATCGCCCGTCGGAGGACGAGGAGTTCATGAATCCTCTCCAGGTCGAGTATTTTCGTCAAAAATTATTGCGTTGGCGCGTCGATCTGTTGCGCGAGGCCGACGGCACGCTCGCCAGCCTGTCGCAGGGCGGCATCCGCGAGGCCGACATCACCGATCGTGCCAGCGTCGAGACGGACCGGGCGCTGGAGCTGCGTACCCGCGACCGTGCCCGCAAGCTGATCGCCAAGATCGACCAGGCGCTGGCGCGGATCGAAACCGGAACCTACGGGTTCTGCGAGGAATCCGGCGAGCCGATCGGCCTGAAGCGGCTGGAGGCGCGCCCGATCGCCACGCTGTCGATCGAGGCGCAGGAGCGGCACGAGCGCATGGAGCGGGTGCACCGCGACGACTGAAACAAAAGGAATAGGGTCAAGGGGCCTCCCGGCCCGCTCTCACCCGTCCGCGCGCAACTCCCCCAGTGCGCGGCTGGTCTCGGCATCCACTTCCTGCAGTGTCACCTTGTAGCCCCACAGCACCTGCAGGTGCGCGAGCGTCTGCCGCGCGGAGGCGTCGTGCAGGCGTTGCTTGCGGCGCGAGACATAGGTGAGCTTCAGGCTGCGATCGCCGGCCAGGTCAACATCGCTCGCCTCGATCAGCGGGGCCGCACGCGCGGGATCGTACTGGTCGGCGAGCTGCGAGCGGATGCGGCGAAAACCACTGTCGTCGTGGATTTCGGTGACCACCAGCGCTGGGTCGCTCGCCTTGTCGTTCAGGTTCACCATGCGGTAGGCGCGCATCACCTTGGGGCCGAGGAACTGGCGCACCAGGCTTTCGTCGCGGTACTCCGCCCAGGCCTCGCGCAACGTGCCCCAGGGGTCGCCGTTGCCGGCGAAGGCGGGGAACCAGCGGCGGTCTTCCTCGTCGGGCTCGGTGCACATGCGTTCGATGTCGCGCATGATGGCGAAGCCGAGCGCATAGGGGTTCCAGCCGTTGAAGCCCGGATCGGCCAGCGTCGGCTGGCGGGTGACCGCGGTGTGGGAGGCGAGGAATTCCAGGTAGGCACCGTCGCTGATCCGGCCGCGGTCGTGCAGCCGCGTCATGATGGCGTAATGCACCGCCGTGGCGCAGCCCTCATTGGCCAGCTTGGTCTGCATCTGCGGATAAAAATACTGCGCCGCCACGCGGACGATGCGCACCAGCTCGCGCTCCCAGCCGCGCAGCTTCGGAGAGTGCTTTTCGCACAGGTAGAGCAGATTCTCCTCGGGCAGATTGAGCGCAGCCTTGGCCTCGTTCACCGCGCCCGGCGCAGCGGTCGGGCGGTTGCTGCCCGGCACGGTGCTCCAGAGCGGGTTGTAGCTTTCCTCCTCGTATTGCTGCCGTTCCCGCGCGCGCGTCTCCTCGTCGGACAGGCGCCATTTGCGCCGCAGGTAGCGGTGCACCCCCTGGCCCTGCAGCGCGTGCGCGGCATCGAGGATACGCTCCACCGCGGTCAGGCCATGCCGTTCCTCGCATTCGGCGACGAAGCGGCGGGCGAAGGCGAGGTAGTCGAGGATGCCGTCGGCGTCCGTCCACTGACGGAACAGGTGGTTGCTGCGGAAGAAGTGGCTGTGGCCAAAGCAGGCATGTGCGATTACCAGCGCCTGCATCGTCATCGTGTTCTCCTCCATCAGATAGGCGATGCAGGGATTCGAGTTGATGACGATCTCGTACGCCAGGCTCTGCATGCCGGCGCGGTAGAGCAGCTCGTCGCGGGCGAAGCGCTTGCCGAAGCTCCAGTGCCGGTACATCAGCGGCAGGCCGACGCTGGAATAGGCATCGAGCATCTGTTCGGAGGTGATGACCTCGATCTGGCTGGGATAGGGGGTCAGACCGAGTTCGCCGATGGCGATTTCCTCGCAGGCGTGGAAGGTCGCGTCGAGCTTGGCAAAATCCCACTCGGCGCCTTCGAACAACAGGGTCACGACACCACCCCGGCCGGGTCCTTGCGGAACAGGTCGGCGAACACGCCCCAGACGTCGCGCTGGTCGGACAGGCGGCGCATGGCGAGTTGCGGGGCGCCGTCGCCGACGATGCCGCGATAGGTGCCCCACAGGCTGGTCTCCAGCCCGCGGGCGATGCCGAACCTCTCCTCCTCGCCCTGGCCGGTTTCCACATAGGCGAAGTAGCGGACCAGCGGCAGGATGCGCCCCATCAGTGCGACCACGGCGGCGGCATCGGCGTGCAAATTGTCACCGTCCGAGGCCTGGGCGACGTAGATGTTGAAGGCGCTGGGCGGGAAGCGCTCGGCCTGCACCCGCAGCATCTCGGTGAGGGCGGACGACACGATGGTGCCGCCGGTCTCGCGCGAGCGGAAGAACGTGTCCTCATCGACTTCCTGCGCGCGTTCGGTGTGGCGGATGAACACGACATGCACACGTTCGTATTTGCGCTCGAGGAACAGGTGCAGCAGCATGAAGAAGCGCTTGGCCAGACCCTTCATGTGCTCGGTCATCGAGCCGGAGACATCCATCAGGCAGAACATCACCGCATCCTGGGCGGGCAGGCGAACGCGCTCGTGGCGGGCGTAGCGCACGTCGATCGGGTCGATGAACGGGATGCGCGCGGTGCGGCGGACCACCTGGTCAAGCGCTGCGCGGGCGGCGGCAAGCCGGGTTTCGTCCCCGTCCGCCACCGCGTCCGCCACTTCCTGCTCGGCGGCTTGCAGTTCCTCGCGGTCGGGGCGGCGCAGCGCGACGCGACGGGCCAGGCTGTTGCGCATGGTGCGGCGCACATCGAGCGCGGTGGGCTGGCCGGCGATGGAGTAGCCGGCCCGGCGGGGCTTGGTCAGCGTCGCCTCGCCGAGGTCGGTGCGGGCGAGCCGGGGCAGTTCAAGCTCCTCGAAGAAGCAGTCGAGAAACTCCTCGCGTGTGAGGGTGAATTCGAAGGCGTCCTCACCGCCGCCGGAATCGGCCGCTTCACGGCCGCGCCCGCCGCCGCCCTGCGGCTTGGGAATACGGTCGCCGCGGTTGAGCGTGCCGGTGCCGGGCAGCACATAGTCCCCGTCGGCCCCGCCGGCCGGGCGGAACGAGGGTTCCCCCGTGCCGGCGACCCGGACCTTTACCTCCTCGTCAGCACCGACATCGGAGACGCGCCTCCGGTCGATGCTGTCGGCGACCGCGCGGCGGACTTGCGCCTTCACCCGTGCCAGGAACCGCTGCCGGTTGGGCAGGCTTTTGCCCTGGGGATTGGGGCGGCGGTCAACGATCATCATGGCAGAACCGAACCCTGTACTGCAGTGCGGCGATTGCGCCGCGCGAAAAGATGTTACCCCGATTTCTGCACTCGCATGAACCATTCCACCGAGCGGCGCACCTGTCGCTCTGTGTAGCCGCGTTCCCTCATGCGGGCGATGAAATCGCTGTGCTTACGCTCGGTATCGATGTCCTTCTTGGCACCGAAGGAGATGATGGGCAGCAGGTCCTCGACCTGGCTGAACATGCGCCGCTCGATGACCTCGCGGATTTTCTCGTAGGCGGTCCAGCGCGGCATCCGCCCGCCGTCGCGCGCCTTGGCGCGCAGGGCGAACTTCACCACCTCATTGCGGAAATCCTTGGGGTTGGCGATGCCGGCGGGCTTCTCGATCTTGGTCAGCTCGGCGTTCAATTCGTCGCGGCTCATCATCGTGCCGGTGTCGGGGTCCTTGAAGTCGGCGTCCTCGATCCAGGCATCGGCCAGCGCGATGTAGCGCTCGAACAGGTTCTGGCCATAGTCGCTGTAGGATTCCAGGTAGGCTTTCTGGATCTCGTTGCCGATGAACTCGGCGTAGCGCGGCGCCAGCATGGACTTGATGAAGTTGAGCAGCTTCTTCTCAACCTCCTCGGGGAACTGCTCCTGGCGCAGCAGCCGCTCCAGCACGAACATCAGGTGCACCGGGTCGGCCGAGATCTCGGTGCTGTCATAGTTGAAGGTCTGCGACAGCACCTTGAAGGCGAAGCGGGTGGAGATGCCGGCCATGCCCTCGTCCACGCCGGCGGCGTCGCGGTATTCCTGCACCGCGCGCGCCTGCGGGTCCTGTTCCTTGATCGCCTCGCCGTCGTACACCCGCATCTTGCTGAACAGGTTGGAGTTCGGGTGGTCCTTCAGCCGGCTGAGCACGGCGAAGCGGGCCAGCATCTCGATCGTGCCCGGCGCGCAGGCGGCCTCGGCCAACTCGGAGGATTGCAGCATCTTCCGGTAGATTTTCTGTTCCTCGGTCACTCGAAGGCAGTACGGTACCTTGACGACGTAGATGCGGTCGATGAAGGCTTCATTGTTGCGGTTGTTCTTGAAGGTCTGCCACTCCGCCTCGTTCGAATGCGCCAGGATCAGGCCCTGGAAGGGCAGGGCGCCGATGTTCTCAGTGCCGACATAGTTACCCTCCTGCGTGGCCGTCAGCAGGGGGTGCAGCATTTTGATCGGCGCCTTGAACATCTCGACGAACTCGAGCAACCCCTGGTTGGCCCGGTTCAGGCCGCCGGAGAAGCTGTAGGCGTCCGGGTCGTTCTGCGCGAACGCCTCCAGCTTGCGGATATCCACCTTGCCCACCAGGGTGGAGATGTCCTGGTTGTTCTCGTCGCCCGGCTCGGTTTTGGACACCCCGATCTGGCGCAGCCGGCTCGGCATCATGCGCATGACGCTGAAGCGGAAGGCATCGCCGCCGAACTCGCCCAGCCGCTTCAGCGCCCAGGGGCTGATCGGTCCGCGAATGGCGCGGCGCGGGATGGCGAACTCGGCTTCCAGCGTTTCGGCCATCTGCGGGTCGGAGAACAGCGCGAGCGGGCTTTCGAACACCGGGCTGATCTCGTCGCCCGCCTTCAGCACGTAGATGGGCTCGTGCTCCATCAGTTCCTTCAGCCGCTCGGCAAGGGATGACTTGCCGCCGCCGACGGGTCCGAGCAGGTAGAGGATCTGCTTGCGCTCCTCCAGCCCCTGGGCGGCGTGCCGGAGGTAGCCGACGATCCGCTCGATCGTCTCCTCCATGCCATGGAATTCCGAAAACGCCGGATAGCGGCGGATGGTGCGGTTGGCAAAGATACGGCCGAGCCGCGGATCAGCGGAGGTATCGACGATTTCGGCCTCGCCGATCGCCGCCAGCAACCGCTCGGCGGCGCTGCTGTACATGCGCGGATTGCCGCGGCATTGCTGGAGATAGGCTTCCAGTGTCAGCTCGGCATCACGGCGCTGCTCGAAATGGCTCGCAAACCGCGAGCGAAGCACATCAACGCCCATTCGCAGACTCCTCGCGCATCGGGGCGGTACCCGGCTGCATCGCGCCCCTTCAGTCTGTGGTACGGGTGGCCCGGCCCGGCACCGCCGCGCTCACCCGAATGTTAACGAGAAGCGCCGGAATCGCCTCTCCCAGAATCTACGTGACGAAGGTAGAAAAAACAGGTCGGCTGGCAATTTAATCAGATGATGTGACACCGAATACACGCTGGCCCGGTTGCATGCCTGTCGAGGGATGCGTCGCGGACATACGTCACTGTGCCAGACCACTTTCCCCATTGCCTTGCCGCACTTAACCCTCGCGTGCCGAACCTGCTTCGCCGCGGCCCGAGCGGGCGCGGCAGTGCAGGACCCGATTGGTCATTCCCTGGTTTCGTTCACTATCGTTCGGAGTGCCGTGCGTCCCGGCACCCATCGAGCGCCCCGGAACAAGGATGCTCGCATGCCACGGGCACGAAATCTACGGTAATCGACTGACCTGGAGGGTACACACCCACGATTGACGGCGCCGGTCGCCAGCGCCGGCAGCCGGTGCCGCCTGATAAGCGGCTCCAGAATCAAGGCGCCCGATTTGATATAATTTGTAATGCAAGATGGGGCGTTTGGCCAAGCGGCATCAAATCGGGGCATTCCCGGCCGGCCACGCGGGCGCGGGAATGCCCTTGCCGTGTCGGTGCCGCCCATGCCACGCCATCCTCGTGCTGCCTCGACGATGCTGAGTGCACGGAGCGGAGCCGACAGGGAAGGACGCATGGAACCCTGGACCGAACTGGCGCGCGCGCAGGGGCCGGGCGGGGAGAGCTTGGTGCTGCGCCGGCGCGGCTTCCTGTTCGAAATCCGCTGCGACGGCTGGGACCTGATGTCCAACCGGGCGCACCACTCCGAACAGGCGCTGGGGCGGCTGGGGTGCGAGAGCCTGGCCCGGGCGGAACCGGAAGCGGCCCCGCGCGTGCTGATCGGTGGCCTGGGCATGGGCTACACGCTGCGCGCGGCGCTCGATGTGCTGCCCCCCCGCGCGCGTGTGACGGTGACGGAAATACTCGCGGAGGTGGTGGCCTGGAACCGTGGCCCGCTGGCGGCTCTCGCCGGCCGCCCGCTGGATGACCCGCGCGTCGAGCTGTGCCACGCCGACGTGGCCACGCTGCTGGAGGGGGCGGCGTTCGACGCCATCCTGCTCGATGTCGACAACGGGCCCGACGCGGCCATGCTGGCGCGCAACGCCGGGCTCTATTGCAGCGCCGGGTTGCGCCGGTTGCACGACGCGCTGGCGCCCGGCGGCCGTCTTGCCGTCTGGTCGGCCGATCGCTCGCCAGGGTTCGAGGCACGGCTCGACACATGCGGTCTGGACTGGCGGCGCGTGGAGGTGCCGGCGCGCGGGGCGGCGGACGATCCTCTGCACACGCTTTATCTGGCGCGAAAGGGCGGAATTCGGCGTGATGGGGGTCTGGGATAGCAAGCGAGAAGGCCAGGGCTCTGCCCTGGACCCGCAAGGGGCCGGTGGGCCCCTGGACCCGCAAGGGGCCGGTGGGCCCCTTGACCCCATTTCGTAAGAAAAACATCAGCAACACATAGCTTATGCGAATGAACGCGATTTCGTTACTGTGCGGGAAAGCGCCGTGCAAATCGTAATGTAACGGGTGTGACACCATAACAGGTCTGCCGAATACCATCATAGTCGTACGGGCAGCCGGCGGCGAGTGGTGTTGTATGAAGCTTGTCAGGGCCAGATCATTCCGTTATCGGCGCGGCAATGTCGTCGGCCGCATACGAAACCTGCATAAACCCTGACATAATGCGTGCAGTAACGCAATTCCGCTCAGCATCATCCGGCGGTTTTGCTGCAACGCGAGATAAGTCATGTCATTTGTCAAATACGCACTTGCGTTGATCGCATCAAGTGCATATACACTTCCTTAAGTGTTGATTTTGTTCACCTCCCGTGCTGGAGCCCTGCATGAAACGAGCCCTCCTTGTCGCCGGTTTCCTCTTCGCCGTCCCCGCCTCGATGCAGCCAGCCCACGCGCAGGACGCGGAGGAAGGAAAGAAGATCTTCAAGTCGATCTGCAACCTCTGTCACGAAAACATCAAGAACAAAAACCGGGTCGGGCCGTCGCTTTATGGCGTCATTGGCCGTCACTCCGGCATAGTCCCGGGCTTTGCCTACTCCGATGCCAACAAGAATTCTGGCATTACCTGGACAGAAGATGTGCTCTTCAAATACGATGAGGATCCCCAGAAGATGGTTCCGGGTACCAAGATGACCTATACTGGTCTGAAGGACCCGCAGAAGCGGCGCGACCTGATCGCCTACCTCAAGACACTCCACGACTGACGGATCGAACAACCGGGACAAGCGGCGCCGGACGCATCCGGCCGGCGCCGCGAAAATAGCTCCGCTGAAACTGCAAAATAAACTGCACATGATCTGATCGTAGCTCCAGCATAATCTGGCACTCCTGCTGCATTGCGAAACAACACTATTTTACAAATCATCGCTCGCATTGGTTGACCCTGGTGCATAGGCTGCTCAATAGCCAAGTGCCATTTACCATCGTCACCACTGCAGGAGCCACGCATGAAACGAGTTCTTCTCGTTGCCGGCGTCTTGTTCTACGCCCCCGGTTCGATGCCGGTGGCCCATGCGCAGGATGCCGAGGCCGGCAAGGCTGTGTTCAAGGCGATCTGCAACCTCTGTCACGAAGCAGTTGAGGGCAAAAACCGCGTCGGACCGTCACTGTATGGCGTCGTCGGCCGGAAATCCGGAACGTTGCCTGGATTTAACTATTCCGAGGTCGTGAAAGGAGCCGGCATGATCTGGACCGAGGAGACGCTCGACAAGTGGATCAACTCGCCTCAGACCACCGTGCCAGGCACCAGGATGACCTATTCCGGCCTCAAGGACGACAAGAAGCGGCATGATGTGATCGCCTTCCTGAACACGCTCCACCATTGACGCAGGCGACGACGCCGGCCGCATCCGGCCGGCGTCGTCGCCTTGTCTTATTGCGCCGGCAATTGGCTGCGCAGGTAGTCGCCGATCACGATCACGGCCGGCTCGATGATTTCCTGGTCGCCCAGATCGTCAGCGATCAGGTCGCCCGCGAATCCCGCCGTGGTCCGGTCGCCTTCCGCTTTCGCGGCGTCCTGCAACGCGACAAAAGCTGCTTTCAACGCCTTGTGAGTCTGCTCCAGGGCGGCGTGCTCGGCCTTGACGCGTTCGGCCAGGGGGATGGCCCAGCGCATGTCGGGCGCGGGAACTTCGTTGGCCAGCGCCGGCAGCAGCACCAGCGGCGGCAGGATGAACTCCTCCTCCTGGGCGATGTGCGGTGTCAGCAGATCGAGAACCTTCTGCGCCGCCGCTCCGGTGGGCGTGCCGCGCTTGGCGATTTCGCGCAATGTGTCGAGCACGCCTTCGGACTCGACGCGCTCGGATTGCGGGATGGGCAACGCCGTCTCGGCGCGTGCCACACCGGATGGGCCGGGCCAGCAGGCGACGCAGGCAAGCGACACCGCGGCGAGCGCGGCCATTCTGACATGCATTATGTGTCCTCCGTTGATGGCAGGCGCGTCCAGGGTCGGCCGCCCCGGTTTCATGTAAAATTGTCGCGGCATTGAGACACTCCGCTTGGCATCAGATCAGGTCGGTTTGGCCTCATTGCGCGGGCAACCGGCTCCGCAGGATCTTGCCGACCAGGATGGTGAGCGGCTCGGTGACTTCGCGGTCGCCCAGGTCGTCGGCAGCCAGGTCTTTGGTGAATCCGACCGTGACCTCGTCGTTCTCCGTTTCCGCGGCGTCCAGCAGCGCGATGAAGGCCTCACTCAGCTCGTCATGGATCTTCAGCAGGGTGGCCTGCTCCGTCTTGACGCGTTCGGCCAGAGGGATGGCCCAGCGCATCTCCGGCGTGACCTTGCCGGCCGCCAGGTCAGGCAGCAGCGTCAGCGGCGGCAGGATGAATTCCTCCTCCTTGGCCATGTGGGGCACCAGCAGGTCGATCAACTTCTGTGCTGCTGCGCCCTCTGCCGTGGGTTTCTCGGCGATGCGGTGCAGGTAGGCCAGCACGCTCTTGTGTTCCAAGGCGACGGATTGCGGGATGTCGTGGCCGGGTTCGGCACGTGCCACGCCGCCGGGTCCGGGCCAGCAGGCGACGCAGGCAAGCGATACCGCGGCAAGCGCGGCCATTCTGGCATGCATGGTGTTTCCTCCGTTGATGGCAGGGGCAGTGAGGTTGGCCTGCCCCGGTATCAGATGCAATTGCAGATTCAGTTTCCGGCGGCACACCATGCCGCCGGTGCGCGTTCAGAACACCTGCCAGGCGAACAGGTAGATCGTGTTGTTGTTGCCGGCGCTGCGGCCGTAACCGTCGTAGTTCGAGTTGCCGCCGTTGAACTGCGTGTTGGCGTAGTACTGCAGGCCGATCTTCAGGTTGGCGAACGGCCGCGCCCAGGAATCTTCCTTGCCGAACGGCACCCAGTCAGCCTCGACGATGAAGGTGCTGGTGTTGGGGGCATTGTTGTTGCTGCCATTGACCGATTCAGGCACATAGAGAACCGGGTTTTTCTTGCCCCAGATGCCCTGCCAGGCCAGCGTCAGGCCATAGGTGTTGCGGTACCAGTAGGAGGCGGCGAGCTGCACCTTGTCGAGTTCGTAGCTGTTGCCGTAATTCGTGGGGGTGCCGGCCGCGGCATTGGCGGCGTTGGCAATATTCGCCGACCCGGTCAGGCCCTGCCACTCATGCGTATAGTTGGCCAGGACCGTGCCGATATGGGTGCCGTCGCCAAGGAACTGATAGCCGCCGTCGAATGTCAGATCGGTATAGTGGTCGCGGCCGTAAATGCCGGTCACACCCGGGTTGTCATTCGCGGCATTGGGATCAATGGGGTTAACATTGGCGTCCATGAAGATGACGCCGACATGGGCCGACTGCGCGGTCTCGGACCCCTCGTTCCAGTTCCACTCATAGGCGGCCCGTGCATAGGGGGCCACGCCCTGGATGCCGCCGACGCCGTAGGAGTTGCCGAGCCGGCTAAGCAGCCAGTTGCTCTGCGATGTGTAAATCCCAGCATCCACATACACGCTGCGATCGTACCAGGCGTAGACTGTGGCGCCGATGGAGTTCTGGTTGAAGCCGCTCGACAGCGCCACGTCGGCCGCGGGCCCGGGCTGAAGGGTCGGTGACGGGCCGATGAACGGATAGCCCCAGGCGAACGAGCTGTTGTAGGGGTCCTGCAATGTCGGGTTGTTGTTGACCGAGATGCCGACCCGCAATGTCGTGTCGTTGACCTCGAATTCGGTGGTGTACGGACGGAAATCCGTATTGTCCATGGCGAACGCACTGAAATTGTCGGTCGCCGTCCATTGCGAAAAGATGCCGGTGTGCTCGCCGATATTGGTAGCGAGGAAGATGCTGGCCTGGTCGATATTGAAGTTGTTGTTGGAAGCATAGCGGTGGGGGATGTCGTCGGACGGATACCCCTTGCCGAGGGAGGTAAAGGACTCCTGAAAATACACGGCCAGCGGAATCTGGGACGCCAATCCCTCGCCGCCGGTCTGCGTATAGCCGCCGATCTTGAAGGCACGGCCGGCCGGGGTGAGTTGCGGCCCGAAAGCGCCGATATGACAGAATACGCAAGGCTGCCCGGTCTGTCCGGCGAAGGCGGGAACGGCGTGCGCCGGGCGCACTGCCACAATCGCAATGGCGGCGCCACCCAGCAAGAGCGTGACGGACCCACGTGCCCAGTCGATCGCGGTGGATGCCGGACTGGCGGCCGACAGGCCGGCAGGTCCGGCGAGCAGGGCGAACGGCTTGGGCACAGATCTCATGGACATTTCCTTATGGGAGCGGTCGCCCGCCCGACGCAGCGTGGATTCACCGCGACGGACATGCGGCCAGGGCCGTTGGGGAGAGGGAAGCCGGAATCCTGCCTGCGGCACCGCCCGGTTGGTGGCGCGCACACGCACGACGCAGGGCGCGCACAAACGCACGCCGGCAAAGCCGGAATTCGAACATTTTCCTCCTTCATCAGGCAAACTCGCACGCTCTCCGCGATCCGAAACGATGTGCGTTCCGTCCAGGCGTGGCTGTTGTCTGCCCCCGTCTCTTTAGCCAGCGTCTCATAGCCAGGGAAATCTTATGGTGATTGGAACGACGCCGCCAGCAAAAAGTCACCGAGGCGTGAAGATTCCGCAACCTCGCACGCCACGTTGCAACTTCAGCAAGCGTTGCGCTGGCGGCCAGGACCGCGAGACCAAGCAACGATAAGGTCCGGCTCTTTTCGTCACCGCTGCCCGTGGCACCTCCACCCATTTCTGTTGCGGTGCAGCAAAGGCGTCGATCGACAGCCGCCACCGGCACCAGCCACCACCGGCCATGACATCTCCGCCATGCTGTCGGTCCCGGTGATGGGGCCATGCTGGACCGGGGGCCGCGATCACGCTAGGAAGCCACCGGATCGCCTGGCGGCCGCATCTGCACCAGGCCCGACCGACCCGCCGGCGGCCGGAACCCCCCACGGCTCTGAGCGCACGCAACTTTGAACGTCGGTACAACATGATCGTCGAGACCGGGCACTTCGCCCTGATCCTCGCCCTGTTCGTCGCCCTGGTGCAGGCGACCGTGCCGATGCTCGGCGCGGCGCGGCGCAATCCGGGCTGGATGGATGTCGGCCGCTCGGCCGCGCTGACCCAGTTCCTGCTGATCGCGGTGGCGATGGGGGTGCTGATGCACGCCTACATCGTCTCCGACTTCTCGGTGATCAACGTCATCGAGAACAGCCATTCCGCCAAGCCGCTGCTCTACAAAATCTCCGGCGTCTGGGGGAACCACGAGGGCTCGATGCTCCTGTGGGTGTTCATGCTCGGCCTGTGCGGCGCCGCCGTCGCGGCCTTCGGCGGCAACCTGCCGCCGGCGCTGCGGGCCCGCGTGCTGTCGGTGCAGGGCATGATCGGCGTCGGCTTCCTGCTGTTTATCCTGCTCACCTCCAACCCTTTCCTGCGCGCCTTTTCGCCGCCGCCGGACGGGCGCGGGCTCAACCCGGTGCTGCAGGACCCCGGGCTCGCGTTCCACCCGCCGTTCCTTTATCTCGGCTATGTCGGCTTCTCGGTGGCGTTCTCCTTCGCCGTCGCCGCCCTCATCGAGGGTCGCGTGGACGCCGCCTGGGCGCGCTGGGTGCGTCCGTGGTCGCTCGCCTCCTGGTGCACGCTCACCATCGGCATCGCCATGGGAAGCTGGTGGGCCTACTACACGCTGGGCTGGGGCGGCTGGTGGTTCTGGGACCCGGTCGAGAACGCCTCGCTCATGCCGTGGATCGTCGGCACCGCGCTGATCCATTCCTCCATCGTGGTGGAAAAGCGCGACACGCTCAAAAGCTGGACGATCCTGCTCGCCATCATCACGTTTTCCCTCTCGCTGGTCGGCACCTTCCTGGTGCGCTCCGGCGTGCTGACATCGGTGCATGCCTTCGCCACCGACCCCGCCCGCGGCGCCTTCATCCTCCTGCTCCTCGTGCTCGCCATCGGCGGCTCGCTGACGCTCTACGCCATCCGCGCCCCGGTGCTGAAAGGCGGCGGCCTGTTCGCACCGATCTCGCGCGAGGGCGCGCTGGTGCTAAACAACCTGCTGCTAGCCTGCGGTGCCGCCACCGTGTTCATCGGCACGCTCTACCCGCTGTTCCTCGACGCTGTCGGCGGGCCGAAAATCTCGGTCGGTTTTCCATTCTTCAACCAGACTTTTGTGCCGCTGATGGTGCCGTTGCTGCTCGCCGTCGGCCCTGGTTCCATGCTGGCCTGGAAGCGCGGCGATCTGCTGGCTGTGCTGCAGCGTCTCTGGGCTGCCTTTGGCTTCGCCATTCTGGTCATTCTGGCGGCCTTCTATGTTACCAATGGCGGCCCGGTGCTTGCCGTGCTTGGCCTCGGTCTCGCCGCCTGGGCTTTCGGCGGCGCCGCGGTGGCCCTCGCCGACCGGCTCAGTCTGTTCCGCCTTCCGCTGGCCGACAGCCTGCGCCGTGCCATCCACCTGCCGCGCGCCGCCTGGGGCATGACCTTCGCCCATATGGGCCTGGCCATCACCGTCGCTGGCATCGCCGCCTCTGCCTTCGAAAGCGAGAACATCGACACCCTCAAGCCCGGCAGCGAGATGACCGTGGCCGGCTACACGCTGCATCTGGACAGCGTGGAGCGCCAGGCCGGCCCGAACTACCTGTACGACGACGCCACCATCGCCATCACCCGCAGCGGCAGCCCCGTCGCCGTGGTGCACCCGCAGCGCCGCTTCTTCCCGCTGCAGCAGCAGACCACCGCGGTGACCGCCATCCGCACCAACCTGCTCGCCGACCTCTACGTTGCCGTCGGCGACCCCGATCCTAACGGCGGCTGGACCGTCCGCGCTTACTACAAGCCGCTGGTGCCCTGGATCTGGCTCGGCGCCGTCATCATGGCGTTCGGCGGCCTCGTCAGCCTCAGCGACCGCCGCTGGCGCATCGGCATCGCCGCCCGCGCCCGCGGCGCGCAGCTTGCGCCTGGGGAGTGACGCCTGTGGGTGGGGCGTGGGAAAAGGAAGGAAGGCCAGGGCTCTGCCCTTGTATCTCTGATCGTGCCCGAACGCGTAAGCTTACGCGTTCGGGCACGGAAGGGAGCCCGCCTTGCCCTGGGGTGGCAGAGCCCGTGGTCCAGCG
>CAIXDS010000344.1 GCA_903918195.1 uncultured Acetobacteraceae bacterium | reverse complement strand
GCGCCGTCGCCCGGCTGGTTCAGGCCGTCGCCAAGGCCGCCGGCTACGATCCGGCGCTGTTCGGCGGCCATTCGCTGCGCGCGGGCTTCATCACCAGCGCGGCGCGTACTGGCGCCAGCATCTTCAAAATCCAGGAGATCTCGCGCCACCGCAGCCTCCAGGTGCTCGCCGGTTATGTGCGCGATGCCCAGGTCTACCGCGACCATGCGGGGAGCGGGTTCCTGTAGCCCCTTGCCCGTCGGGCAGAAGGCGTGGGGGCAGGAGAGGTCGCCTTGCTTCGGCTGTGCCAGATATCGTCCGGCGGCGTTCAATAACGCAACGGGCAACGGTTGCGGCCCACAGACGGCGCGGTCAGGGAGCACCGACCGCCGGGGGAGCCAGTGCATCGGCGCAGAAGCGCGCGCAGGCCACCACGTCGTGCCAGTCGAAGCATTCCGCCGCTTCGGCCATCGCGCCCACCAGAGCCAGCTTCGCTGCCGCCGCCAGCACCGGCCCCTGATGCTCCGCGCCGATCCGGCTCGCGTCCAGCATGGCATCCTCCGGGTCGAGATCGCGGTCGGCCAGATCATCAACGAAATCCTGGAGACCGGGGAAAGCCGCCGTCGCAGTCGCCATGGCGGCCTGGATGTCCTCGGTGCGCGGGTCGCGGCCGCCCGCGAAGGCAGCGGCCAGCCGACGGCACGCATCCATGCCCTTCTGCGGGTCGTAGCCGGTTGCAAAGTATGTGTAATCCGCCGCGTTGGGGGAAGCCATGCGCGCGCTCCTCGGGTGACAGGCCGGAGCACTTCCCACGGCGGAGCCACCGCCGGAAGATGACGGGTGACAACCCTGCCGACCGCGTGCGGGCAGTGCCACCGCCCGAACGGCCGAACGGCGCCAGCCGGGCCGGTGTTGGAGCCACGTGGCGGGGGCCAGAAGCCCATGGTGCGCGCGGAGATTTCACCGCGGCTGTCGCATGCGAAACTCATCGGGATTGTCGCCAACAAATGCAGCGTCCGGCACCACGCCGCGACGAAGCCAATACGCGGCAAACGCCGGGGTGGCGATGACAAGACTGCGGCCGGAAAACGGAAACAGCACGACGTCGTCGCGTTCCAGGTGAATCGCCGATCTCCTGGCAAAATCGCCGACGTCCGCCGTGGTCAGGAGGTCCGCATGACCCGCCAGCGCGGTCTCCAGGACGTAGCGATCATCCTGCACTTCATTGAACAGCCTGGCGGCGTTGGCCGGATCGGCAAAATTCTCGATCGCCTGCCGCAGTTCCGACTCTGTCTCGAAAGGAATATAGCGCGATCCGACCACGACACGGGGGTGTTCGGGCATCGGCCCCTCGATGGCATACTGTTCCAGGAGCCACGCCTTTTCACTGGCTTCGGCTCCCGAGTATCCAAGATGCCGTTGCAGCACGTTGGCGTAGTTCTCGATGATCGGGATCGAGGTGACGAGTTGAACTGGACCGGCCGGACATGTCCCGTCCCGGACGGCTTCGACCAGCATCGAGCATGCCGTGCCGCGCCGCCCCTTTCGCTGAGCCAGGACATCGGCAACCAGGACGTTGATATCCAGGGCAAGCCGGACAACCGGCTCACCAGCTAACTGCGGCACAAGCGCACCGCTTCGGCCTCGATGGCTTCATCCGTGTCGAGCGCCACGTTGATCGAGGGCGGGTTTGCCGCCGGACGCCTTGCGTCCAGGATTCGCTCGTACGCCTTCAGCGCCGAACGCCCGATGACCTTCATGGCGAACGCACGCTCGTCCTCGGACGCCATGCCGTCGATCGCGAACAACGCCCGCCTGGCCCCTGGCGAGAGGTCGAGTGCCATCTTCAGGGCGACCCCGACAATTTGGGAGGTCGGCCGATTCTCGATGCCTGCCAGCGCTTTAAGTGCAGCCAGCGTGCCCTCGTCGAGGTGTGTTCCGACAGTTCCCCCGGCCATGACACCGCCTCCTATTGGACGACTAGAAACTTAAGATTCTTACGGATGGGCGTCAACGGGAGGCAGACCACCCAGAGCTGAACCAACCCAATGATGCGCCCGGCGATCCGGCAGCCCCAAGTGCTGCCCGCAACGGGCCGCACGGCCGCCACTAGTTACAACCATAACAAAGGCGCGCTATCTTTGCGCGCGTTCACGTCGCCAGCGGCAACCATCACCTTCTGCACCGTCCCCGCTATCCTCGCCCGTCCCCGCTATCCACATGGGGCGCTCCGATGGCTGCGGCCGCACATTGCGAGCGGCAGCCAGAAGGAAACCGCCATGAGCCGAGTCCGCCCGACCGGGGTCCGGATTACCCTGTCGGGAACCGACCAGGTCGCCATCGAAGCGGCCGCCGACGAACTCAAGCACCGGTTCGCCGCCCGCTTCGCGGTGACCGGACGGCGCCGCTCCCCCGTGTCCGGAAAGGCGGCCAAGGGAGATCTAACGGTTTGGGGCACCCTGCTGGTGGACGTTGCCACTGACCTGGACGCCTCGGTCATGGACCTGCTCGATCGCCTTTACGCCGGGCAAGCCGGTGCATGGGCCTGCCAAAATCGTCAGGCATTCCGTGCAACGCGCGGAAAATCAAAGAAAAATCTGTCTAACGCGCCATTTCCCCTCGAAGTTATCAACAGCTTTGGGGGATATATCCGTATCCGTTCGGGCATCGCCGCCGCTAAAGCCCGAGGAAAACGCCTCGGTCGTCAGCCCGGAGAACGACCAAAATCCGATCGGCTTCGCGCCGAAGGTGCTCGCCCTCATTGGCCTGGGCCGCAGCTACCGTCTGGTCGGCCGCGAACTCGGGCTGAGCAAGAACACAGTGGCCGACATCGTCAAGCGAAGCCGCGCCGCTACCAGCGGCGACTGATCCAGGCAATGTCCCCGGTTCGTGCCGCCAACCGTGCTATCCTGCCCGTTCTATGGCGTGACCCCGTATGGCTGTCGGCTGGGGCGGTGAACTGAGGACGGGCGTGACGTGCGGGGGGGGGCAGGCGCCGCTTGCCGCGCCGCCACGCGGGCCTGCCACAGGCAGAGCTGTGGTGTGACCGTAATCGTCCCGGGCGGGGTTGACCTGGTGCTCACAGCAATTGCGGCACATGTGAAATGACCGAACAGAAGTCCGCTCGTGATCGAAGTGGTTTCATAATGCTCAACTTCGCGTAGCTTCCGCTTGTTGTGCGGCTAGCCTCGTGGGTGCATCCTTGGATCGGGCCTCCACCCATGTAGGAACCCGTCATGCGCGAAGACGACCTCAGAGCCTCCGGCAACGTCGAAGACCGACGCGGGATGGGCGGGGCGGCCAAAGGCGGCCTGAGTATCGGCGTGATCGCCGTGCTAACCCTGTTGGGCTGGGCCACAGGGATTGACCCGCGGCTGCTGGTCGGCGGAGCGGAGAAGGTGGCAGGGAGCGGCACCCCACCTGCTCGCACGGCGCCGGCGCAAGGTTCGCCGACCGACCAGATCGGTGGCTTCGTCGCCCGCGTCCTTGGCGAGACAGAAGACGTCTGGTCGCAGGAATTGCCCCGACAGACCGGGCACGGCTACGAAAAGCCGGTGCTGGTGTTGTTCTCCGGCGTTACGCGGTCGGGGTGTGGAGTGGCCCAATCGGCGATGGGACCGTTCTACTGCCCTCTCGACCATAAGGTGTATCTCGACACGTCGTTTTTCGACGACATGCGAAGCCGCCTTGGTGGTGGCGGCAGTTTTGCCTACGCCTACGTGATCGCGCACGAGGTCGGCCATCATGTGCAGAACCTGATCGGCTTGCTGCCGCAAGTGCAGCAGGCACAGGCGAGCAGCAACCGACGTGAGGCCAACGCCGTATCAGTTCGCACCGAGCTGATGGCCGACTGCCTTGCTGGCGCCTGGGCGTATCACATGAGCCAGCGTCACCGGAACATCGACGAGAACGATGTGCGGCAGGCGGTCGCGACGGCCACGGCCATCGGCGATGACCGACTGGCGCAGCAGGCCGGCCGCAACGCCGTAGTGCCGGACAGCTTCACTCACGGTTCTTCAGAGCAGCGGGTGCGCTGGCTGCTGGCCGGGCTGCGGAGCGGGTCGGTCAGCGCCTGCGACACTTTCCGGAGTGGAGGATAGAGGGCGGGCTTTCGAACACCCGAAGGAGAACGCGATGCTGCGCCGCAACATTATGCGTCGCGATCTGCTCGCTATGGCCGCGCTATCTTTCGTGGGGGTACGGACCGCCGGCGCGCAAGTGCCCGGTACGCCGGACCAGATTGTGGCGGAGCTCTATCGGCGCTGCGTCGTGCACGGAGAATGGAAATCGCTGTTGTTCGACAAGGCCGGCCGCCGCAGCGTCCTCGCACGCGAGCTGTGGCAGGCGATGGACAAGGCCGATGGACAAACGACGCCCGGCGATATCGGTTGGCTGGACTTCGACCCGGTTTCCAACTCCGACGATCCCGGCGTCAATGACCCGCGATTCATCGTGCTGGCGCAGGGCGTCAACACCGCCGTTGTACGAGCGAGCTTTCGATATGCCGCCGACCCACACAGCCAAAAGTTGGAGGTGCGCTACGAACTCGTGCGCGAGGACGGCGTATGGAAGATCGCCAACATTCATGGCCGCTCCACGGCGGGCGATCCGGAATGGTCATGAGACCGTCGCATACCTGGGGGGGCCAGCGCCGGTGCCGATCTTCCGTCCGCTTCTGTAAGCCGTACACGGTTCAGGACCTGGTCATCGAAGTCCGGGTGACACGCTACTGGCGCCCGTTCTACCTGACTCCGGAGGGGAAGATCGTCGTGGCGCCGCTGCCCGAGGCGGTCAACGGGCACTTCGGGGCCAATCTGGTGCGCTACCTGTTGAACCAGCACTATCAGTGTCGGGTGACGATGCCTCTTCTGAAACAGCAGCTGAATGATTTCGGCATGCTGATCTCAGCCGGGCAGATTTCCAATCTACTGACGAAAGGCCATGACGACTTCCACGCGGAAAAGGCGGCGGTCAAGCAGGTCGGCCTGGAGACGGCGCGGTGGATTTCTGTGGACGACACCACTTCTCGCCACCTCGGCTGCAACGGCATCATCACCCAGATCGGCGACAACCGCTTCACCAGCTTCGATACCGTCAGCCACAAGAACCGGCTGATGTTCCTGATGACCCTGCGTGGCGCGTTCAAGGATTACGTCGTCAACGCCGCTGCCCTGGTCTACCTGCACGAGCAGGATGCGTCTCCGGCGCTGATCGACCTTCTGATGGCCGACGAAGGCAAGGTCTTTGCCGACGAGGACCTCTGGACCGACCACCTGATCGCGATTGGCATCACCGCCGCCAAAGCGGTGCGCCTGGCCAGCGAGGCCGCGGTCGCCGGCAGCCTCGACCATCATGGTCTGCTCAAGGATGCCGTGATCGTCAGCGACGGTGCCGGTCAGTTCAACGTGTTCCTGC
>CAIXDS010000343.1 GCA_903918195.1 uncultured Acetobacteraceae bacterium | reverse complement strand
GCCAAGGGCCGAGAGGCCCTTGGAACCCATTCCTTAAGTGAAGGGGTCCAGGGGCCTCTCGGCCCTTGGCGGGTCCAGGGCAGAGCCCTGGCCTTACTTGCCTGCCCGCCCTGGACGTGGCACTCCCGTCCCATGTTGCGGAACTTTTATCACCGTGTGCTGGCGCTCGCCGGCAGTCGCCGGGCCGGCCTGTGGCTGGCCCTGGTCAGCTTTGCCGAGAGCAGTTTCTTTCCCATCCCGCCGGATGCGTTGCTGGTGCCGATGGTGCTGGCGCGGCCCGACCGCGCCTGGCGGCTGGCTTTCGTGTGCACCACCGCGAGCGTGGCCGGCGGCGCGCTGGGCTACCTGATCGGCTATGAACTGTTCGACGTGCTGGCCCAGCCGATCCTGCGCCTCTACCATTACGAGGGCGCGTTCGCGGCGTTCCAGGCGAAGTTTGCCGAATGGGGATTGTGGGTCATCCTGATCAAGGGGCTGACGCCGATCCCCTATAAGATCGTTACCATCGCGTCCGGCGCGGCCAGGTTCAACTTCGGGGTATTCATGCTGGCCAGCGTGGCCACGCGGGGCGCGCGCTTCTTTGCCGTGGCCACATTGCTGCACTATTTTGGTGAACCGGTGCGCGACTTCATCGACCGGCGGCTGACACTGGTCACCACCGCGGTGGCCGGCGGCGTCGTCGGCGGGTTTCTGCTCCTCAAGTTCTTGTAAACGCAACGTCAGGTAGGCAACGATGATGCTGGAACGCCCGGAACGACACCGCACAGACCGGGTCGGCTGGCTGCGCGCGGCGGTGTTGGGCGCGAATGACGGTATTCTTTCAACCGCCAGCCTGGTGCTGGGCGTCGCGGCCGCGCATGGCAGTCGTAGCGACGTGCTGGTCGCGGGAATCGCCGGCCTTGTCGCTGGCGCCATGTCGATGGCCGCGGGCGAGTATGTGTCGGTTCATTCCCAGGCCGACACGGAACGGGCCGACCTCGATCTTGAGCGGCGGGAACTGAGCCGGGACGACGAAGGTGAGCGCCGGGAACTGGCGGCGATCTATGTCGGACGCGGGCTCGATGCATCGCTCGCACGCCAGGTTGCCGATCAACTGATGGCCCATGATGCGCTGGGCGCGCATGCTCGCGACGAACTCGGCATCGTCGAAGCCCTGCGCGCCCGGCCCATTCAGGCCGCGTTTGCATCGGCCGGCAGCTTCGCTTTTGGGGCGGCGCTGCCGCTCATCGTGACGGTCCTGGCCCCGGCGTCGAGCCTGCTGATCGCCGTGCCGGCGACATCGATCGTGTTTCTGGCGGGGTTAGGTGCATTGGCGGCCCATGCGGGCGGCGCGGCGATGGCGCCCGGCGCGCTGCGCGTCACCTTCTGGGGAGCGCTGGCGATGGGGGTGACCGCGGGCGTCGGGGCGGTGTTCGGCACCGTCGTCTGAGCGCGGCCGTTTCGGGCGCCGGCCCTCAGGTCAGCAGCGCTTCCCGCAGCCGCTCGCGCCGTACCGCGTCCAGCCCGATGCGCTGGGTGAAATAGGCGTCGAGCGAGCCGTGCGCCGCGTGGATGGCGGCGAAGGCTGCATCGAGCAGCTCGGTGTGCACGCCAAGCAGCACTTCGGCGACCGCCGGCGGCAAGATGGCCGTGAGTTCCGGTTCGCCTGCCCAGAGCCGGTTGGTTGCCAGGTAGTCGGCGCGGATGGCCTCGTGTTCCACGCCGAGGGCGGTCAGCAGCAAAGCGGCGCCAAGGCCGGTGCGGTCCTTGCCGGCGGTGCAATGGAATAGCAGCGGGCGCCGGGCCTCCTGCAGCAGCAGGTCGAACATCGCGGCGTAACGGTGCGGCCATTCCAGGGCATAAGCAACGTAGGCACGGCGCATCAGCTCCATAGCGTCCTCGCCGGTGGTCTCGCGCGCGGCGGCCAGGTCGCGCAGCGAGGCGCCGAGCGAGGGGTCGATGGGCAACCAATGCACATCCACGCCGGGCAGGGCATCGAGCCTTGACGGCGCGTGGTCGCGCTCGCGATCGCCGCGCAGATCGACCACGGTGCGCAGGCCGGTGCCAGCAAGGGTGGCCGCGTCGGCATCGGTCAGGCCGCCGAGCGAGGCGGAGCGGAACACCGCGCCGAACCGCACCCGCCCACCCTCAGCCGCCCGCCAGCCGCCGAGGTCGCGCACATTTGAGGCACCCTCCAGGGTGATCGATCTCGGCAGATCAGGCAGGTTGTCCACGAGCGGTCTCCGTTCCCCAGGCGGGCGGCAGCATAGCGATGCCAACCCGCCTGGGAAGCCGTGCCCTCAGAGCATCGGGGCGTCGCGCACGGCCACGCTGCGGATCGTGTCGAACCCGTTGAAGCCGGTGCGCAGACAGGCCCCGTAGGCGCCGAGTTGGCCAATTTCGATCCAGTCGCCCTCAGCGATGTCGGCAGGCAGCGGCACCGGTGCGTGCAGCCGGTCGGCCGAATCGCAGGTCGGGCCGAACACGGTGAAATCGCGCAGCACCGGCGAGGGCGCGGTACCCTGCGGACGGACCAGACGGGAGGGAAAACGGAACCCCGGCGCGCCGGCATCCGACAGGCTGCCGTAGATGCCGTCATTCACATACAGCTCGTCGCCGCGCCGCAGCAGCACCTGCGTCACCACGGAGACGCCGCCGGCCACCAGCGCACGGCCCGGCTCGGCCCAGAGCGTGGTACCCTCGGGCAGGCCGAGCGCCTCGAACGACGTTTCGATCTCGGCAAAATAGGCGCCGAGCGGCGGCGGCAGCACGTCCGGGTAGGCGACCGGGAAGCCGCCGCCCACATCGATGATGTCGATGCGAACGCCGGACTGGCGGATCGCCATGCCGGCGAGCGCCATCGCCTCCCGCCAGGCCAGCGGCTCCAGGCATTGCGAGCCGACATGGAAGGCAAGGCCCAGCCGGGCCGCATGCGGGCGCGCCGCGCGCAGCAGGGCGGCGGCCTCATCCAGCGGGGCGCCGAACTTGCCCGAGAGGTCATACACCGCGTGTCCGCACGGCAGGGCCAAGCGCACGAACAGGCCGCGATCCTGGTCCGGGGTTTCCTGCAGGATCTTGGCCAGTTCGTCGGCGCTGTCGAACACGGTGTCGCGCACGCCGGCGGCCCAGGCGGTGCGCAAGGCGGGGCGCGACTTTACCGGGTGCATGAAGTGAATCGCCGCCGTGGGGAACAGGTCGCGCACCAGCGCCACCTCGGGGGCCGAGGCGCAGTCGAAATGGCGCACGCCGCCCTCCCACACCGCCTGCAGTACGGCGGGGTCGGGGTTGCACTTCACGGCATACAGCACCTCGCCGGGGAAGGACCCGACGAAGCCGGACGCCGCCGCCACGATGGCGGCCGGGCGCAGGCAGTGCATCGGCACGTCCGGCCGCTCGACGGCGACCAGGTCATCGACTCGCGGCAGCAAGGGGGCAGGGGGGCGGAGGCGCAGCAGGTCCATCGGACAGTCCTCGCGACTGGACGTGAGCCGGCGTCACCGCCTGAAGGGGCGGCGCCGGACGGACGGAGCGGGAATGACGGCCGGGGCGCGCAGCGCCGCGGCGCCAGGGCTCAGATGCGAGGACTTCGCATCGCGGCTTGCCGGCCAGACAACATAGGCGTCTCCCTTGCGACCCCGGCCCATCTCTGGCCGGGTCCATCGAAAAGGACGCGTTACGTCGCTGCTGTGCCCGATGATGGGCTCACGGCACGTGCGAGTGCGTCAGCGCTGCGCCAGCGGGCGGAACGGAGGGCGGATATAGCGATGCGTGGGTGTAGGTGCCATGCGAATTGCGGGGAGCAGAACCCCAGCCGGAGCGTGGCTGTGCGGTCAGCCGCCCCCGGCCTCGGTGCCGGGCAGCGCCGGCGGCGCGCTGGCCAGGAAGGCGGCCTGCTGAAGCTGTTGCACCTGGGCGATGATCCCCAGCAGGATCCCGGCCGACAGGATACCGGCGAGATCGGACACAAGCATCAGCCAGGTCGCATCGATTACCGTCTCGATGCCCTTGGCCCGCATGCCCAGCAGCAGCGCCATGACGCCGAGGCCGATCGCAAGGAGCAGGAATACCCACCACCAGCGCAGCGACAGGGGGTCCGTCTCCTGCGACCAGCCCTGCGGATGCGCACTGGCCCGCCAGATTTCCCGCATCGCGTCATAGGGTTTCACGAGGTTGGCGATGGGGACGAAGTACCACCCGACCGACCAGGCGGGGGTGATCCGCATGGTCGCCGCGCCGAGGCCACGCGCATTGGCGTTGGCCCGATACGTCCAAACCAGGATCAGGATGCCGGACAGCGCATAGGCCGCCAGCCGGAGAGGTCCGGTCACGTGCTGACGCGCGTCGTTGGCGGCAACCGCCTGGTTGAGCGCCCCTATTGTTTTGAAGGCACCATTGTCGAAGGTGTAGAGAAGGCGCAGCTGCAGCATATCCGAAAACGCAGCCCAGAACATGAACAGGGCGAAGACGATGAGGATGAGCTGCGTCCAGCTCGCGAGGCGGGTCGCATCCCGGAATTCGTGCATATGCGGAGGGCCTTACCGTTCGGCGGAACGTTAACCATAAACATCGAGGTTAAGCAATTTCAGGGCCGGATGGGGAGTCACCCAGGGAATTACTTCGTGCCGGCGACCAGCGCCAGATACTCCCAGGCCATGGTGGCCGCGGCCAGCGCAGTTATTTCGGCCACGTCATAGGCCGGCGCGACCTCCATCACGTCCATCCCTGCCCAGGCGAGCCCCTGTAGTCCGCGCAGGATGGCCTGGGCCTGCCAGGACGCCAGACCGCCGATTTCCGGTGTGCCGGTGCCGGGGGCGAAGGCCGGGTCGAGCGCGTCGATGTCGAAGCTGAGATACACGGGCGCATGGCCCACCACTTCGCGCACCAGCGAGGCGATGGCGGCGGGACCGGCCTCATGCACCTCCTGCGCGCTCAGCACGGTGACGCCTTGTGCCAGCGTCCAGTCCCAGACATCGCGCTGCACCGGCGAGCGGATGCCCAACTGCACCATGCGGTGAGGATCGACCAGGCGCTCGGCGATGGCGTGATAGAAAACCGAGCCGTGGCTGAGCGGCTGGCCGAATCCGTCCGGCCAGGTGTCCACATGGGCGTCGAAATGCACCAGGGCGAGCGGCCCGGTGCGCCGCGCCAGCGCCCGCAGCAGGCCGAGCGTGACGCCGTGCTCGCCGCCGAGGGCGATCAGATGCGGGATCGGCGCCGCCGCGCTTTCGATCGCGGCCAGCGTGGCCGGAATGTCGCCCAGCGCCACGGCAAGATCACCGATATCGGCGAGGTCGAGCGTGGCCGGGTCGATCCAGGCGGTCGGATGGGCGCCGTCCACCAGCATGCGGCTGGCGCGGCGGATGGCGTGCGGCCCGTCGCGCGCGCCGGCGCGGTTGGTGGTGCCGGCATCGAACGGAATGCCGGCGACGGTGAACGTGGCCGGTGCGCGCCGCGGGGTCGCGAGGAAGCTGCAGGGGAGGGCAAACGTGGGGGGACCGGCCATGCGGCACAGGATGCCGTGCCAACGGACGGATTGCCAGGGGCGGTGATCCCGGTCCGCGGCACCCGAAGCCACGCCTGACGGTCGGTCATCCGGTCCGTATTGTCCGTTCGATCCGCTCGCACAGCACCCGGATGGCGGCCGTCATCGCGTCCGCGTCATCGCGCGGCGTGTCGCCCGCCAATGCCGCCTCTCCTTCAACCCGTCGCTGCAGCACCAGCCGCGTCCCGGCATTGTCGGTGGCCACCACGGTGAGCCCGAGCGCCGCGCGGGCCGTGTGCTCGGCCGGCACCGTCCACAGCGCGGCGAGTTCGCCTTCCAGCACCAAATCGGCCAGCAGCCGGCTGCCCGGCGCCACGACGGCGGAGAACAGGCCGGAATCGGCGAGCCAGCCGCGCACCGTTTCCTCCACGGCCTGGGCGGGCGGCACCGACCATTCCTCATAGAATTCGGTGCGGATGCTGCCGTCGGGCTGCACGGCTTGCAGGCCGCGCGCCTCCATTCCCGGCCCGGCGGAGAAACTGCGCACCAGCAGGACGGGCCCACCGCTGCGCGCCGGCAGCGCCTGCGGGCGGCGCACCAGCAGCGGCCATTGCCGGCGTTCGGCATAGGGTCTCGTTTCGAGCGCGCATCCGGCAAGCGCCAGCGGGGCTTGGAGCACGATCCGGCGTCTCATCAGGGTCCTTCCCGCGGCGGCGGGCCGCCCAGCAGTACGCCGGCCGGATAACGGCGCAGCGCTTCTGTCGTGTCTCGCAGGTTGGCCGCCGCCGCCCGCGCATCGCGCAGCACCGGCACGAGGTCGGATTGCAGGTCTGCCACACCGCTGCTGGTGCGTCGCGTGGCCGCTTCCAGCGCCGTCACCAGCGCCGGCAGTTTGGCCGCGGCATCGGCCAGCCGGTCGGCGGCGCGCGTGGCGGCCGCCAGCGCCTCGCGCCCCTGCGGACCGGACACCAGGGCGCGTGCCCCGGCGGCGGTGGCGCGCAACTCGGCGGTCAGGCCGGGCAGGTCGGCGCGCTGCACCGCCTCACGCGCGGCCACTGTCAGCGCCGCCGCGCCGGCCAGGGCCTGCCGCGCGTCGCCTCCCTCGGCGAACTGGCCGTGCAGATCGTCCAGCAGCCGCTGCGCGGAGTGCCCGAGCGCCTCCAGATCGACCGCATTGATGTGCGCGAGCAGGGTCTGCGCCGCGTCCTGCACCTGGGCCAGCGTGCTCGGCACCGAGGGAATTACGTCGTAGGCGGGCGTCCATGGCACCGATGCCTCGGGGTACTGCGCCGGATCGACGAAATCGAGTTCGATATAGGCCAGCCCGGTGATGCCCTGGCTGGCCAGACGCGCCCGCAGGCCGCTGGTCACCGCCGTTTCCAGCCCGCCCGGCATACCGGTGCGGGCGAGATCGATGATATAGCGGACAGACACCAGGCGATAGGGCGCGTGCTCGAGGTTGAGCGACGGATACATCGCACTGACCAAGCCGATCTCGGTCACCTCGCCGAGTGAGACGCCGCGGAACTTCACCGGCGCGCCGACCTCCAGTCCCTGCACGCTTTCCCGGAAATAGGACTCGAAAACCAGCCCGTTGCGGATTCGGTTGCCGCCAAGGAACAGCGCCAGCCCCACCGCAATCGCGAGGCTGGTGGCCACCAGCAGCCCCACCCGCAGGAACGTGCCGCGTGCGCTGGTCATGCCGCCTCCCGGCGAAAGAAGCCGCGCACCTTGGGGTCCTCGCTGGTGTCACGCAAGGTTCGCGGATCGCCCGCGGCGATCACGCCCTCGGCGTCCCGGTCCAGCATGAGGCACCGGTCGGCAATGGCCAGAATAGAGGCGAGTTCATGGGTCACCACCACGAAGGTCAGGCCGAGGTCACGCCGCAACTCCAGAATCAACTGGTCAATTCCGGCCGAAGTCACCGGGTCGAGCCCAGCCGAGGGCTCATCGAGCAGCAGCAGCGGCGGGTCGAGCGCCAGCGCCCGGGCAATCGCCGCACGCTTGGCCATGCCGCCGGAAATCTCGGCCGGCAGCAGGGACGCGGCATCGGCCAGCCCGACCAGGCCGAGCTTGAGCCGGGCCACCCGGCGGCGGCCCGGCAGCGGCAGGTCGGTGTGCACTTCCAGTGGCAGCATGATGTTCTCCAACAACGTCATGCTGCCGAACAGGGCGCCCGACTGGAACATCACGCCGATGCGGCGCTGCACCGCCTCCCGTGCCGCCGGCGCGGCGGCATACATGTCGCAGCCAAGCAGATCCACCTCTCCCGCGGTCGGTGGCAGCAGCCCTATGCACTGGCGCAGCAATGTGGACTTGCCGCAGCCCGAGCCGCCCAGGATGACGAACACTTCCCGATGCGCAACCTCGAAAGTTACGTCGTGGTACAACGTGCGGCTGCCGAAACGCTGCGCCAGACCGGTGCCGCGGAGCGCCGCAACGGTCAACGGGGGCGCATTCATAGGCCGAGCCGGAAGAACAGCACGGCGAATACCCCGTCGAGCAGGATGGTGGCGACGATGCCGCCGACCACCGCTTCGGTGGCGGCCTGACCCACCGCGCGCGGCCCGTTGCCGGCGGAAAGCCCGGCGCGGCAGCCGATCGCCGCCACCACCGCCCCGAACACCACCGACTTGGCGAGCCCGCCGAAAAAATCGTGCGGCCGCAGCCAGTAGATGATCTGGTTGCCGATCGCCACCAGCGGGATGCCGGCGCCGACCAGCACCACGCTCATGCCTGCCAGCCCCGCCACTTCCATCAACACGGTCAGCGCCGGCATTACCAGCAGCGCCGCCGCCATCCGCGGCAGCACCAGCATGGTCATCGGGTCGATGCCCATGGTGATCAGCGCGTCAACCTCCTGGTTGACCTTCATCGTGCCGATCTCGGCGGCGAAGGCCGAGCCGGAGCGGCCAGCCAGCACCACCGCGGCCAGCAGCGGTCCCAACTCACGTAGCAGGCTGATGGCGACCAGGTTGGCGACGTACAGGTCGGCACCGAAGCGACGCATCGGTACCAGCGACTGGAAGGCCAGGATCAGCCCGATGAGCACGCCGAGCAGCAGCACCAGTGGCACCGCGCGCACGCCGGCCTGGTCGGCGGTGTGCAGGAGGTCGCCAATGCGGAACTGGCGGGACCGGGCCGGCAGCCGCAGCACCGCGACCAGCGCCTCGCCCAGCCAGGCGAAGCCGTCGCCTGCGACCGCAAGCCCGTTGCCGATCACCACGCGCCAGGGCACCGGCGGCGCCGGCTCCGGCGCCGGGCGCGGCGGCTCGACCAGGGCCTCGCGGGCACGCGCCAGCACGGCGGCGATCTGCGGCCGGGCGCCTTCCAGGACGGTGCCTTGCTGTGCCTCCGCCATGGCCAGCAGCATCGCCGCCCCGGCCGTGTCGCAGCCCTCCAGCCCGGCGATGTCGATGACCAGCTTGCGGCCGGGTTGCGCTGCGGCCGCCTGCAGGGCCCTGGTCCACAGCCTGCCGGCCGCCGCCACGTCCAGCCGGCCGCGCAACGACAGCACCCGCGCCTCGCCCCGCTGCCCGGATGCGAGCATGGAAGCCGGCACGGTTGCTGGCATGGCCGGGCCGGGCGCGGCAGGCGGCATCACCGCTCCCGCGCGGCGAGGGCCCGCAGCGATGGCCAGGCGGTGGCAGCCAGCACCAGCGCGGCCGGCCAGGCCAGCCCCGAGCCTGCCAGCGCGCGGGCAAAGCCCAGCCCCAGGGCCGCCAACAGCCAGGGAGCGGCCAGCTTCGGCCAGACCTGCCCGAACACCTGTGCCGGGCCAGCCAGGCTGGCGGCGATCCGCAGCGTGGCCGCGGGGATGCGGCGCAGCCCCCAGCCGAGCGGCAACGCCATCCAGGGCAACAGCGGCGCCGCCTGTGCGGCCGGACTGTCCGCGTCGTGCGCCGGCAGCAGCAACGATAGTAGCAAAAGAGTGGCCAATGCCGCCGCTCCCGCCGCCGGCAGCCGGGCCAGCGCGACCCCCAGCGGCACGGCCACCACCGCCGTGGCGCCGGTCAGCGCCAGCGCGCCTGCCAGCTCCGCCAGGATCATCGTGACGCTACCCCGTCAGTGCGCCAGCCATGCATCGAACCGGCCTTGGAGTTTGTCGCCATTCTCGCGCCAGAACGCCTCGTCGACCAGAACCGTGGCGGCGTTGGCGGGCGGCGAGGCCGCCAGCAGCTCCGGCGGCAGCCCGTCACTGGAACCTTTCGCCAGGCCGCCGAGCCCCCCGGCCTCCGGCAGCGCCGCCTGCACTTTCGCCTCGGCGGCGAAGGCCAGGAAACGCTGCGCCTCGGCCAGATTCGGGCCGCCTTTTATGATCGCAAAGTAGGCCGCCTCGACCAGCCCACCGGTCCATTGCATCCCGAAGCTGCGCCCGCTGCCGCGGTTCGCCAGCACGATCGAGGGCGAGTCGGCGCTGGTCATTAGCACCTCGCCGGAGCCAAGGAGATGCAATTCGTCGCGCGCCCCCGGCGTCCACCAGACGATATAGGGCGAGAGCTGGTCGAGTCGGCGGAAGGCGCGCTCCACGCCGTCATCCCGGCGCAAAGTGCGATACACTTCACCGGGCGCCACGTCGTCGGCGAGCAGGGCGATTTCCAGCGTGCCGCGCGGCGAACGGCGCAGGCCGCGCTTGCCCGGCACCTTGGCGATGTCCCAGAAATCCTGCCAGGTCGGCGTGCCCGGGAACTTGGTGCGGTCCCAGGACAGTATGGTGGCGTGCAGGAAGGCGCCGAGGCCGCAATCGGTGGCACCCGGTGCCAGCATGCGGTCGCGCCCGCCGAGCGCCGGCCAGTCAAGCTTTTCCAGCACCTCGGCCTGGCAGGCCGGCTGCAGGTCGGCGCCGCTGACTTCCGCCACGTCCCAGCCGGCGGCGTGCGCGCGCAGCGCGTCCGCCCCGGCCGGCCGGGTCACCGCATCGACCTTCGCCCCGGTGGCGGCGAACGGGGTGACATAGACATGCCGCAGCGTCTGCACGGGGCCGCCCGCCTGCAGTGCAACCGTGAAGTCACGTCCCCACGCGGTTGCAGGCCCGGCAAGAGCAAAAAGGCCGGCCGCCAGGAGGGCGCGCAGCATCATGTCATTCGGTGTCCGATACAAGGATGCCCAGTAGATAGGGGGGCCGGGCCGCTGCGCCGGACCGTATCGCCCCCGGGCCGACAGGGCAATGCTGCGCCGCGTCACCCGGGTGGAAGCACCAGCACCCGGGCATGCCGAGCCTGCCACGCGACCGCTGCCATCTGCCCCGCGGCAAGGCCGGCCAGCGGCACGCCGGCCGGCCGTGTCACCACCAGCATGGCCGGCGTGCCCGTCCCGAGCATCAGCGTCAGGCGCACATGGTCGCCCCGCCAGGCCAGTGCGGTCACCCGGGCCGGCAGCGCGCCTTCGCCCATCGCCGCGGCCATGCCGGCGGCGACCGCAATACGTTCGGGGCGGATGAAAACCACGCCGGCGCGGCCGGGCACCGCGGCGGCGGCGCTGGCCTCTACCTCCCGGCCGCATTCGAGCCGGACCAGGGCGATGTCGTTTTCCACGCTTTCGACGCGGCCGGGCAGGCAGTTGGCCTCGCCGAGCAGGCCGGCGACGCGGGCGGTTGCCGGGGTGTCATACAACTCCTGCGCCGGCCCGGACTGCAGCAGCGCGCCGCCCTCCAGCACCGCGGCACGCCCGCCCAGCGCCAGCGCCAGGGCGGGGTCCCGGGTCGCCAGCACGCAGGCGGCGCCGGTGGCGGCCAGCAAGGGCAGCAGGTCGCCCAGCACGGCGTCGCGCGCCGCTGCATCGAGCGCGGTGAACGGCTCGTCCAACAGCACCAGCCGCGGCCGGCCTGCCAGGGCGCGGGCCAGGGCGGCGCGGACGCGTTGTTCGGGGGAGAGGTCGCGGCCACGGCGATCGCCGAGAGCGGCGAGGCCGAGGGCCTGCAGGATCGCCCCAACCGCGTCCTTATCACCGGCGCTGTGGCGCCCGGCGAGGGCGAAGCCGATCGTGCCGGCGACGGTTAGATGCGGCAGCGGGCCATCGTCGCGCAGCACCAGCCCGAGTCCGCGCCGATGCGGCGGCAGGCCGGCAGCCGGCTGCCCGTCCAGCGTCAACTCGCCCGCTTGCGGCCGGATGAAGCCGGCCAGCAGATCCAGCACCGCGGTTTTGCCGGCGCCGGCCGGGCCAAGCAGCGCCAGCCTCTCGCCGGCCGCCAGATCGAGATCGAGGCCCTGCAGCGCCGGCGTGCGCACGCCGCGCAGCACCGCCGCCGGGGGCCGGGTGGCCGCCGCGAGGCCGCGCGAAGGGGTGCGCAGAACGGCAATAGGATTGGCCGGCAAGGCGTTCCTCCAACGGCAGGGGCGTTGCCCGGTGGAGTTTCTGCAATCCGGCCGCTTCCGGCAATGCCATCTCTGTTCCAGCGGCGCCGATGGCCCGCCATCTGGGTGCCCCCATCTGGGCGGGCAGCGGCAGAGGCGGTATAGGGGAATCCGCCAGCAACGGGGGGAGCCTCCAGAATGAGCGATGCTAGTGTGGTTGCCACCCGGGACGGCCGGATCGGCCATATCCTGCTCGACCGGCCAAAGGCGCTGAACGCGCTCGACCTGGCCATGATCCGTGCCATGCAGGCGGCGCTGGAGGACTGGCGCGACGATCCCGCCGTGCATGCCGTGGTGATCGAAGGCACCGGCGGACGCGCCTTCTGCGCCGGCGGCGACATTCGCGCCATCCGCAGCCTCGCCCAGGCCGGCGATGCGGCAGCGGTGGAAGCGTTTTTCCGCGAGGAATACGCGCTGAACGCCACCATCGACGAATACCCCAAGCCCTATGTCGCGCTGATCGACGGCATCTGCATGGGCGGCGGCATCGGGGTGTCGGTGCACGGGCAGTTCCGGGTGACCACCGAGGCCGGGCTGTTCGCCATGCCGGAGACGGCGATCGCCATGCTCCCCGATGTCGGCGCCACGTTCATGCTGCCGCGGCTGCCCGGCCAGCTCGGTCTGTATCTGGGCCTGACCGGCGCGCGCATGCAGGGGACGGATGCGGTGCATGCCGGCATCGCCACGCATTTCGTGCCGCAGGCCGATCTGCCGGCGCTGCGGGCCGACCTTGCCCGCGACGGCGTGGCGGCGGTGGCGGTGCACGCGCGCACGCTGCCCCCCTTCTCGCTGGCGCCGCACCGCGCCGCGATTGATCGTTGCTTCGGCGCCGATACCGTGCCCGGCATCATTGCGCGCCTGGAGGCGGAAGGCACGGACTGGGCGCGCGAAACGTTGGCGACGTTGCGCACGATGTCGCCCTCGGCTGTGCTGTGGTCGTTCGCCGCGGTGCGCCGCGGCGCCGGGCTGTCGCTGCGCGCGGCGCTGGCCGCCGAGCTGGCGCTGACCCGGCACGTGACCCGCCATCCCGATTTCGCCGAAGGGGTGCGCGCCATGGTGGTGGAGAAGGACCGCCAGCCGCGCTGGTCGCCCGACCGGATCGAGGCGGTGGAACCGGGCGCGATCGCGGCGATGCTCGCCTGAGCGCGGGGCGCCGCCGGCGGCGTCAGCCGCGCCTGCCCGCATAGCCGGCGCCAGTATCGCCGGCCAGCCCGCTCAAACGGGCCGGCTTCCGCCGGGCGGCGGGCCGGATGAAGCGGCGTTTTATGCCTCTGGACAATTGTTTGTTCATGCTTCGGGCGCAGACCTGCGGGTGGCGCGGCCGTGTCGCAGTGCGACCCCGCCGCGAACCGCAACCCGTATTGCCCGGAACCACCATGGCCCTTGTGAAAAAAGCCGGCGTCGCCGCCAAGCCGTCTGCTGACGTCGTGGATCTCTCCGAGAGATCGACGTCCGCCGGAGCGTCCGGCCTGCTCGCCGATGCGCAGAAGCGCAAGGCGCGCACCTTCGCCCGCCAGCAGAAGGCCGCCGAGCGCGTCGCCGCCGCCACCTCGCAGCTCGCCAGCGGCATTGCCGAGGCCAGTTCCGCCGCGGCGGAACTGCAGCGTGCCACGGCGCAGATCGCCTCCGGCGCCGAGGAAGCCGCGAACGCCGCGGCGCAGTCGTTGAAGGCGGTGAACCATGGCGCCGGGCTGATCGTGAAGGCCCGCGAGAATGCCGAGACGTCGCTGAAGAAGACCGAAGGGCTGCAGGCCCTGGTCGGCAGCGTTTCCGGCCAGATCGGCGCCTCCCTGGGCGCCATCGGCAAGGCGGCGGAGCGGCAGGACGCCTCGGTGCGCCGCGTGCAGGACCTGGAGGCACAGGCCGCCAGCATCGGCGACGTGGTGAAGGCGGTCGCGCGCATCGCCGACCAGACCAACCTGCTGGCGCTGAATGCGGCCATCGAGGCGGCGCGCGCCGGCCAGCACGGCAAGGGCTTCGCCGTGGTCGCCGACGAGGTGCGCACGCTGGCAGAAACGTCGGAGAAGTCGGCGCGTGAAATCCAGGACCTGATCGCGCAGATCCAGAACGAGGTGAAGGTCATCGCCGAGGGGATCGGCGAGTCGGCGCAGGCCGCCAAGGCGGAGGTCGAGAAAGGCGCCACCGTCACCCGCCAGCTTGGGGAGGTGCGCGCGGCGCTGATCGAAGTCGCCACCGGCTGCATCGACATCGCCAAGGCCAACGAGGAATCCACCGCGGCGGCCAAGGAGGCGCAGAAGGGCTCCGAGGTCATCGCCGCCGCCGCCGAGGAACAGGGCGCGGCCTGTCAGGAAGCCTCCAACACCGTCGAGCAGCAGACCACGGCGCTCACCCAGAGCGAAAAGGCCGCCCAGGAACTGTCGGAAATCGCCGACGAGCTGAAGAACAGCACCGATATCGGCAAGAGCGCCGAGGAAGTCGCCTCGGCGGCCGAGGAACTGTCTAGCGCCGTCGAGGAAATCAATCGCGCG
>CAIXDS010000342.1 GCA_903918195.1 uncultured Acetobacteraceae bacterium | reverse complement strand
CGGAGGACGAGGGCCGCGATCTGTCCGACGTGTTGCAGGAACTGCTCGAAAACTGGCTGAAGAACTAGCCGTCTATGCACATAAGCGAATTTTCACATATACAAAAATCCGCATAAACAAAAAAGGCTGGAACTCTACCTCGTCGCCTTTGCGGACTCCTCCGCCCGCATCTGTTCGAGCGTTCGGGCAACCTCGCCGTTCGCGATAGCCAGCCGTTCGGCGTCCATCGTCTCGACTTCCCCCCTCAGCCGCGCCATGCGGCCAACCTTGCTGCGGTTGCGTTCCTGCATGGCTGCCCGGAACTCATCGCCCTGTTTCTTCCACCAGGTCAGAGCAAACCCATGCACCGGCGCGCGCGAATGCTGCCGCCGCTGCTCGATAGCGACGCTCATGTCCGAAAGCCCGTTCACCTGAAGGACGGCGGGGTCGATGACTTTCCGCATGAGATTGTCCACCCTCTCATAGTTGCCCGGCGGCACTCCTAACAGCTCGCGCAGCCGGTCAACGGGGAAGACCTCCACGCATCTGTCCAGGTTGGCCCGGAGTTGCACCAGCTCATAGAGCGCGATGGCGTACTTGCTGGTCATCGAGCAGACGATTTCCGCTTTGATGCGGCCCCACCTGCCGGAGCTTTCTAGTATCGGGGCCAGCTTGCGCGGAAGCCCGTATCGAAGGGTAGGGTGCTTGGTGAGTTCCTTCGCCGGAATGTCGAAGAAGTCGAACAGGCCGGTGATGACGACCCTCGGCTCACCGTTCTCATCGGTATAGCTGACGCTGACCGTCACGCCTTTGAGGCGCAGCAGCGTCTCGCGCAGCCGCGCATTGTTGTCATGCTTGGAGAACGCCTGCCGGAGCGTGAGCAGGGGGATTTCCCACTCGGCGGCAGAGTCAAGCAGCCGCCCGCTGTCATGTGCGTGCTGGTAAAGCAGATTGAAGACGGCACGGTCGCTCGCCTCGAGCATGTGGGTGCCGGTCATCTCGATGAACTCACCCGGCTTCGGAAAGCCCAGCACGCTGGTCTTTTGCTCGACCGTTCTGCTCAGAAGTTTCATACGTTCCACCGCTATCCCTACCTCTACCGAGAGTCAAGTAGAAGTAGGAAAGCGGCCCTGCCCGTCCCTTTGGTAGGAGACGTGCTTTGAAATCCCCCTGTCAGAGCGCCTCCGGACAGCCAAATGCCGCGCTCTTCATGGGCAGTACGGTGTCCATCCGCCCGTTTGGTAGGAGACGAATCCCCCGATTTGCCGGGAACGAAGGCGAGGCGAGGTCGTGCAGACCCTCCGTCCCTTTGGTAGGCGATAACCGCCCGTTTGGTAGGAGACGACCCGTCCCTTTGGTAGGAGAAAACCGTCCGTTTGGTAGGGCTTATGCGGTATAAGACACTGATATAAAAACGGGATTCGCGCCCTGAATTTGAACTTAAGAGAAATTGAACTTTAGGCTGTGGACAAAGCCTGCCTGTGGATAACCCACGATGCCAATCCAACATGGCCATCCAGCTCAGTGAGCTTCGACGACCGCTCAAGAGGTGGTGCATTCAGCACACATGAATGATATATCTTTATGCCATATCTTTTGGGGGCCGGGATGGAAACAGCCAAGGTTTTCTGGTCCGGACGTTCCCAGGCAGTGCGGTTGCCGAAGGCGTTCCGGTTTGAGACAAAAGAAGTCCGTATCCGACGACACGGCCAAGCTGTGATCCTGGAGCCGATCGCCACCGATTGGGCTTGGCTGGACGCTCTGGTCGCGCCTCTCGATGACGACTTCGTACAAGCCATAGATGAGCGGCCGGACGAGCAGGAACGCCCGGCGCTGGATTTTTTCGGGTGAAGTACTTGCTCGACGCCAACGCTGTGATCGGCCTGCTGGGCGGGAACGCGGGCCTTCTGGCGAAGGTTCACCAACACGTCCCAGAGGTTTTCGGGGTCTATAGCGCGACAGCTCGGATGGCCGTTCAGCGACAGCAAGGATGGCCGGTCGCTGCGTGTGGGGAAGATGGCGTGACGGCGAGGGCGCGGCAAGGGTTGTGTCGCGCGGCGCGTCACGTGTGCGGCGTGGGTTGACCTCCTATTCCTTGGTGTCGCGCTTGCTGTCGCTGGCGGCGCGCTGCTTTTGACGAGTGGCAGCGGAGCGCTGGCGGTAGCTTTCGACGTTCATCTCCAGGATGACCGCGTGGTGAACCAAGCGGTCGACAGCGGCGAGCGTCATGGCGGCGTCCGGGAAGACAGTTGTCCATTCGCCGAAGGGTCGGTTCGATGTGACCAGCAGACTGCGGCGTTCATATCGCGCTGCAATCAACTCGAACAACACGCTCGTCTCAGCCTGGTCCCGATTAACGTAGCATAGATCATCAAGAACGATAAGCTGGTACTTGTCGAGCTTTTCGATCGCGGCCTCCAGAGACAACGCCTGCCGGGCGGTTTGCAGACGCTGCACGAGGTCGGTGGTGCGGGTGAACAGCACGCGGTAGCCGTTCTCGACGAGCGCATGACCGAGCGCCGCGCCGAGATGCGACTTGCCGGACCCGCTTGGCCCGAACAGCAGGATGTTGGCCCCCTTCTTCAGCCAGGCATCGCCGCTGGCGAGCGCGGTGACATGGGCGTGGCTGACCATGGGCACGTTGGCGAAGTCGAAGCTGCTGAGCGTCTTGCCCGGCGGCAGCCGGGCTTCCAGCAGGTGTCGCTGGATGCGTCGCTGGGCTCGCTCGGCGAGTTCGAGTTCGACGAGAGCTGCCAGCAGGCGTGCGGAGGGCCAGCCCTCGCGATCGGCGCGTTCGGTAAACGCCTGCCACAGTTTGGCGATGGTGGGCAGGCGCAGTTCGCCCAACAGCAGCGGCAAGCGCGCGGTGTCGACGGTGATGCTGTCGCTCATGGTGTCGCTCCTGTTGTCGCGGAGGCGGTCGCGGCCATTGCGGGCAGCAGCGCGTCGTAGCTGGCGATGGACGGCAGAACGATCGCGATGGTGGGCAGCCTTGTGGCGCTCGGGGCAAAGCGGGCGCGCAACGGCGCCAGCTCCGGCACGCCGCCGTCTTGCAGTTGCTCGGCCAGCGCGACGGCGAGGTCGGCCTCGCAGCCGCGCTCATGGGCGAGCGCCAGCAACTCCACCATGGTCTTGCAGGCGACGCGCGCCTCCCGCGTCTCGATCAGGCGCTCCCAGGCGACACGGCAGGCCGGGCGCGGGAACAGCGCGTCGCGGTAGACAAGATGCAGCAACGCCATGGGCTTGCAGCGCAGGCTGTGGACGATGTGGCGGTAGTCCACCACCTGGATGCGCCGCCCGGCGCTCGGCGCGCGGTGGCGCGACAGGGTCAGCACCAGGCTTTGGCCGACAAAGCATTCCACCCGGTCGTCGTAGATACGCAGTTTCAGCCGATAACCGATCAGGCGGGACGGCACCGTGTAGAACACGCGGCGCAGGATGAAACCGCTGCTGGAGGTCACCCGCACGCTGGCCTCGTCATGGTCGGTGGTGCGCCGTGGCGGCAGCGTCTTCAGTTCGGCCCGCTCAAGCTCGACGAGCTTCTCGCGCCGGGCGTTGCGGCGGCCGATCAGGTCGGCGATCCAGTCGCGGTAGGCGTCGAGGCTGTCGAAGTCGGTGCTGCCGCGCAGCAGCAGGGCCTGCTCGACGACGCGCTTGAGGTGGCCGTGTTGGCTTTCGATCGCGCCGTTCTCGTGCGCCACGCCGCGATTGTTGCGGGTCGGCTGCATGCGG
>CAIXDS010000341.1 GCA_903918195.1 uncultured Acetobacteraceae bacterium | reverse complement strand
TCGACCTGCTTGTAATGCTCACTCAGGCCCGTCCGGCCGACTGGCAGCGCAAGGCTCTCGGCGTTCATTCCGCCCCGCCGGAATGCGGTAGCTGAAGGTCCGCCGGGCTTGCCTGCCAGTGGCCGGTATTCAGTGCGAACACCGGCCCCGTCGGGGTTGCCAGCACCTCGGTGTGGCTGCACGCGGCGAGGCCGACCAGCGCAGTCAGAATCACAAGGGTTCTCACCCACGATCTCCTTCTCGTGTATTCAGTTGGGGGGAGCGTTGGGTGACGCCGCTCTATGTCGGTTTTCGCGTGGCCATGCTGACCGCCTTCGATGCACCGCTCGAGGCGAGGCTGGTGAACGCGTTCATGATCGCGGCACCAGGGCTCGTGCCCAGGCCGCCACCGATCGTCGCTGCGATCGCCGGCAGGGAGATGATGATGAATGCGCCCATGGCGAAGAACATCGCCAGCTCAATCAGAATCTTCAGTTCGACCGATACCGCCGCCAGCCCCGACGCCTGCTGCGTCAGGATAGACCGCATGTAGTTTTTCTCGCCCGCCAGCACGATGGCAAGCGTGACGTTGATCAGCAGGGTCAGGAGGCTGTAGCTAATCAGCATCCCGATCCACCGGTGCGTCACCGCCTTCGTCGCCTCGAACAGATAGCCGACGATCACGATGGGGCCGATCGCGACGATGATCCCAGTGACAATGATGGCGAACTCGTAGATCGCGAACGTCACGATCAGCAGCACCATCAGGACAAGCTCGATCAGCACGAGGCTCACCGCATCAATGATATCATAGATCGCGATCTGCTTGCCGACGGTTTCGACCGTGTGCTCTGTCACCTGCCACATATTATCGAAAGTGGCGGGAGTGCTGGCAATGGCTGCCTGAGTTCCACCAGCCGCCGTGGCAAACCAGTTGGGAATTGTTGTCATGAATAGCGTTTGCACATAGTTCGTGAACAGACCGGAAGACGTGAGGATGCCCACGACCAGGGCAACTTTGATGATCCGGGTAATGCCCCCTCTTGCGTCCATGTCGCCGCGCATCACCAGGATGCCCTGGATGATGATCCAGAGCGTGACGCACGCCATCAGCGGCGTCGCCACCGCCGCGAGCAAGGCGGCGATGGACGACTGGATTCCGGTGCCGAACGCGTCACCGAAATCCGCCGCCATGTTGGCAAAGGGGGTTTGGTCCATTGGCTATCGTCTCGCGTTTGCCGACGCCAATTGAGCAGCTTGGCACCAGGCAGGCGGTGCCTGGTGGTGCGAGCATTGTGAGAGTGTCATGGCAAGAACCCCTGGGTTGTGCGCGTAATAGGCGGGGTTGGCCTCGGGATCAGGCCCCGTTGGCTTGGCAAGGCTGTCGGCCAGCGCGCCATGCATGGCGCTGGTGGCGTTCCGGCAGTCGGCCGAATTGTCGTAGCTATGATCGTTCTGGCACGTCCTCAGCACGCTCTCGCGTTCCTGCTGATGAGCTTGGTACCAGTCAACGGTATGCTGCGCGCGCTCGAGCGCAAACGCAGGGGTCGCTGCCGCTGCGAGAAGCGCAACCACCCCGACAGCGCGGAAACACCTCAATTGAGCGTTCCTGTGAACATGGCCGCGGCCTGTTCATGGCTCTGCCGGATGCTTTGAAGCGCCGCCTGCTGGTCCGCCTGGGCCTGCGCCGTGACCATGGCCTGAAGGTTCTGCGCCTGGGCCTGCTGACCCTGAATCGCGTTGCTCTCGATCGCAATGCGGCCGTTGATAGCGGTCACCTGCTTGATGTCGGTCGCACCCTCCAACTCAGCCTGCATCGCGTTCAGATTTCCCTGGCGCTGCTCGATGGACGCCAGATTCGCCGCCGCGATCCCCAGGATGTTCGCCATGGAGATGGCCGAGCGGTTGAGCAGGTTGGCCTGTGGATCGGAGCCCGTCGCCGTGAAGACGTGGTTCAGATTGAAGAAGGTCTGCCCCTGGCTCGATAGCGTGTTGGCCGACCCGACAACCTGGCCCGGCATCGAACTCGCCGCCGGCATCGAGTTCTGCAGGGATGGCTGGTTCAGGGCGGGGAGCAGACCCATGATGTACGTTGGGTTCGTGACCATCCGGTAGGTCTGCTCGAGCTGCTGCAGCTGCTGTTGCAACTGCGCGAGCTCCTTCCCCGCCGTTACGACCTCTTTCAAC
>CAIXDS010000340.1 GCA_903918195.1 uncultured Acetobacteraceae bacterium | reverse complement strand
GGCGAGGCAATCGGCGCCTCGCTGCGGCTGCCAAACATGGCGACCGAAGAGTTCCTGTCCTGCCTGTCGCGCGGTGCGCGGGAGAAAGCCGCCGCGGCCGAGGGGGTGCGGGTCGTGGTCCGCGCCAAAGACACGCGGGCGCGGATGGTCGGCCGCTTCACCGACGGCACCTTCGTCTATCCGGGCGCCCTCTTCCGGCTGGCGCCCGAGGATCTGACCGCCGCCGCCGGGCGCCGGCACGGCCACACCGGCTCCGGCTGGGTCGGCCCGGCGACCGGCGCAGACGGCGAAGGCGACGCCGTCGCCGAGCCGGAGGACGGGTACGAAGACGACACCGGCGACCTGCGCGAAGCAGCCTGATCCGAAGCTGAACCTGCCCTGGTCCGGTTATGCCGGGCCGGGGCTTCCCCGCCGAACGAGGACCCCACCATGACCCACCTGACCCCAGGCGGCGCCGGCGCAGCCGCGCGCCCGGCTCTGTTCAGCACCGCGCAATCCAGCCTGTCGGCACCCCACGCAACTCGCGGACAGCTTGATCGCGCCGGCCTGTGCGCCGGCATCGCGCGGCGGCGGCAGACCTTCGCTGATCTTGAGGCCGACTTGGTCATCGCCTGCGAGCAGGCCGCCGCGCGCGGCGCGGCCCACGCGGTACGCATCGATGACCGTGCGACGTGGGACCGCCCCACGTGGCAACGCTACTTGGACGCGGCGACCCGCCTCGAACCCGACTACGGCCCGCGGATGCGACGGCTGTTGCGGGAGATCGACCAGCTTGCACGGCTGATCGACCTGCCGGTCGCTGCGTAGCCGCCTCGCCGTGGAACGGGTGACGGCCTGACCGCTTTCGACGCTCCGCGGACCGTCGCAGTTCATGGTCAGGGGGTCGGTTTTGGCCGGCGGCTGCTATTCGCAGATGGCGTTTCGATATGAGATTCCAGATATCGGGCGATAGGCAGCGGACCATCGCGAAACAGCCATTTCAAATGAAATGATAGTGTGCGCTGGGCGCCAAAGTGCTTTGCTGCGTGCCCGGATGCGATATACTCCGACAATGGAACGACGAACCTTCCACGCATCCACGACTTCATCGGCACGGCGCGTCACGCGGGCACGACGTCCAGGTCAGCAATGAACCGATTCGGCCTTAACCTTATCGGCAGTATCATGGGCTGGGGCGACGATGGCACCGCCACAGCCGAATATGCCTGGTTGGAACTCATGGCCGCAATGAAGTACGATGGCTATTCTGACTTCCGCGCCGGCTCCCGCTTCGTCGAAAACCTCGCCACTTGGCTCAAGCAGTTTGAGCCCGCCGACCGCGCAACTGCGTACGACTTCGTCAGGAACCGCATGGTCTTCATCTCGGCGGCAGAGATGCAGCGTGCGATCGAAGCATTCGTCCCCGAGACAGTGACCCCGCACCTGCGCAGACTCGCCGCCGACCAAGCGCAAATCCAACCTCACGAGGTCTGGGGTAGCCGAGCCGGCGCCCGGGCCTTCAACTCGCTGCTCCGTCGGTCGCTGTTCGTCGGGATGAGCGATGGCAGCCGAATCGACATCCTACGTCGCGCCAACCCCAGGCGGCTCTCACAGGAGCAGGTGGTGCCGATGATGAACGTCGACCGCGACAAATGGAAGGACCTCGGAAAGAACCTGCGCGACGAGGAGGGTGTCGACGCCCGATTTGAGCACGTCTTCCTCATCGAGGACTTCACCGCCTCGGGCACCACGTTCATCCGGCTTATAGACGGGGAGTGGAAGGGCAAGCTCAAGAAGTTCAATGACCTCATCTGCCAGGCGCGAACCGATCTCAAAGGCGAATTCCCGATCGCCGACCATTATACCCTGCATGTGCACCACTACGTCTCCACACAGCAGGCACGCGACGCGCTGGACGCGCGGGTGAACCAAGCCAACATGCAGTGGCCCGAACGCACGTACAGCGACATCAGGATCTCGCAGGGGGCACTGCTGCCGAGCAGTCTGAAGCTCGATCCGGCGACTGACGCGCCGGTCCTCGCACTTTGCGACAAGTACTACGATCACGGCCTGTACATCCGCTTGAAGAAGCACTGCGACCAGGCCGGGCAGTCCGACATGAAGCTAGGATACGCGAACTGCGCTCTGCCACTGGTGCTCGAGCACAACACGCCGAATAATAGCATCCCACTCCTGTGGGCAGAGACCGCAGGCGAGCACGGGCCTGCGATGAAGCCGCTTTTCCGCCGACGCGACCGGCACGGCTAACACGATGGCTAACCCCTTCCTCCGTCGCGCGACCGAATACATCCGGGACGAGACCTCGTTCCTGTCGATCGTTAGCCCCGCCCCGCTGACTACCTTTCTTGCGAAGCACCCCCGGCGCGATGACCTCTTCGACCTGCCGGTTAGGATCGTTGGCGCGCCAGGCACCGGGAAAACGATGCTCGCGATGCTCGCCGAGTTCCGCCTCGTCGAGACTATCCTTCGCGACCAGACCAGCGACGACAACCGCGGCCTCGCCGACGCGCTTGGATTGGCCGGGTTCCTCCAGAACGGCCTGCCGCGCGTCGCCGCGGTTCGAGTGCCGATGGAGTCGGCATACCGCGACTTTTGGGAGTTGCCCTACGACGAAGCGGTCAAAACCAAACTAGCACTCTGGCTCGTCCAATCGCGCACGATGCTCGGCCTGATCCACAATCTCACCGCGTCCGGTCGTGGCCTTGACGACATTCGCTTTGTCGCTCGCGACGCTTCCGAGGCTCGGCTCGAGCAGATCGGCGGCCCGACGGCCAGGGGTATCCGCGACCGCGCGCTCGCGGTCCAGCGCGCCATCTACTCGATCGGCGCCGGTCTGGTCGCCCCGCGCTTACAGGACCTCCCACCCGAGGCCCTTGAACCATACCAGCCGTTCGAGGCGATCCGCGAGATCGAGATCGAGTGGCAAGGAAAACGCCTGGCCCTGACGCCGCTCGCGATGCTCGACGACGTCCACGCGCTTCACCCAGATCAGTTCGAGCAAATGTTCGCCGCGCTCGCCCGCCGGGAGATCCGTTTCGGCCGCTGGATGATGATGCGCCTCGACGCGCTGAGCCCCGGCGCCGTGTTCCGTTCGGCGGAGAGCCTAGAGACGCACAACCTCAAGGCCGATCGTGACTTCATCAACGTCTTTATGCAGCCAAATGACAAGCGGCACCAAGAGCGCAAGGCGTTCCGGAGCATGGCTGCCGACATGGCGAGCCGGTACCTGCCCTTGGTCCAGGCCCTAAAGAACCGTAACGCGCTACAGTTCCGGCGCCTTGTCCCCGACGAGCCGCCGCGCCTGTCGGATGCAAAGGTCCGCGACCTTACGGCAGCGGTCGCCCGCGATCAGAAGCGGCTCGATATCGGAGCCGGCCGGCGCAAGGCGATTGACGAGCTTGTCGCGGCTTACCTCGCCGGCACCAGCTCGGGCGATTGTGAGCGCGAGGTTGCACTTGCAATGAGCCGCATCTTACTCCACCGATACGCTAACCGTGTCTCAAGCCAGACCCTGTCGCTGTTCGAGGACATCGACCCTGACCCCAGCACGCCGCTGAAAGCTAACTCAGGCGTCGCCGAGGGCGCACGGCTCCATCTAAACGAGGAGTTCGGCCGACCGTTCCACTACGGCCTCGACGATCTGTGCGATGCTAGCAACGAGAATGCCGAACTCTTCCTCCAGCTGGCCGGTTCGCTAGTCGCCCGCATGGAAACGCGTGCGATCCGCAACCAGCCGCCCGCCCTCCCCGCCTCGCTCCAACAGTCTGCGCTGACCGAGAAGGCGCGCGAGATCATGGACGGCTGGTCGTTTGCCTTCGCGCGCCGGGTGCGCACGCTCGTCGATGCAATCGCCGTCGACTGCCGCGAGGTCTCGGTCGCCGCCAACGCGCGGCTTGGAGCCGGGGCGAATGCTGTGGGCGTGCTTGAGGATGAGATCAAACCGCTGCTGGCCGGCGATGACGAACTCGCGCTGGTACTCAAGTACGCGGTGGCGCACGGTGCGATCTCGGTCCAGCGCGACTACGGCCAGGGCGGCAAGTCATGGTGCCTAATTGAACTCAGCGGTATTGTCTGCCTCGCGCACGGGCTGACGTTCCGCCGCGGCGGCTTTCTCGAAAGGGACGTCCGCTACTTAGCCGAACGGGCGGGCTAAGAGCATGCGAAAGCACTGGGACAACTGCATTGCGCACTTCGACGAGGATGTCACAGCTTTTATCGCAGAGTATTTTGGAAAGAGCGACCGTCGCTGCCTGCTCGTAGCGGCCGCCGGCTTCGATCCACGCTCGCGGCGCATCGCCGAGATGCTCGCAACAGCGATGCTGACGCGCGTGACCGCGCTTTTCATCCGCGAAGAGCGCGGGCGGCCGAACGCCAACTTGGTGGCGGACGCAGACGCAAACGAGGCCGAACTGCGCGCGCTTCTCCCCGACTGCAGGGTGTTGCGAGTCAACGTCTTTGGGGACGACGACGCGCCTGTCGGTGGCATGAGGATCGCGAGCACGCTGTCGGCCGTCGATATCCCCGCCGAAGTTACCGATGTCGTCCTCGACCTGACCGCGCTGTCGATCGGGATCGGCTTCCCGGCCGCCCGCCTTCTGCTCGAACTCTGCGAGCAGACGGCAGCCAGGTCCTTTCACCTGATGATCGCGTCGAATCCTGAACTCGATGACCGCATCGTGAGCGAGCCCAGCAACCGCCCCATGGCTGTGCGCGGCTTTTCCGGAACCGCCGGCTTCGGCGGCACGCTCGAGGTGGCCACAGTATGGCTGCCGCAGCTTACCAAGGGCCGTGGTGCAACGCTCGATGGCATCGGCAGGAGTGTCGGTGACTGCTACAAAATCTGCCCCGTCGTTCCCTTCCCAGCGCGCGACCCCCGCCGCGCCGACGCGCTGTTAGCCGAGCACCAGTCTCGGCTTGTCGACGAGTGGTTCGTCGATCCGCGCGATATCGTTTATGTGTCCGAGAGGAATCCGCTCGACTGCTACCGGACGCTGTCCACACTCAAGGCGCGGTACGATCTAGCGGTGGAAGGCATCTATGAGCCGCAGATCATCCTCTCGCCGGTCGGCAGCAAGGTCATGGCCGCAGGCGCGCTGATGGCAGCGATCGAACACGACCTCAGAGTCGAATATCTTGAGACCGTGCGATACGAATTTCATGCCACCACCCATCCGACGGCACCGCCGCCAGAGATGGTAGTTCACCTTCTCCTCGCCGGTCCGGCCTACACTGACATGGAGGCAGCCGTGTACGAATGTCCGGCCGTGACGGGCGAGGCGGGAACTACATCGCCGAAGGATTCGAAATCAGCCGACGCCGAAGCTACGGCTGCGGATTGACGCCGTGACGACTCGCTTTGCCGAAAAGCTGGACGGTCTGCCCGCGACGGCGGCGCTTTTGGTGGAAGCCGACGTCGGGGGGATCTCCGCCGCGCTTCTCGCCGGACGCCGCCGCCACGCGATCTCAGTTGGATCCGGAGGTTCGGCCATCACCGCAGCCTTCCTGGCACGCTGCCGTGAGACGTTGCTCGGGGCATCTACCGCCGTCGCTACACCGATGGACCTGGTGCTGGGCGCGGCTGAAATAGCGGAGGAGCACCTGTGGCTCTTCAGCGCTGGCGCCGACAACGGCGACATCATCGCCGCCGTCGATGCCGCCCGAATCCGAAGGCCAGAGCGCATCGACCTCGTCACGCGCGGCGCCGACGGCGCGGCCGCGCGGGCACTTGATGCCCTTCCGAACGCCGCCGTCCACACGGTGCCCGTGGCCGAGACGAAGGACGGCTTTCTCGCCACCCACTCGCTCGTCGCCGCCACTGGCGCGCTGCTGCTTGCCTGCGACCTCGCGTCCGAGGATCCGATCGGCGCGGACCTCGCGCCTGCGTTCGTGGCCGCGGTGCGCGAGGCAGTTGGGCAGGCGGCAAGGCGGTCGGCGCGGGAGATGCTGGCATCGCTAACCCCGAACGACACACTCGTCATCATTGCCGATCCGCAGCTCGCCGCGGTCGCCGCGCTGATCGAGACTTCGGCGTGGGAGACTGCGCTTTGTGCCGTCCAGCGGACAGACGCTAGGAGTCTTGCGCACGGCCGACACACGTGGCTCCATCATCGTGAGTCGCGGACCTTCATGCTTGCGTTGACCGGGCTCGACACGCGACAGATATGGGCCGAGCTTGCGGCAGGCCTGCCGCCCGGCATTCGCCGCGCGTCTATGGACTTCGGCGACTGCGGTCGCTTCAGGAACGCGGTCGGCCTCGTCCAGGGCTTGGTGGCCGTCGAGGCGATCGGGCTGGCGGTCGGGATCGACCCGGGCAAGCCCGGCATTGGTGACTTCGGGCATGCGCTGTACGCGAGCAACGCGCTTCGTGAGATGTCCGCCAGGCTCGGCGCGGCGGTACGCCAGAAGCGGGCAGCGCTGCTTGCCCGTGACGATCCCGCCCGTTCCGACACGGTCGTCTGCGGCGTGGAGATCCAGCGTCTCGAGGCAATGGCGGCGCAGCCAATTGGCGGCATCGTCCTCGATTATGACGGCACGATCGTTACCAACAATGCACGCCTCGACCCACCGCCAAGGACCGTGGTCGACGAGCTAGTCCGCCTCCATCGCGCCGGCATCGTCGTCGCGATAGCCACCGGCCGCGGCGGCTCGGCCGGCGAGATGCTGCGTGAGGTATTCCCTAAGGATATGCACGCTCACGTGTTCGTTGGCTACTACAATGGCGGATACCTCCAACCCTTGGACGTCGACATCGTCGTCCAGCCTGCGCCCCGCGATCCGCTTGTCGCCGAGACCGACGCATGGCTGCGCACAAATCCTTGGCTGTTCGAAGGGGCCTATCCGGGTCGCGACAGCGGCGTGCAGATCGCGATCCCACTCTCCGGACTGCGCCGCCCTGAGGAGTTCGAACGCAATGTCACCGGATGCCCACCGATCGCGAGCGGTGCTGTCAGGATCTCGCGCTCTGGCCACAGCTACGACCTCTTCCCCGCCGCAGTATCGAAGATCGCCGTCGTGGGCCGCGTGCGCGAGAAGTTAGGCGAAGGTCCGGCGATCATCTGCGTGGGGGACAGTGGCGCTAGATACGGGAACGACAACGAGATGTTATCCTGCCCATTTGGCATCAGTGTGGGCCGGGTCTGCGGGAGGCATGATGGGTGCTGGTCGCTATTTGGGACTGATCTGACCGGTCCTGATGCGCTAGTGCGGCTACTGGGAGCGTTCAGAACGAACGGAAGCGGCGAGACACGGCTGGACATCGTCGCGCTCGGCCTCGACAATGCCGCCGCGATGAGTTCATACAGCTAACATGATGCTGGATAGGCGCCCTAACGTAGAGGTCGTCGGGACCGGATTCACGGTGCTCGACCGAATCTACGAGGATGGACTGCTGCGCGCAGAATCGCTCGGCGGCTCATGTGGTAATGTGCTGGTTTCGCTCGCTATGCTTCGGCGGGCGGTCGCCCCAGTTCTATCGCTTGGCCGTGACGAGGTTGGTGAGCGGCTCCTCGGCGAGTTCCGGCATGCCGGGGCCGACGTAACCTACATCTCCCTCCGCGCGGGACTGCGGTCGCCGATGGTGACGCAGGACCTAGACACTGCCTCCGGTCGGCACGACTTCAGCTTCGTCTGCCGCGAGACGAACACTGCGTTGCCGAGGTACCAGCCAATTGGCGAAGACGAGGTCGCGACCGCCACGCTGGCCATTGCCGCCTGCGCCGTGTTCTACGCGGACCGGCTCTCGGCAGACATCCTGGGTGCGATGAGGACCGCCCACGATGCCGGTGCCATCGTCTACTTCGAGCCTTCTGACGTGAGAGATGACGACCTGTTCGACGAAGCGCTGCGCCTTACCACTATCCTGAAATACTCCGCCGATCGGCTCGGACCCGACCTTAACGAACGCGTTGACGCGAGTGGTGCCGTGGCGATTGTGACCCACGGTGCCGAGGGGCTGGAAGTACGCAGGGGTTGCTCGCGCGTTTGGAGCGCGGCAGTGCCCGCAAGCACGGTCACCGATACGTGCGGGGCGGGTGACATGGTGAGTATCGGAATCATCGACTGGCTGCTCGGCAGCGCCAAAGCATCGAGACCGGATATCGGGATCGACCACCTGATGCATGGTGTGCGCGCGGGGCAAAGACTGGCCGCCGCGAACTGTGCGTTCGCCGGCGCGCGGGGCCTATTCTTAGAGCGGGGCGCCACGCATGTTCGCGACATTCTGGGGTGGCACGGAACAGTTACTTAGGCCGCGAGGACGCTCACTCGGCAGCCGCAGGGATTGGCTCGTTGAGCGCATTGTCCTGTCGAAGCTCCTCCCTGATCTCCATCAGTAACACGCCCAGCATGTTACGGCCGACCCCGTTGACCTCACCCCACAGCCGGTTGACCTCGTTGTCGACTGTCGCCACCTCGACGATGCGGGCTTCACCCGTGGCGAGAAGGAGCTCATGCAGGTCGGCGTGCTGGGTGAACTTCGCGCGCAGAACCTGCCGCATGCGGTCAAACTTGGTTGTCGACCAGCCGGGCGCCACGTCCCAGTAGTACAGGCCGTGCGCCGCCATCGCGAGAAGCGCGGGCGACGGCGCCTCCATCAGCCAGCGCCTGACCTCGGGCTTGCGCGCCTTGCCCGCTTGGTAGGCGTGCTCGCTCGTGGCGAAAATCTGACCCTCGAACTCGACGCTGCGCCGGTAGAGGTTGCTGAACGCGCCGTAGGGCTTCTCGCTCGCGCGGTAGAAATGGACCTCCTCGGCCATCGCAAGCTCCTTGCAAATCTGCACGAGTTGTTACATGCAGATTTGCGTGAAGGCAACATCTTCCGAGATCGCGACGCTGGTTGAGCGGATGAAGGCAGCCCGCCGTGCGCGGGGCCTGTCAAACGCCGACATTGGCAAGCTCGCCACCGTGCACCCGAGCCAGGTCGGCCGGATATGCAATGGCGACTTTCGCACGATCACCGGCAACGTCGTGCAAGTTTGCAAGGTGCTTGGCCTCAGCGTGGAAACGGTCGATCGGCCGCCGGAGAAGGACGACCAGTCATGGGCACGGCTGGAGGCGAGAGTCCGCAGCCTATGGGACCAAACACCGGAAGGCGCTGAGAAGATCGTCCGGATGCTGGACACGCTCGCCGCGCTGAAATCCAAATGAGCGCCAGAGCGAGGGCACGCTTGGGAAGCGGGCGCCAACACTGCCACGCCGTCAGGTCGCGACGTTTTCATCGGCGAAACGGCGCTGCGCCGCCGGGAAGCATGGGTGACGAAGCCACGGCGGCAACTGGCCAACCAGACCTAGAAGCGAACGTGCTGGCGAGAGTGGGTGAGTGTCAGAACCGGACGGCCTGGGCATAGCACCCTCGCCGCCGCCATCGGCTGGAGGCGACCTGTGGCCCGCGCCGTCTTCGCCAGGATATCAGCCAACTCGAACGGCTTATGGCGCTGCCGGATCGCCGCCTGACCGCGTTGCCCGGCCCCCTGCCCTGCCCGTGACGAGCGCAGCGGAAGCACACCCGGATTGTCCACGCGCGCAGGCCCGCGAGCCGCTTCCCGGCAGCAAGGCAGGACGGCTCCACCTGCTCTGCGGCGGCAATCCGGCGGGTCGACGCGATCGTGGCGATCCGCCCGTCGGTGCGCATCCACGCGCCGCCGCCGGGTGCGCGGGGCCGGCCCAACGGTCAGGCAGAGCACTGCGACGCGGCGACGC
>CAIXDS010000339.1 GCA_903918195.1 uncultured Acetobacteraceae bacterium | reverse complement strand
CCAGGTCGGCGGGCAGCCGACGCAGAACTTCCTCAAACTGGTCCGCCGGAAGAGATGCTGTGCTCTGCATCCGCCCCCAGAATCGTACCCCGTCGCGTCGGGTCAAGCGGTAATTTAACGCCTATGGGGCTCTGCCCCTGGACCCCGCTAAGGGCGGAGCCCTTAGAACCCATTCGTTTGAAGGGTTTGGGGTCCAGGGGCCTCTCGGCCCTTGGCGGGTCCGGCAGAGCCCTGGCCTTACTTGCTGGCCGGCCCCGCCTCCAGCAACGCCAGATTCTGCTCGGCAAGGTCCGCGGTTGCCGAATCGGGCGCCAGGGCGATTGCCTGTTCCCAGTCGCTGCGCGCCCCGTCCCAGTCGTTGCGGCGCTCCCGCAGGATGCCGCGTTCCAGCAACGCCTCGGCGTTGTCGGGGTCGATCGTGAGTGCCCGGTCGATATCGTCCTGCGCCAGGTCGAGCTGGCCGAGGTGGCGCCAGGCGGACGCGCGCAGCACCAGCGTCTCCGCCCGGTGCGGGTCCACGTCGAGGGCATGCGTCAGGTCGTCCTGTGCGTCCTCGAAGCGGTTGAGGCTTCCGGCGGCGACGGCGCGATCGACCAGCATGTCGGCGTCGTCGGGGGTGAGCGCCAGCGCCGCGGTGCCGGCGCGGAAGGCATTGGCGGCGTTGCCGGCCATCAGCCAGGCCTGGGCGGCCTGCCCGTACACCGCCGCCCGCGCGGCCGGGGCCACATGGCTGTCGGCGGCGATGCGTTCCAGCAGCTTGGCGCCGGTCTCCACATTGCCCAGCGATACCTCGGCCATGGCGCGGCAATGCGTGGCGCCCTCGCCGCCGTCGGTCCAGCCTTCGGCGAAGCTGACGGCGCCGCGCGGATCGTCGGGCACCATGGCGAGGCACTGTTCATAGCGCGCTCCCTCGGCGACCCGCGGCGGCACCGGCGGCACCGGCAGGGGCTCCCTCCTGGCAACGGCAGCCGGGGCGGCGTCGGCCGGGGCAACGGTGGCCGATGCAGCGTCGGCGGGTGCAGCCTGGGCGGGGGCAGCCTCGTCGGCGGCAGGGGCGGAGGCCTGGCCAAGCAATATCCAGCCCAGCCCGCCGGCGGCGAGCAGGAGCACGACCGCCCCCACGATCGTGGCGTTGCGCGTGTTCATGGTCGGGGCATTGTAGGCTGGCGGATCAGATTGGGGCAAACGCAGGGCATGAACGGACCGTATCGTCTCGTTGTCTTCGGGCTTGGTTACACCGGCGCCGCCATCGCGGCGCGTGCGGTGGAAATGGGGTGGCATGTGGCCGGCACCAGCCGCGACCCGGCCGGCATTCGCGCGCCGGACGGTGTGCAGGTGGTGGCGTTCGACCGCGCCGCCGGCGTGCTGGCCGAGGCTACCCATCTGGTCGCCACCGCGCCGCCGGGCGAGCAGGGCGACCCGGTGCTGGCGGTCCATCGCGCCGCGATTGCCGCGGCGCGGCATCTGCGCTGGGCGGGCTATTTGTCCACCACCGGCGTCTATGGCGACCGCGGCGGCGCCTGGGTGGACGAAACCACGCCGCCCGCCCCCGGCTCGGAGCGCAGCACCCGGCGGGTGGCGGCGGAGCAGGGCTGGGCGCGATTCGCCGACCGGCTGGCGGTGGATGTGTTCCGGGTGGCCGGCATCTACGGGCCGGGGCGTTCGGCGCTGGAGGATGTGCGGGCCGGCACGGCGCGGCGGGTGCTGAAGCCCGGGCATCTGTTCGGCCGCATCCATCGCGACGACATCGCGCGCGCGGTGCTGGCGGCGGCGGAGCAGGGGCGTCCACCCGGCCTGCGGGTGCTGCATCTGGTGGATGACGAGCCGGCGGAGAGTGCGGCGGTGATCGAGGAGGCGGCCCGGCTGCTGGGCGTGACGCCGCCGCCGGCGGTGCCGTACGAGCAGGCGGTGACGGCGATGAGCCCGATGGCGCGCAGTTTCTGGGCGGAGAACCGGCTTGTGGCCAACGCGAAGACCAAGGCGGCGCTGGGGATTGCGTGGCTGTATCCGACCTATCGGGAGGGGTTGCGGGCCATACTGGGCCTGTAGCGTGGGCAGTGCCTCTGTTTGAATGTCGCGTCCCAAGCCTTTGCGGGCCTTCCGCCGTGCGCGGTACAGCCTGGGGAGGCGATAACCGTTCAAGATGATGGGTACGCCAGCGCGTCCCATGATCGGCGGGCCTTTCGTTGGACACCGGCGGGTCATCTCGCCGAGGCCGTTCTGCCTTGTAAAGTGAGGGTGCCCTGATAGGGTTGTGTCGACACGTCGACTCGGGAGCGCTCCGTATGTCTGGATCAAAGCCGAAATCCTCTCGGGCCAATCGGCCTCCTCAATCGGCGACGCAAGTAGTTGGCTTTCGCCTGCCGATCCCGATCGCGCAAGCGATCAAGAGCGAGGCAACCAAGAGGCAATTGCCATTGAACCTTCTGCTTGAAGAAATGTGGGCCATTTACCGTGAGATAAAACGTGCCGGCTAATTTGAACAAGCCAGAACTTTGGAAATATGATATCACAAAATCCGTGGACATGTATAACAACTGGTTTACGAATTTTGCACCGGTTGCTTTTCGGGAGACGCGCGCCAAGACGACAAAGGATGTCGAAGACACTCTTCAAACGACGGGCAACTTGACGGATGTGAAGGCAACACTCCTCCGGCAACACCCCCGGTGTGCTGCCGACGTTGCGCATGTCGACGTGCCCGCCGCTCGCGGTTGACCGCTTGGTCGGTCTCGCGGGAGTCTCAAAGAACCTCGTCGGACGCATGGAAAAGGGGAAGCTGCCTCCGCGGATGCCGGCGGCGGAGTTGCAAGGAGACCTGGAAAAAATCGGCAGCATTATCAAGAAGATGGCCGACCCCGATATTTTCGTGTGGCTCCAGCCATCGCGCCCCGCAACGGCCGGCGAGGTTCATCGCGCAGCGACGATCGTTGCGGATCGCCTCTGCGGCGCTGTTGCAAATCCGATCATCCGCAACGCCCAGGAAAAGCGCCAGCTTACCGCTATCGCGGCTTGGCTCGAAGCGCGCGGTTATAAGCGGCTTCCAGTGGGCATCAAATACAATGCAATGCCGCCGGGCACCTATAGCTTCCGCCTCAATGTGCCGGTGAAGGCGGAAGGCGGCAGGACGACCAACATTCCGATCGACACAGCGGTTATGCCCCGTTCGGCCATTCCTGGTGCTCTGCCGCTCATGATCGAGGCAAAATCCGCCGGCGATTTCACCAACACCAACAAGCGGCAGAAGGAAGAGGCACAAAAAATTAACCAACTTCGCCACACATTCGGGAATGGCGTGCGATTCATCCTGTTCCTCTGCGGGTATTTCGATAGCGGCTATCTCGGCTATGAAGCCGCCGAGCTGATTGATTGGGTCTGGGAGCATCGCATTGATGATCTTGCAATATTTTGGATCTAGTTGATGGTCACGATGACTTCCATTGAAGAGCGCCGGGTTGCATTGCAAGTGGCGCTCGATGCGGCGAAGACGCAGGCCGAGCGGAACAAGCTCGGCCAGTTTGCTACACCGACGGGCCTTGCTTCGGATTTGCTTGCCTACGCGCGCCGCCTAATGCCTTCTGGTGCGCCGGTCCGTTTCCTCGATCCGGCGATCGGCACCGGTTCTTTCTATGCTGCGCTGCTGCGGGAGTTTCCCGCCGAGCGGATCGAAGCCGCGAGTGGCTTCGAGATTGATCCGCACTATGGGGAACCAGCACGCAAGCTCTGGCGGGGGAGTCGGCTGACAATCTCTTTGGGAGATTTTACCGCGACGAAGCCGCCGGAGAAGGGCGGAGGGTTCAACCTTGTCATCTGCAACCCGCCCTACGTGCGGCACCATCATATGGACAGGGCGGCAAAGGCGCGGCTGCTCGCCGCGACGGTTGCCGCCTCGGGTATCCAGGTGGCCGGTCTTGCCGGTCTCTACTGTTATTTTCTGGGCCTCTCCCACGCCTGGATGGCACTGGATGGCGTCGCGGGCTGGCTCATCCCAAGCGAGTTCATGGACGTGAATTACGGCGTGCCGGTGAAGCGGTATCTCCTGAATCAGGTCGAGTTAATCCGCATCCATCGCTTTGATCCGAGTGAGTTGCAGTTTGGGGATGCGCTCGTGTCCTCGGCCGTCGTCTGGTTCCGTAAGCGTAAGCCGGCTGCCGGCCATCAGGTGGAATTTTCCTATGGCGGCACGCTCGAGGCACCGAAGGTCTCGCGCCTGGTGCCCACGGCCGAGTTGCAAGGTTCCGCGAAGTGGACCAGCCTTGCGGTGGATGGGGTGCGGGCGATCAACGGCGGGCTGCGCCTCGCGGATTTCTTCGACATCAAGCGGGGCCTCGCCACAGGTAACAATAGCTTTTTTATCCTGCCGCGCGACGAAATTGTTGCGCGGAGTCTGCCAAAGAAATTCTTCAAGCCCATTCTGCCGGGGCCGCGCTACCTCGAAACCGACATCATCGAAGCGGCAGCGGATGGCACGCCAAAGCTCGCCCGGCAACTCTTCGTACTGGATTGTCGCTTGCCGGAAGCCGACATCAAGGACCGCTATCCGGCGCTCTGGGCCTATTTGCAAACCGGCAAGACGACGGTAGCTGAAACCTATCTCTGCAGCCACCGCACGCCCTGGTATGCGCAGGAGAACCGACCACCGGCCCCCTTTATTTGTACATATATGGGGCGGAACCTAACGAAGCGGGACAAGCCTTTCCGCTTCATCCTGAACCGGTCACAGGCCACGGCCGCCAACGTCTATCTGCTTCTCTACCCCAAGGCGGCGCTGGCGAAAGCCCTCGCGAGCAATGCCACGCTTGGCTGGCGGGTCTGGGAATTCCTGAGCGGCATCGGCACGGCGACGCTGCTCGGCGAGGGCCGCGTCTATGGGGGCGGCCTATACAAGATGGAACCGAAAGAACTCGCAAACGTGCCCGCCGACGCAATCGCGGCCATGCTGCCCACTGTGGAGGATCGGCCCACCAGCCAAGGCGAGATGTTCAAGGTCCGGGCCGCCTGAGAGTCCGTCCAAGATCATATCGTGATCTGGCAGAGCTTTCGGACCATCAGCCGTAACCGGGGCAAAACCCCAGGGGACGAGCCGGTCAGCAAGCAAGTAGGGTGAGCTTCAGCCCACCTTTGCATGTTGCAACCGTTTGAGGTGTACCCTATTGGCTGGACAGGTTTGCGTTGGTGGGCTGAAGCCCACCTCAGGTATCCCCTCATTTTGAAAAGCCGCAGCAATATCAATCGGTTGGCCGTTCGGAGGCGATGGCGCAAGCTCTTGATATCGTTGGCCATTCTCAAAATGAGGTGATACCTAAGGAAGCCCACCCTTGTAATAGCCAACTGCGCTCCCTTCGGAACGGGTCAAAGATAGCGCAGTTGGCTATTACAAGGGTGCAATGCCAGCTTGCATTGCACCATCGTGCGCCAGCGAAGAAAGTGGTGCAATGCAAGGCAGCATTGCACCCTACGCTTGCTCATTGACGCGGTCACAGGTAACGGCTGGTGTTAGGTATCCTAAAACACCTGATGGACCAACCGAACCGGGGTGCCGGACGGCACCAACTTGGACGTAATCGCGGTGACAAACGTCGGCAGATTCGAGGTCAATATTACGCCCATCTCCCTCCTAGCAAAGTCGAGGTCCGATATGAGTATCCAAGATGTCTTCGCTAAAAATGGAAACGTTGTCGTAAAGGTGAGCTGCGCGGCGCTGCTCGCGGGCGGCGTGGTATTTGCCAATCCTGCAAGAGCGGGGTGCTTTGACGACGCGTTGAGAATAAAGGACCTGGCAGAGTGATCTGCGGCTATCCTTGCGTGCGATACGGAAATCAGAGCGCGCGCACAACAATACAAGGCCGACTGGCAACGAGATCATGGTGGACTTGCACAGGGAACACCATTGGATCAAGCGGCTGATGCGCCTAGCGTCGCACGCCGAGCGGACGGACAGTCGGAAACGAAAACCGTGGCGCCCGACGCGTGGTTAACCATGACAGATGCCGAGAGAAGGAGTTTTGGACCGATCCGAGGCTATCGTCCGCGCGATCCGGCCACGCCATTTCTTTGCAGAAAAGGCGATGGCGATGGTGGATGGAGTTACCTAGAAGAATATAGGGCTTGGATTGGTTGGGGGATCGAAGCGTCCGCACCTAATAAATTTTATTTGTCTCTCAATATTTACGGGTCTTATAGGGTTGGAAACATCGACTTATTTCCAAATCCAGTTGGAATTAGTATATATGGAATTCTTTCAGGCGCTCCAATTCTAAAATATTACAATACAGATAGACCGGCAGTTGCTATGGCTCCGAGCGAGCCGCTCGCAGTTATGCTGAGGCAAGCGATCGAAGGGTGCAGAAATATTAAGAATGGCATCCGTGAAGCGCAGGATGCGACAAGTAGACGGGAGGCTGAATTAAGAATTCTTCCGCAACGACAGCAGACAAAAGAAATCGGAGATTACGTTTGCGACTTTAACGACTCTAGTAGAGGATATGTAGTGAGTAAACACGGAGATAAATTGGAAGTTAGGATGCATATACACAATCCAGGCGGTCTTTATACGCCAGGATATGATTACGATCAACTAATTTCGGTAAAATCTTTTGACGTTAGGCTTTGCGATCAATGATATGGGGTAGTATGAAGATGCGGAGTGACTTTCCAGGTCCGAACGGTTCTTTGGTCAGGCCAGTGCCGCGCGTCGCTTAATTTGATGAGGTTGGTCGTCCCACCCGTCAGCGGCGTCTGGCCCTCGCGAAGGGCCGACGAACCAAGCAAAATGGCTGACGCGAGGCGCTAGCCTCGCATGCGCCCCCCGCCTGCTTGCCGAAGCAGCCGGCGGTCCTGCATCATCCGACCTGCCCCAGGTCGAATCACGGAGGACATGATGAGCGCAAACGCTTGGCGGTGTTTTCTCCCGATCCTCGCCGCGCTGGCGGTTACCGGCGGCAGTGCCTTCGCGGGTGCGCCGCAGGTGGTGCAGTCCACGCCTGCCGCCGAGGCGATCCTGGATGGACGCAACCTGGAATTCGTCGTCCGGTTCGATGGTCCGGTGGACCATCTGGCGGCGCGGCTGGAGGTTATGCAGGACGGCAAGTCCGTCCTGTCCCTGCGCCCGCTGATGGACAGCGCGCCCGACGTGCTGTTCGCCTCGGCGCCGGCGTTGGCGGCCGGCCGCTACACGCTGCGCTGGCATGTCGGCGCGGCATTCGGCGGCGAGGCGGCGGACGGGGAGGTGCCGTTCTCGATCCGGCCCTAGCCCGGTACGGAATGAACCGGCAAAGTCGCGGTCAGCTCCGCCACCGTGCGGGTCAGCAGAAGAATATCCTGCGGGCGCGACAGGCGGTGCTCGCCATCCTTCACCAGCACCACTTGCACGTCGGTGCTGCGCAGCCGGTCGGCCAGGCGCAAGGCGATTTCCCACGGGACGTCCGGGTCCTGCTGCCCGTGCAGCAGGCGGACCGGGCAGTCGAGCGCGATTTTGCCGCCGAGCAGCAGATGGCGGCGCCCGTCCTCGATCAGCGCGCTGGTGATCGGGGTGGGGTCGCCATATTGGCTGGGCACCAGCAGCATGCCTTCGCGCAGCAGGCGCTCGCGCTGCGGCGGGGGAAGGGCCGGCCAGATCAGTTCCTCGGTGAAATCCGGCGCGGCGGCGATGCCGACCAGGGCGGCCACCCGCTCCGGCATGGCGAGCGCCGTCAGCAGCGCGATCCAGCCGCCCATGGACGAGCCCACCAGCACCAGCGGCCCCTCGGTCAGCGCCGTGATCACCCGGCGGGCATCGTCCGCCCACGCGCCGATCGTGCCCTCGGTGAACACGCCGTCGCTGGCGCCGTGGCCGGAATAATCCAGCCGCAGCATTGCCCGCCCCTCGGCCGCGCACCAGTCGCGCAGGGCGAGGGCCTTCGAGCCGGTCATGTCGCTGCGGAAGCCGGACAGGAACACCAGCGTGGGGGCGCGGCCCGGCAGCCTCGCCCAGGCCAGCGCCACCCCGTCGCCGCGGTCCAGCCGTCCGGTCTCTTCCTCCGTGTGCACCATGATGTGCGCGTCCTTCCATTCGCCGGGCTGCGTGATATAGCCGCGGCATGACGAACGAAACCCTGCCCGGCGTGCCGGTGGTCCTGCAGGTCCTGCCGGCGCTGGAAAGCGGCGGGGTGGAACGCGGGACCGTGGAAATCACCACCGCCATCGCCCGGGCCGGCGGCACCGCGCTGGTGGCCAGCGCCGGCGGGCGGATGGCGGCCGAGGTGGAGCGCGCCGGCGGCCGCACCTTCACGCTGCCGCTGGATCGCAAATCGCCGCTGCAGCTCTGGCGCAATGCGGCGCTGCTGGCCGACATCATCCGGGCCGAGCGGGTTACTATCGTGCATGCCCGCTCGCGCGCGCCGGCCTGGTCAGCCTGGCTGGCCGCGCGGCGGACGGGGGTGCATTTCGTCACCACCTACCACGCCCCCTATGGCGAACGGCCGCGCCTGAAGCGCCTGTATAATGCCGTGATGGCGCGCGGCGAGGTGGTGATCGCCATCAGCGGCTTCATCGCCGGGCTGGTGGCGGCGCGCCATGGAGTGAACTGGGCGCGCATCCGCGTTATTCCGCGCGGCGTCGATCCCGCCGTGTTCGACCCCGCCGCCGTCGGGCCGGAGCGCAAGGCCGTGCTGGCGCGGGCCTGGGGGGTGGCGGAGGGAACGCCGGTGCTGCTGCTGCCCGCCCGGCTGACGCGGTGGAAAGGCCAGGAGGACATGATCACGGCGCTGGCCCGGATGCGCCATCGCGGCGCGGTGGCGGTGCTGGTCGGCGGCGACCAGGGGCGCCGCCGCTATGCCGAGGGGCTGCTGGCGCTGGCGAACCGGCTCGGCGTCGCCAGCCGGCTGCGCCTGGTGGGCCATGCCGACGACATGCCGGCGGCGTTCGCCCTGTCCGACGTCGTGGTCAGCGCCTCCACCGAGCCGGAAGGGTTCGGCCGCGTTGTCATCGAGGCGCAGGCGATGGCGCGTCTGGTGATCGCCTCCAACCATGGCGGCGCCGCCGAGACGGTCACGCATGGCGACACCGGCTGGCTGGTGCCGCCGGGCGATACGGACGCCCTGGCCGCGGTGCTGGACGCGGTGCTCGACCTGCCGGCGGCGCGGCGCGCGGCGGTCGGCGCCCGGGCGCGCGCGGCGGTGCAGGCCCGTTACACGGTGGCGGCCATGCAGCAGGCCACGCTGGAGGTCTATCGCGACGTGCTCGCCACCGACCCGAAAGCGGGCCACTGATGCCGGATGCGCAGGCGATCGCCGCGCAGGCGGCCCGGTTCGGCGTGGCGGATGCGGTGCATCCCGAGGACCACATCTGGAATTTTGTCCTCGGCCATCCCGGGTTCGGTTCGCGCGCTGCCGCGATCGAGTACTATTTCGCCGATGGCGCCCATTCGGCGCGGCACTTTCTTGAGCTGATCGGGCCGGGGGGGCGCGGGGCGGTGCTGGAATTCGCTGCCGGCTATGGCTGCGTTACCCGCCATCTGGCGCTCGCGCGGGGGTTCGATCTGACTGCCTGCGACATCCACGACGAAGCGGTCGGTTTCCTGCGCCGCCAGCTTGGCGTGCGCGCCATCGCCTCGCACACCTGCCCCGAACTGTTCGCGGCCACCGGCTGCTATGGGGCGGTGCTGGCGCTGTCGTTCTTCTCGCACATGCCGCTGGCCACCTGGGCGCGCTGGCTGGTGCGGCTGACGCTGCCGCTCGCGGTTGGCGGTCGGCTGGTGTTCACCACGCACGGGCGGCACAGCCGGTCGCATTTCGCCGATCCCGATCTGCCGGAGTCCGGGTTCTGGTTCCAGCCGACCAGCGAACAGAGCGATCTTCCCGTCACCGAGTATGGCCAGACCATCACCACGCCCGAGTTTGTGCGTGCCGTGCTGCTCACCCTGCCCTGGGTGGAACTGGAAGCCTGGCACGAGGCGGATTGGTGGGCGCATCAGGACACCTGGGTGGTGCGCAAGCGGTCGCACGCGCCGGTGCGCGCGGTGCCGCCGCCGCGCCTGGGCAAGGCGCCGCGCCTGTGGCCGCGGCGGATGCGGCCGTGAAGCGGGTCCTGGTGATCCGCCTGGGCGCGCTGGGCGATTTTTTTCTCTCCCTCGGTCCATTCGCCGCCATCCGCGCGCGTCATGCGGCCGATGAGGTCAGCCTGCTGACCACCGCCCCCTTCGCCGCCCTGGCGCGGCGGGCGCCGTGGTTCGACCGGGTGGAGGTGGATGCGCGTCCCTCCCTGTTGGATGTTCCGGGCGTGCTGCGCCTGCGCCGGCAATTGGCGGGGTTTGATTTCGTTTACGATCTGCAGACCTCCGGCCGCTCCGCGGTTTATTTCACTCTTGCCGGACGGCCTGCCTGGTCGGGCATCGCGTCCGGCTGCTCGCATCCGCACGCCAATCCGCGGCGGGATTTCATGCACACGCTGGAGCGCCAGCGGGAGCAGTTGGACATGGCGGGCGTGGAAGAATTCCCGCCGGCCGACCTGTCCTGGCTGCTGCGCCGCCCCGCGGTGGAACTGCCGGGCCCTTACGTGCTGCTGGTGCCCGGCGCGGCGCCGACCCGGCCGCGCAAGCGCTGGCCGGCGGAGCGGTTTGCGGCGCTGGCGGCTCTGCTGGCGGCGGGCGGTCTGACGCCGGTGGTGGTCGGCACCGCCGGTGAGGCACCGCTGGCCGCCAGCATCCGCGCCGCCTGCCCGGCGGCGATCGACCTGACCGGGCAGACCGCGCTGGCCGATCTGCCCGGGCTGGGCGCCAGGGCGGCGCTGGCGGTGGGCAACGATACCGGGCCGATGCATGTGGCTGCTGCGGTGGGCTGCCGGTGCGTGGTGCTGTTTTCCGCCGACAGTGACCCGGCGCTGACCGCCCCGCGCGGGCCTGGCGGAGAATGGCCGGTGGTGGTGCGGGTGGAGAACCTCGCGGACTTGCCCGTCGAGGATGTGGTCGCGGCTGCGGCGCCGTTGCTGCGAGAGGAAGGAAGTAAGGCCAGGGGCTCTGCCCCTGGACCCCGCCAAGGGCCGAGAGGCCCCTGGACCCCATCACTATAAGGGTTTTGGGAAGAGGGGGGTGAGGAGGGGCCGCGGCATCTCCTCCCCCCCCTCTTCCCAAAACCCTTAAAACGAATGGGTTCCAAGGGCCTCTCGGCCCTTGGCGGGTCCAGGGCAGAGCCCTGGCCTTACTTCCTTCCTTTCCGCGCAGGGGTTGCGCCCCGGGCGCGGCATCGCCATAGAACCGGTCCACTTTTTCCCCACCCAGGAGACCCACCCGATGCCCGCCATCACCTTGCCCGACGGTTCCGTGCGCCGTTTCGACGGGCCGGTTACGGGCACGACCGTGGCGGAATCGATCGGCCCGGGCCTCGCCCGCGCCGCCCTGGCGATGAAGCTCGACGGCGCGCTGGTGGACCTCGCCACCCCGATCGCGCAGGACGCCGCCATCGTCTTCGTTACGCGCAAAGACCCCGATGCGCTGGAATTGATCCGCCACGACGCCGCCCATGTGCTGGCCGAGGCGGTGCAGGCGCTGTTCCCCGGCACGCAGGTGACCATTGGGCCGTCGATCGAGAACGGCTTCTATTATGACTTTGCCCGCAACGAGCCGTTCACGCCGGAGGATTTTCCGGCGATCGAGGCGAAGATGCGCGAAATCGTCGCCGCCAATGCGCCGTTTGTGCGCCAGGTGGTCGATCGCGAGGAGGCGATCAGCGCCTTCAGCGAGAAGGGCGAGAAGTACAAGGCCGAACTCATCCAGGACCTGCCGCGCGACGTGCCGATCAGCCTGTATCGCCAGGGCGACTGGCTCGACCTGTGCCGCGGCCCGCACATGCGCTCCACCGGCGATGTCGGCCAGGCGTTCAAGCTGATGAAGGTCGCCGGCGCCTATTGGCGGGGCGACCACCGCAACGCCATGCTCAGCCGCATCTACGGCACCGCCTGGCGCGACCAGAAGGAACTCGACGCCTACCTGCACATGCTGGAGGAGGCGGAAAAGCGCGACCACCGCCGCATCGGCCGCGAACTTGGCCTGTTCCATATGCAGGAGGAAGCGGTCGGCAGCGTGTTCTGGCACCCCAAGGGCTGGAAAATCTATCGCACCGCCGAGGACTACATGCGCCGCCGGCTCGACGAGGCCGGCTACCAGGAAGTCAAGACGCCGCAACTGGTGGATCGGGCGCTGTGGGAGCAGTCCGGCCATTGGGAAAAATTCCGCGACAACATGTTCATCGCGCAGGTGGAGGATGAGAACCGCACCTATGCGCTGAAGCCGATGAACTGTCCGGGCGCGGTGATGATCTTTCGTCAGGGCATCCGGTCGTACCGGGAATTGCCGCTGCGTCTGGCCGAGTTCGGCGCCTGCCATCGTTACGAGCCGTCGGGCGCGCTGCATGGCATCATGCGGGTGCGCGGCTTCCTGCAGGATGACGCGCATATCTTCTGCACCGAGGCGCAGGTGGCCGACGAAACGGTGCGCTTCGTCGATCTGCTGTCGTCGATTTACCGCGATTTCGGCTTTCCCGAGTTCCGGGTGAAATTCTCCGACCGCCCGGCCGTGCGCGCCGGGTCGGATGCGGTGTGGGACCGGGCCGAGGCCGCCTTGAAGGAGGCCTGCGCCACCGCCGGCGTCGATTACACGCTAAACCCGGGGGAGGGGGCGTTCTACGGTCCCAAGCTCGAATTCGTGCTGCGCGACGCGATCGGCCGGGACTGGCAGTGTGGTACACTGCAAGTTGATTTCGTTCTGCCCGAACGGCTGGACGCCGAATACGTGGGTGAGGATGGCGCCCGGCACCGCCCGGTGATGCTGCACCGTGCCATTCTTGGCAGCTTCGAGCGGTTTCTCGGGATCTTGATCGAGCAGTATGCCGGCCGCTTCCCGCTCTGGCTCGCGCCGGTGCAGGTGGCGGTGGCGACCATCGTCTCGGATGCCGATGCCTACGCGGAGGAGGTGGCCGCCGCGCTGCGCGCCGCCGGGCTGACCGTGAAAATTGACCTTTCCAACCAGAAGATTAACGCCAAGGTGCGCGACCACAGCCTGCAGCGCGTGCCGGCGATCGCAGTGGTCGGGCGGCGCGAGGCGGAGGAGCGAAAAGTGGCGCTGCGCCGGCTCGGCGGCGAGGCGCAGGAGGTGCTGCCACTGGCTGAGGTAGTGGCGCGGCTTGCAACCGAGGCGACGCCGCCCGATTTGATTCGAGCGGCGCATCCTTAGATCTGCTCCGCCTGAATTGCCCCGTCTGACCTGCGCCGTCCGACGCTTGCTTGCACGTGGTACTTTAGCGAGACTAGCGTGTCCTCCGTGCCGGTCCCTGGGAGGGGACCGTAGCGCGGCGATTCCGTAACAGCCACAGGAGACCACCATAGCCAGAGGACCATTGCCCGCCACGCCGAGCCGCGACGGGCCCCGAGTCAACGAGGAGATCCGTGTCCCCCAGGTTCGCCTGATCGACCAGGATGGCGAGATGCAGGGCGTCATGACCGCCCGCGACGCGCTGCTGCGGGCCTTCTCCGTCGGCCTCGACCTGCTGGAGATCAGCCCGAACGCCGAACCGCCGGTCGTCAAGATTCTCGACTACGGTAAATACAAGTACGAACAGCAGAAGAAGAGAAACGAGGCCAAGAAGAAGCAAAAAGTCATCGAGATCAAAGAGATCAAAGTCCGCCCGAACATCGACGAGAACGACTATCAGGTCAAGCTGCGGGCCATGAAGACGTTCATCGAAGAGGGCGACAAGGTCAAGGTGACACTGCGCTTCCGCGGCCGTGAGATGGCGCACCAGGATATCGGCATCAAGGTGCTCGAGCGCATCCGCACCGACATGGACAACGCCACCAAGGTCGAGCAGATGCCGCGCATGGAAAACCGCCAGATGATCATGGTGTTGACGCCGCGCTGACGGTTGCGGCATCGCCCAGGGCTGGCGTGCACGTACTGCGGCATGAGGTCGAGCGGCGCGCCCAGCCGCTTGGCCGCACGCAATGGCCAGGCCCGAGGACCAAACGAAAGGGTTCCAAGGGCCTCTCGGCCGTCGTGCCGAATGCGCGTCGCGCGCGGCGGCGGGTCCAGGGCAGAGCCCTGGCCTTGCTTTTGCCCATCGAGGAGCAGCCAATGCACCTGGCAGGCAAGGTTGCCGTCGTTACGGGTGCAGGCGGCGGATTCGGATGAACATTCTCTCGATCCAGTCCTGGGTGGCCTATGGCCATGTAGGCAATGCCGCCGCCGCTTTTCCGCTGCAACGGCTGGGGGCGGAGGTCTGGGCGGTCAACACCGTGCAGTTCTCCAATCACACTGGCTACGATGGCTGGACCGGCCAGGTCTTCACCGGCGATCAGGTGTCGGTCCTGATCGACGGGATCGAAGCGCGTGGCGCGCTGCCGCGCTGCGATGCCGTGCTGTCCGGTTACATGGGCGATGCCGGCATCTGTGCCGCCATCCTGGACGCGGCGGCGCGGGTGCGCCGGGCCAACCCGGGGGCCGTCTATTGCTGCGACCCGGTGATCGGCGACGAGGGCGGCGGCGTGTTCGTCCGCCCCGGCATTCCTGAGTTCATGCGCGACCGCGCCGTGCCGGAAGCCGACATCGCCACGCCCAACCTGTTCGAACTCGAATACCTGAGCGGGCAGGGGGCACGCACGCTGGCGGCAGCGAAGCAGGCGGTTGCGCGCCTGCAGGCCGGCATGCGTCCCGGTGGTTTGCGCAGCGTGCTGGTCACCAGCCTGCGCACTGACGCCACGCCGGCCGACGCGATCGACATGCTGGCGGGCGAGGCGGGCGCATTTTTTCTCCTGCGCACGCCGTTGCTGCCGCTCTCCGTCAACGGTGCCGGCGATGCGCTGGCCGCCCTGTACCTGTACCACCGGCTGGCTACCGGCAGTGCCGCGGCGGCGCTGTCGGCGGCCGGATCGTCGATCCACGGCGTGCTGCGGCGGACGGCGGAAGCCGGGTCGCGCGAGATTCTGACCGTCGCCGCGCAGGACGAGTTCGTCCGCCCCTCGGTTGCCTACGCGGTGATGGCCGTCTGAGCGGGGCTTATTGTCCGCACGGCCAGCGTGCCTGCAGGGCCTGCAGCGCCACCACGCCGAAGCGCTGGCCGCGCCGCTCCGCCTGCTCATAAACAAAATCTGCGACGATCCGCGCCGCCCCGATGACGTTGCCATCCGCCGGCATGCAGACCGTCCCCTGGGCCTGCCCGATGGCCAGCGCGGCGGCCACGCTGCCCGCGCAGGCGCCCATCTGCATTCCGCTCGCGGTCGGCGCGTTCTCGGTCAGCGCTTCGCAGCCCTGCAGCAGGGAATTCGGGGTCAGCAGCCCCTCCTGCGCCGCGGCGGGTGCGGCGAGGGCGAGCAGGCAGATGGTGGTGCACAAGGCAGGGCTGACATGCATGGCGGCATCCGGTTCGGGTCCGGTTCACACGCGCCCGGGACCCGCCGCAGCGCCTGCCGGCTCCACGGGAGCTGGGCCGCAACGATCCATCATCCGATCGCCGCTGGCAACGCCGATCGGGGGATCGCGAATCGGGGTGGCACCACGTTGCCTTGCTGCTGCCTGTTTCTCAGGTCAGCCTTGCACGTCCCTTCGGAAACGTCCTTGGCCGACGCATGCCCATCCTGACCGCCTACACCCGTGCCCTGGCAGGACTCGGCCGCGACCGTCGCCTCGCCTGGGTGCTGGCGATCGCCAATCTCGTCGTCGCCGCGCTGCAGTTCCTCGACCCGGTCCTGTTCGGCCGCGTGATCCAGCTGCTGTCCGACTCCGACCGGCTGGGTGCCGGCGAACTTTGGAGCCGGGCCGGTATGCTGCTTGGCCTGTGGGCCGCCGTGGCGGTGGCCGGCATCGCCGCCAACATCGCCGTCGCCCTGCAGGCCGATCGGCTGGCCCACCGCAACCGGCTGGAGGCGATGCGCCGGTTCTACGAACATGTGCTCGCCCTGCCGCTCGCTTTTCACGGCCAATCGCATTCCGGCCGGATGATGAAGACCATGCTGTCCGGGGCGGATGCCATCTTCTGGCTCTGGCTGAGCTTCTTCCGCGAACAGTTTTCCACCTTCCTTGCCGTGCTGGTGCTGCTGCCGCTCACGCTGTTGCTCAACTGGCGGCTGGCGCTGGCCCTGGTGGTGCTGGTGGTATTGTTCTGCGCCTTGGCCGGCTTTGTCATTCGCCGGACCGAGGCCGGCCAGCAACGTGCCCAGCGCTACCAGATCGAACTCGCCAGAACCGCCCAGGACGCGCTGGCCAATGTCGTGCTGGTGCAGTCCTTCACCCGGCTCGCCGCCGAGTCGCGGCGGTTCGGCGACATCATGCACCAGGTGATCGCGCACCAGTTCCCGGTGCTGACCTGGTGGGCGGTGGTCAACGTCATGACCCGCGCTGCCAGCACCGTCACGGTGATTGCCATTGTCGCCCTCGGTACCCTGCTGCATGCGCGCGGCCAGGCCAGCGTCGGCGAGGTCGTCAGCTTCATGGGCCTGGCGATGCTGCTGATCGGCCGGCTCGACGGGGCGATGAGTTTTGTCGCGCGGCTGTTCTTCGAGGCACCCAACCTGCGCGACTACTTCGCCGTGCTGGACACGACTTCCACGGTGACCGAGCAGCCGGATGCCCGCCCGCTCGGGCCGGCGGCGGACGGCAGCGTGGGCACGGTGCGATTCGACGCTGTGTCCTTCGCCTATCCGGGCGGCCCGCCGGTGCTTGCGGGCGTTTCCTTCACCGCGCGGCCCGGCATGGTTGTGGCGCTGGTCGGGGCCACCGGGGCGGGCAAGTCCACCGCCATGAACCTGCTGCAGCGGCTATGGGACCCGACCGAAGGCCGCGTGCTGATCGACGGCCAGGATTTGCGCGATGTGCGGCTGGAGAGCCTGCACCGGTCGATCGGCGTGGTGTTCCAGGAGAGCCTGCTGTTCAACCGGTCGATTCGCGACAACCTGCTGATCGGCAAGCCCAATGCCACCGAGGCGGAGCTGGAGTGCGCCTGCCGGATGGCGGATGCGCATGAATTCATCCTCCGCCAGGCGGCCGGCATGGAGACGATCGTCGGCGAGCGTGGCGCCACGCTGTCGGGCGGGCAGCGCCAGCGTCTGGCGATCGCGCGGGCGCTGCTGAAGGACCCGCCGATTCTCATCCTCGATGAGGCCACCAGCGCGCTCGACGCCGCCACCGAGGCGCGGGTGGGCCGGGCGCTGAAGGCGTTGATGCAGGGCCGCACCACCTTCATCATCGCTCACCGCCTTTCCACCGTGCGCGACGCCGACGAGATCCTGGTGTTCGATGGCGGGCGTATCGTCGAGCGTGGCGGTTTCGATGATCTGCTGGGGCAGCGCGGCCGCTTTGCCGAGTTGGTGGCGACGCAACTGGCCACCGCGCCGGGACAGCCGGCGGCATGGCGCGCCCCCCAGGCTGTGCAGTGATAAACGCGCGACGCACTTGTGCGCTGCAAAATTGCATATTGTAACGCCGTGAATCCCGTGTATGGTTTGGCTACGATCCGGACGGTTGCTTTGGAGTTCCGCGAAGCTGGCTTTGCGCGGGCTACAGGGGCTGTTTTCGGCTCATTTGCCGCAGATCTGGAAGGACCCAAGCCATGTCGGTTGCCGCAATTCTGAAGCACAAAGGCTGCGAGATTTTTGCGGCCCGCCCGACCGACACCATCGCCGAGGTCGCGCGCAATCTGTCCGACCGAAGCATCGGCGTTGTCGTGGTGGTCGATGCGGTCGGCACGTTACTCGGCATGCTCAGCGAACGTGACATCGTCAATGCGCTTGCCACCAACGGCGCCTGGGCGCTGGAGATGTCAGCGGCGCAGGTGATGTCCAGCGAGCTCAAGACCGTGTCACCGCAGACCACCACGGGTCAGGCCCTGGCCCTCATGGCGGCGGGTCACCACCGTTACCTGCCGGTCGTCGAAGGCGGCGCGCTGGTCGGCGTTATCAGCATCGGTGACGTGGTGAAAAGCCGGATCCTGCAGCATGAGATCGAGGTTGACACGCTGCGTGCCTACGTCTCCGGTGCCGATTATGCGGTGACGTCGCCGATTCCTTCCTGGTGCGAGAACGAGGACGAAAGCGCCGCCCCGTCGGTGCTGGCGCCGACTCGCGCCATGGCGCATGCGGACGCGGCTGAGTAACTGACAGGTACAGGGCTGCATCCGGAAGAAGGCGCACGAGAGGTCGCTGCATCAAGGTTTGGTTTCCGGCATGAAGTGCCGGAAACTTTGGTGTTTGAGCTTCTCGTGTTGTTGCTTTTTCTTTGTGCGGCTTTTTTCTCACTGTCGGGTTATGGCCGGCCCTGAACTTGGGCGCGCGTCTTTTTTTGCATTGTCGTGGTGGACCCGGGTTCTGTAGCATTCCTGGTTTCGTTTTTGCTTCCGCCAGCTTTCACCAAGCGATGGTGGCCCATGAACCCCGGCATACCCGGCTCGGTTCATGGCATTGATGGACCCGCCAATGATGCGTGGCTCTCGCGGCCGCCGCCACCCGCGGCGATTCCCGGGGCCGGCAACGGCGCTGGCGGGTAATTGTCGAGAAACGCGCGTAGCGGCGCGGACCCCGTCACCGCATCGCGACCGGCCGTCACCAGCAGATCGACATCTTCACGCTCCAGCGTGAGACTGGTGGGGATGGCCTGCAGGCGGGCCGTCTCCGGGCTGTCCGGCCGGTCGGCAAGGGCAATGTGGAGCAACGCCGTCTGCACATCGTCGCAGCGCGCACCATCGATGACCGGGGCTTCCGCGCACCGGGCCTCACGCAGGTTGCGTTCAAGGATCTCGATCTGATGGTTGACCGTGTACAGCGTCTCGAAGTTGTACCTGTCGATCAGGCCGCCGCTGACCAGGCCGAACAGGGCGAGCAATCCACCGACCTCCCTGCGCTGGGCAATCGACGTGTCCTGCGATCCCTGGCCATCAATGCTGAGCAGCAGCACCCGCCGGACATGGGTCAAGCCCCGCGCGCGCAGATCCGCGGCCGACATGACCTGCATCATGCTCCCCTGAGTGCGCATCGCGAGATTGTCGGCAACGCCGCCGTCCGAGAGATGCACATAGCGGGTGCGGTCGGCGTCGAGGTAGCGCTCGGCCCTGATCGCCTCCGCGCCGACGCGGGAAAGCGGGTTGTGCCGCTCGGCAGGGGTGATGCGGCGCAACCAGCCAGGCGTTCGGCCGCCGCAATCCTTGGCGTTGTTGGTCAGGGTGATCGGCGAGAACAGGCCGGGAAACCCGGCCGACGCGGCGACCGCACGCGCAACCGGGAAGACCGACATGTCGGAGCAGATCAGGTCGAACATGTCCTGCGTGAACACGAACGGCGTGCCGTAGGAAATGTCGGTGGCGCCGATGACGATCTGCGGCCGTCCCTGCGCCGCCAGGTCGGCGAACGTCGCACCGTGGAACATGTGTCGGTCATAGACGCGTTCCATGAAGTCGTTGGTGCCGATCCCGGGCGAGACGAACCAGGCCCAGTTCCACGGCAGCAGGAAAATGCCGTAAACGTTGCTATTGGTGTCGTTGTATAGAAAGTCGGTCTCGAACTGACCGAACGCCTTATCATGGTACATACCATAATAGCTTGCGGTAAAGCTGCCGCCCGAGACGCCCGAGATCACATCGATCTGGTCGAGCAGCGGGCGCGGTCCGGCGCGGGTCTGAAGCATGACCTCGCGCATGCCCTTGAGCGCGCCGTAGCCGTACGATGCCGAGCGCTTGCCGCCGCCGGATATCGCGACCATGGCGAACAGGTCCGGCGCATCGGGCGAGATGGGGAACTGGCCGAACCGGTATCCGCCGCGTGAGATGGTATCCGCGCCGACCGGCTCAAGCTGCGCCGGCGACAGCTTTTGCGCGTCGGTGACCAGGAAGGAGGCGCAGCCGCTGGTGGTCAGCGCGACCGCCAGGCACAGGCAGCGCGTCAGCGTCGTTTTTGACATCTCAACCCGCCCCATGTTGCGCCCGGCATTTTCCAACCCGGGCGCTGGCAGCGGGCACGCCCCAGACCGCCAGCCTGCCGAACCCGGTCCCTTCCCGATATTCCACTCTCCGGGCGTTTCCAAGTGTCATTCCCGTCGCGGGACAACATGCGCCCGCCTGCTTGCCTGCCGGCCTGGCCGCGCGGCCGGGACACGCTTTCGGGAGTGGTCGCGCACAATGCTGGCACTCGGCGGCGGAGAGTGCTAATGCTCCCGCTCCGGCGGATACTCCGGGCCGGTTACCGCGGCGGTTGCCCGGCGCACCGGTCTTCCTCCGCCCTCCAGGAGCATTGTCCATGACATTCCGTCCCCTGCACAGCCAGGTCGCGATCCGCCGCATCGACCCCGTGGAGACGACCTCCGGCGGCATCATCATTCCCGGCAACGCCCAGGAGAAGCCGGCCGAGGGCGAGGTGATCGCCGTCGGTCCGGGCGCGCGCAACGAGCAGGGCGTGATTGTGCCGCCCGACGTGAAGCCCGGCGATCGCGTGCTGTTCGGCAAGTGGTCCGGCACCGAGGTGAAGATCGACGGCGTGGACCTGCTGATCATGAAGGAGAGCGACATCCTCGGCGTGCTCAAGGGCGCCAAAAAGGCTCATCCCGCAGCGACCGGTGAGAGCCACGCCGCCTGACGGCAGCGACCCGCGTGCCTGCCCGCCGCCGCATCTTTGCGCGGCGGCCCACAGCAAGGAATAGTGAAAATGGCTGCCAAGGACGTTCGCTTCGGCACTGACGCGCGGGGCCGTATGCTCGCCGGCATCGAGCTGCTCGCCCACGCCGTGCAGGTGACGCTCGGCCCGAAAGGCCGCAACGTGGTCATCGACAAAAGCTATGGTGCGCCGCGGATTACCAAGGACGGCGTGACCGTCGCCAAGGAAGTCGAGCTGACCGACAAGTTCGAGAACATGGGCGCCCAGCTTGTGCGCGAGGTCGCCAGCAAGACCAACGATGTCGCCGGCGACGGCACCACCACCGCGATCGTGCTGGCGCATGCCGTTGTGCGTGAGGGGCTGAAGGCGGTGGCCGCCGGCATGAACCCGATGGACCTCAAGCGCGGCGTTGACCGGGCGGTGGCGGCGCTGGTTGAGGAGCTGGAGAAGCACAGCAAGAAGATCAGCACGCAGGAGGAGACGGCGCAGGTCGGCACCATCTCCGCCAACGGCGAAGCCGAGATCGGCGAGATGATCGCCAAGGCGATGAAAAAGGTCGGCAACGACGGGGTGATTACCGTCGAGGAGGCCAAGGGCCTGGAGACCGAGCTCGACATCGTCGAGGGGATGCAGTTCGACCGCGGCTACATGTCGCCGTATTTCATCACCAACGCCGAGAAGATGCTGGCCGAGCTGGACCAGCCCTACATCCTTTTGCACGAAAAGAAACTGTCCGGGCTGCAGCCGCTGCTGCCGCTGCTGGAGAGCATCGTGCAGGCCGGCCGGCCGCTGCTGATCATTGCCGAGGACGTGGAAGGCGAGGCGCTGGCGACCCTGGTGGTCAACAAGCTGCGCGGCGGGCTGAAGGTGGCGGCGGTGAAGGCGCCTGGCTTTGGCGACCGGCGCAAGGCGGTGCTGGAAGATATCGCCGTCCTGACCGGAGGCACGGTGGTCAGTGAGGATCTCGGCATTAAGCTGGAGAACGTGACGCTCGACATGCTCGGCCAGGCCAAGAAGGTGCTGATCGAGAAGGAGACCACGACGCTCGTCGAAGGGGCCGGCAAGAAATCCGGCATCGCCGGCCGGGTGAGCCAGATCCGGGCGCAGATCGAGGACACCACTTCGGATTACGACCGCGAGAAGCTGCAGGAGCGGTTGGCCAAGCTGGCCGGTGGCGTTGCGGTCATTCGCGTTGGCGGCGCGAGCGAGGTCGAGGTGAAGGAGCGCAAGGACCGCGTTGACGACGCGCTGCATGCGACCCGCGCCGCGGTTGAGGAAGGCATCGTGCCCGGTGGCGGGGTGGCGCTGGCGCGTGCGTCGCATGTGCTCGCCAAGCTGAAGGGCGACAACGAGGACCAGAAGCACGGCATCGACATCGTCCGCCGGGCGGCGCTGGCGCCGTTGCGTCAGATTGCCGAGAACGCCGGTGAAGATGGTGCGGTGATTTCCGGCAAGGTGCTCGACCACGACGAGTACAACTGGGGTTTTGATGCGCAGACCGACACCTTCAAGGACCTCGTGAAGGCCGGCATCATCGACCCGACCAAGGTGGTGCGGGTGGCATTGCAGAATGCCGCATCGATCGGTTCGCTGCTGATCACCACCGAGGCGATGGTGGCCGAGCGTGTAGAGCGCAAGCCCAGCACCGAGGAATAAGAAGAGGGTCCAGGGGGCTTTGCCCCCTGGTAGGGGTCCAGGGGGCAAAGCCCCCTGGCGGGGTCCGGGGCAGCGCCCCGGCCACGTCGCACCGGAGTACCATTCGTGCCATCAACCGACATGTTCGCCCTAAGCCACTCCGCCCTGAACCCGTTCCTGTTCGCCGACGTTGGCACCCAGGACGGCACGGGTGAACTGACCATCGCCTCGCTGTTCGGGCGCGGCGGCTACGACCCGTGGGAGGAGGCGGCGCGGCTGGCGAGGTTGCCGTCCGGGGCGGCGGTGGCGAGTCTGGCCGCGATTATTGCGGGGGCGCCATCGGTTCTCTGTTCGCTGCCGGAGGCGACGGTGATGGCCGAGCGGCTGGTGGCGCTGTTGCCCGCGCGTTCGGCGGGTGACGTGCTTGTCCGGGTGCGGCGGGTGCCGCTTCTGCCGTCGGTCAGGCTGCCGTTCGGGTGGCTGGCGACGGTCGCGCTTGGGCTGGGCGTGGCGGTGGTGCTGGTGGCCGCGTGGATGCTGGTGGCCGATGCCTGGGCGCCGCGCGGGTCTGGGGACCATGCGCGGCTGGTTGATCCGCTTGCGCGGGAGGCGCTGCGGTAGTTCGCTTGGCATGCCTTCCACGACATCGGCTCAGCCAACTCAGCTGTCACGTTCAACTCGGGCGCAGCGGAAGCCGACGTCGTGGCTGCGGTAAGCTGAGAGGCGAGCTTCACGGCAAGCCGCACGAACGTACTGGTCAGGGTCTAACCACGATCCGCCGCGCACAACGCGGTCCGCCTCAACATTCCGGCCGATCCAAGGTGACGCAGCTACAGGAGCCTTGTTATAACCGCCATCCCAGCGGTCGGTGCACCACTCCTGCACATTGCCCTGCATCTCGTACAGGCCCCAACCATTCGGCGGCAGGCTGCCCACCGGTACCGGCCCTTGGCCGCTATAGTTGACTAAATCCCGGCTGATCTTTGGCCCGAAACTATACGAAGTCTCCGTCCCAGCCCGGCAGGCGTATTCCCACTGTGCTTCCGATGGCAGATCGATCCCGATCCCGGGCTTCGCAGAGTTCAGCCGAGCGATGAAACGTCGCGCATCCACCCAGGAAACATTCGTCACCGGCAACATCGGACCTTCCTTGCTGCTTGGCTTGTCGCCCATCACCGCAAGCCAAAGTTCTTGCCGGCACGCGGTTTCGAACATCCAGAACCCGCGCGCAAATACCACCTCGTGGCGCGGCCCCTCATGTTCAAATCGTCCGTCTTCGCCCTCCGGCGATCCCATCATGAACCGCCCCTCTGGACACCAGCGCAGCCGCTGCATCACGCGGCTTCCGTCCGCGGCAGTCACGCTGAAACTCACCCACTTGCCGTACTCATCCTCACCTGAATCGTCAGGCCAAGCAACGGCAGGGCTTAACGGCGGGACAATTGGCGCGGGCAGCGGACCAGCAACATCCGACGTCTTTCTGTCGTCGGCATCTTTCTTGGGATAGTCGAAGCCGTATCTTTCGAACTGCTCCAGCGTTCGCGGCTGCACGATGTCAGCGATCAACGTCAGAATATCGGCCAGATCATAGTAGAACCGACTCATCTGGTGATAGGTGTCGTAGCCTTTTCGGCCTACCGAAGCAGGTCGCTCCCTGATGCGGGCTTCCAGTTTGTCGTGCTCGTCCTGCCAGAAAATCGCGTGGTCCGATCGATCGAGTGCAGTTGAAATCTTCGCATCCGGCAGCACGAACACCCGTATACGGTCGAGGAAATCACGCTCACGGCCACGGCAGTTCTGCCAGACCTCGAAAAGCTCGAACATGCAGTACGCCGAGCGCAAATACTTCGCGCTCAGCACCACGAACACCCGGTCGCCTTCGCCGATCCGCCGCATGAACGCCGAAATCGAGTCGCCCAACCCTAACTCGTCGCGATCGCGCAGAATGCGCAGGCCACGCTGCTCCGCCGCGGCGCAGATGTCGTCCACCACGCGGTCGAGCGCGCGCCCCGCATCGGTGTCGTCCCGCCAGGCATAGGAGACCAACCATTCCGGCTGCCGGGCGTCGCCCGGGCGGATATCAGAACTCGAAATCGAACTCACCCCGGCCCTCGTGGCCCCGGAAATGCTCCGGGACGGGCGTAGCTTGGCCGTACTGCGGTCTATGTCGCAAGCGGGTGGGTCATAAAAGAAAACAAGGCCAAGGGGCTTTGCCCCCTGGACCCCCACCAAGGGGCAGTGGCCCCTTGGAACCCGCTACTTGAGGAGAGACCGTTGCAAAGGCGGTTTTAGTGGTGGTAGCCGCCGCCGCCGTGCCAGCCGCCGCCACCGCCGTGCCAGCCACCGCCGCCGTAATAGCCACCGCGCCCGTAATAGCCACCGCGCCAACCGCCACCCCAGCCCCAACCGCCGCCAATCACGACGGACGGGCCAAATCCATACCCATAATAATAAGGATAGTAAGGGTACCCATAGGCCGGGAAGCCATAGCCATAAGCCGGGAAACCATACCCATAGCCAGAGGACTGCGCCGGATAGGGCGGCTGCTGCACCGTGTAGCCATAGGCAAACATGCATTGCGTGTAGGCGACATCATAGGCCTGCTGCAGCGCTCCGGCCGACGCATACGCGTTGTTCGCCCCGGCCGCACTGCCGACCAGCAAACCCGTGGCCCCGCCGATCGCGGCCCCCGCGCCGACAGCACCGCCCACGGACCCCAATGCCGCCCCGGCGGCCGCCCCGATCGCAGTCCCCAGCACGGCACTGCCGACCGCGCTGTCAGTCGCTGCCTGGGTCGGGCTGCCATTGCCGATCTGCGCCGAAGCGTAATTGCGGCAATAGCCATCCTGCGCCTGGAACCTGGAGAAATCCTCACCCTGCTTGGGCAGCGCCATGACACTCGGACCCGCAGGCGGGGGCACCACACACGCCGCAAGCGCCAGCGGGCCGATCAGCGCGGCAGCGATACGAACGGGGCGGGTCATGGCGGGAAATCCCTGTTGAGCCGTAACACAAAACCAAAGACAAAGTATCATGTTCGGACGGGTGGCGGATTCGGCAAGCCCGCAGCCAGGGTCAATTCGCCGGTCCGAACCCACCCGCCCGCATGACCCCGCCTCAGCCGCCCACTGTTGCTGGCACACCCGCCTGCGCCAGCGCGTCGGCCTGCCGTGCCGCCAGCACCTGCTCGTCGAAATCGCCGATGAGGCCCCGGAACAGGCGGCTCCAGTTCAGCTCGGCCTTCAGGCGCAGAAACACCCCGCCGAGGCCGATGGCGCTGCGGTCCATCAGCAGGAATTGCCGCGGCGGGGTGACGCCGCCGGTCCGCTTCAGCCCCTCAAGCACCCGCCCGGCCACGGCGCGGCCGTAATTGGGGTCGTCGGTCAGCTGGATGCGGCGCACCCGGTCGTCCAGCAGCGGTTCATACAGAAAACGCGCCCATTCGTTCAGCACATCCATCTGCTCGCGGCCCAGATTGGAAAAACCCCAGATGGTGTAGGCGCGGTAGGCCTTGTCCATGTCCTCATCACGCACCGCCTCGTACAACTGGATCACGCCATGCACGAACTTGGCTTCGAAGACCCGGATGGCGCCGAAATCGAGCAGGTTCAGCGAGCCGTCCGGCCGCACCTGATAATTCCCCATGTGCGGGTCGCCGTGCAGGATGCCGTAGCGGTACAGCGGCACATACCAGGCCCGGAACAGCGCCTCGGCGATGCGGTTGCGTTCCTCCTGCGAGGGGTTTTCCTCCAGGCGGCGCTGCAGCGGCCGGCCCTCCAGCCAGGTCATGGTGAGCAGCCGGCGGGTGCAGTAGCCATCGACCGGCTCCGGCACGTGCACCAGGGGTTCGTTCGCCAGCATGCGGCGGTACAGCCGCATCTGCGCCGCCTCGCGCAAATAGTCGAGTTCCTCGCGCAGCCGTTCGGTCAGTTCCTTGAGGATTTCGTCCTGGCGGATGGCGCCGTCCATGCGGTGGTACAGCCCCATGGCCAGCCGCACCTGCCGCAGATCGGCCTCGACCGTGCTCGGCATGTCGGGGTACTGCAGCTTGCAGGCGACCTCCCTGCCGTCGCGCAGCCGCGCCCGGTGCACCTGGCCGAGCGAGGCCGCCGCCGCCGCCTCCTGCCCGAAGGCGGCGAATTTCGACCGCCAGTCCGGCCCCAGCTCGCCCTGCATGCGCCGGCGCACAAAAGCCCAGCCCATCGGCGGCGCGTTCGCCTGCAATTGCGCGAGTTCCGCCGCATATTCGGCCGGCAGCGCGTCCGGCACGGTGGAGAGGAACTGCGCCACCTTCATCAGCGGACCCTTCAGCCCGCCCAGAATCTGCTTCAGGTCCTCGGCATGGGCCGAGCGGTCGGTTTTCACCCCGAACGCGCGGGCCCCCACCATGCGCGCGGCGATGCCGCCGACCGCCCCCGAGGTGCGCACCATGCGGCGGACTTCGCCGAACAGGGTGGAACGGTCTTCGGTCACGGCCATCAGGAAGCCACCTCAAGCTCGTCGATAAATCCGGCAATTACATCCAGGCCCCGCCGCCAGAAATCCGGCTCCGAGGCGTCCAACCCGAACGGCGCCAGCAGCTCGCGATGCCGGCGGGTGCCGCCGGCGCGCAGCAGGTCGAGGTACTTGGCCTGGAACCCTGGATGGCCGGACTGGAACACGCTGTACAGTGCATTCACCAGGCAGTCGCCGAAGGCATAGGCGTAGACATAGAACGGCGTATGCACGAAATGCGGCACATAGGCCCAAAACACCCGGTAGTCCGGGGTGAACTCGAAGGCCGGCCCGAGGCTTTCGGTCTGCACCTGCAGCCACAGCTCGCCGATCCGCTCGGCCACCAGCTCGCCGGAGCGGCGTTCATTGTGCAGCAGCGTTTCGAACCGGTAGAAGGCGATCTGCCGCACCACCGTGTTGAGCATGTCCTCGACCTTGCCGGCCAGCATGATCCGGCGGCGGGCCGGATCGGTCTCGGCGTCGAGCAGGGCGCGGAAGGTCAGCATTTCGCCGAACACGCTGGCGGTCTCGGCGAGCGTCAAAGGCGTGCCGGCCATCAGGTAGCCTTGGCCGCCCGCCAGCACCTGGTGCACGCCGTGGCCGAGTTCGTGCGCCAGCGTCATCACGTCGCGGGTGCGGCCGTGGTAGTTGAGCAGCAGATAAGGGTGGGCGCCGGGGACGGTGGGGTGGGCGAAGGCGCCGCCGGCCTTGCCCGGGCGCAGGGTGGCGTCGATCCAGGCGCGGTCGAAGAAGCGCTTTCCAACCTCCGCCAGTTCGGGGGAGAAGGCGGCGTAGGCGTCCAGCACCCGCTCGCGCGCTTCCGGCCAGGGCACCGCGTGGTCGTTATCGTCGGGCAGCGGGGCGTTGCGGTCCCAGTGCTGCAGTTTCGGCAGTCCCAGCCATTTCGCCTTCAGCGTGTAATAGCGGTGCGCCAGCCGCGGATAATCGGCGGTCACCGCGGCGACCAGCGCGTCCACCACCTCGTCCTCGACCATGTTGGAACGGTTGCGGTAGCTGCCGGGACGCGGGTAGTGCCGCCAGTTGTCGATGATCTCCTTGTCCTTGGCCAGCGTGTTGGTGATCAGCGAGAACAGCCGGACATTGCGGCCGAACGCGTCGCCGACCGCATGGGCGGCGGCCTCGCGCACCGTCCGGTCGCGGTCGGACAGCAGGTTCAGCGCGCCGCTGCAGGTAAGGTCCTCACCGCGGACCGTGATGCGCATGGCGGCAATCGTTTCGTCGAACAGTCGCGACCAGGCGGCCCGTCCGGTGACCTCCTTCTCGTGCAGCAGTTTTTCCAGTTCGTCGGAAAGTTCGTGCGGGCGGAACACGCGCAAATCGCGCAGCCAGGGGCGCCAGCGGGCCAGGTCCGGGTCGGCCAGCTTGCGCTCCAGCACCGGCGGTTCCAGCCGGTTCAGCTCCAGCGAAAACGACAGCAGGTGGGTGGAGATGGCGGTGACCCGCTCGTTCATCGACTGGTAGAACCGGCCGATCGCCGGGTCGTTCGAATCGCCGCTGAACAGCAGCTGGGCGTACGACATGGCCCGGCCCAGCACTTCCTCGATGCGTTCGTACTCGCCGATGGCATCGGCCAGGGCGGCGCCGGAATATGCGGCCAGCTTGCCGGTATGCAGGGCGGCGAAGCTGCGTGCGTCGGCTTCGGCGCGATCCAGGTCGCGGGCGATTTCGGGACTGTCGGGGGAAGGGTACAGGTCGCCCAGATCCCAACTCGGCAACTCGGACGGCGCTGTCTCGGGGTGGGGCAGCGCGTCGGCGGATGAGTCGGGCATGCGGATGTTTCGTCCTGTCCATCTGGTCGTGCAGACAGACATAAGTTATGCCACTGGGACGTCAAAGGGTCGCGGCGGCATAGGCGAGGCGCGTCGCCACTCTGGGTGCGGGCAGGAGTATCGAGTTGGACAGCTATCAGCTTTTGCCGGGTCTGCCTGGGCAGGGTTTGCCGCAATGGCCAAATCTGCCGGCGATGATGTTCGACCGTGCGCGCACCTGGCCGGAGCGGCCGATGCTGCGCGTCTGGCGGGACGGCGCGTGGCGCGGTTTCACCTGGGACATGTTTGCCCGCCAGGCTGCGAGCGCGGCACGGGCGCTGCGCGCGGCCGGCGTGGCGCCGGGCGACCGGGTGATGATCGTCTCGGAGAACCGGCCCGAATACCCGATCGTCGAGACTGCGCTGATGGCCATCCGGGCCGTGCCGGTGCCGACCTACACCACCAACACGGTGGCCGACCACGCCCATATCCTGCGCGATTCCGGCGCGCGCGTGGCGGTGGTCGCCACCGCTGCCCTGGCCGGCCGGGTGGCGATGGCCGGTCCGCTCGACCTGCTGGTCACCATGGAGCCGTTCTCCTATCCGGACCTGGCCATCGCGCCCTGGCAGGCGCTGATCGCCCATGCGCCCGACCCCGGGGATGTGGCGGCCGAGGCGGCCATGATCTCGCCCGACGCGCTGGCCTGCCTGATCTACACCTCCGGCACCGGCGGCGCGCCGAAGGGAGTGATGCTGCCGCACCGGGCGATCCTGGCGAACTGCCGCGGTGCGGCCGATCTGCTGGCGGCGCTGCCGCGGCATCGTCACCAGGAAGTGTATCTGTCCTTCCTGCCGCTGTCGCACAGCTACGAGCACACCGCCGGCCAGTTCTTCCTGCTCGGCTGTGGCGCCGAGGTGGTCTATGCCCGCGGGGTCGAGACCCTGGCGGCCGACATGCTGACGGTGCGGCCGACCATCATGACCATGGTGCCTCGCGTGCTGGAGGTGATCCGGGCGCGCATCCTCGCTCAGGTGGGCCGCGAGCCAACCTGGCGGCGCTGGCTGTTCGACCGGGCGATTGCGGTGGGTCTGCGCCGCGCCGAGGGCGGCGCGGGGTCGCTGGCGGCGCGGCTGGAGGATCACCTGCTGGAACGGCTGGTCCGGCGGAAAGTCCGGGCGCGCTTCGGCGGAAGGCTGCGCGCGGCGATATCGGGCGGGGCGCGGCTGGAGCCCGAGGTGGGCCGTTTCTTCATCGGCCTGGGCCTGACGCTGCTGCAGGGCTACGGCCAGACCGAGGCCGGGCCGGTGGTCTCGGCCAATGCCCCGGGTGCGACCCGCATCGAGACCGTCGGCCGCCCGCTCGCCGGGGTGGAACTGCGCATCGCCGAGGATGGCGAGATCCTGGTGCGCGGCGACCTGGTGATGCTGGGCTACTGGGGAAGACCGGAGGAGACGGCGGCGGCGATCCGCGACGGCTGGCTGCACACCGGCGATATTGGCGAGCTGGACGCGGACGGCTATCTGCGCATCACCGACCGCAAGAAGGACATGATCGTGCTGTCCGGCGGTGAGAACGTTTCGCCCGCGCGCATCGAGGGGCTGCTGATTGCCGAGCCCGAGATCGCCCAGGCCGTCGTGCTGGGCGAGGGCCGGTCGGCCCTGACCGCGCTGGTGGTGCCGGCCGAGGGCTGCGACGAGATGGCGGTGGCGACCGCGGTGAGCAACGTCAACAAGCGCCTGTCGGTGACCGAGCGCATCCGCCGGCATGCCACCGTGGCGCCGTTCACCATCGACAACGGCATGCTGACCGCCACCCAGAAGGTCCGCCGCCACGTCGTCACCCTCGAGCACGCCGAGTTGCTGGGTCGCATCGCGGCGTGAGAGGCTGTGCGCGGCCGGTCAGGCGAGAAAGGCGATATTGGCCAGGGAGATGGACAGGCTGCGCGGATCGCGGCTGTCAGGATAGTCGTGGCGGACGGACACGAAATAGGGTGGCCGGATGCAGAGCATGTTGACCGGGTGGCGCAGCGCGACCGCATCCGTTTCCAGCGTGAACCAGCAGTTCTCGCCACGCGCGCAACGCGTGGCGATCCGCGTGCCGTTGACCTCGATCACGATCTCGTCCACCGGGTAGTCGTGGCGGATGGCGTGGCCGCGCAGCCTGATCCGTGCGGCGGGCGCAGCCAGATCGAAATGGATGCGCGCCGATTGGGCGCTGTCGAGCCAGGCGAAACCGCCAGGCTCCACCTCGTGGAAGCCCTGCAGGCCGGGGATGCTGCCGATCGCGACCTCCTGCCCGAGGGCAGGGGCGTGGATCGCTGAACGGGCCGCCATTGCGTCGAGCTTAGTCTCGAGCCCGCTGCACCTTGTGGCGAACAGCCAGGCCGCGCGATGATACAGCACGAGGTCCATCGGGTTGCGGGCGACGATTTCGAGGCAGTGTGCGATGTCCGGGGCGGCCCCGGTCGGGTTGGTCACGTTCTCGCGGCCGATATCGAGGTCGTACGGAATGCCCCAGGCGGCACGCGCGGTGCGCATCGTGTTGTGCATGTCCTCGGCGATGCCGAAATCGATGCCCTCGAGCGTGCGCAGGGCGGCCGCGATCGCCCGCGGCGATGGTGTGGCGTCCCAGAACATCGACGATTCCGGCGTGCTCAGGTGCGGATCGCCGCACAGCATCCGGGTCATCCCGTCATTGATCTGGCCGAACAGCTCGGGATGGCGGGAGGTGATGAACGCGTTGAAGGCGAAACCCGTGTTCAGCCCGAGCCGCATCTGCTCGGCGGGTGGGCGCTGCTGGATGAACCTGAACAGCGACATCACGCGGGCGATCGGGTCGCGCAGGACAGTGAATATCGCGCATCGGTCCTGCCAGGGTGCGATCATGTGGAACGGGATGTGCCCGGCCAGGCAAGCGAGACCGCCGGGGCGTTCCGACAGCAGGCGGCCGACCTCGCCAGGGGTCGATTCCTCGATCGAAACCAGCCGGACCAGGCGGTCCTGCCCGAAGACGTTGCGCAGGGTGCCGATGAACGATGTGCCTGCCGTCTTGGGAATGTGCAGGAACATCACCGGTCGGTCGAGCGTCGCCGGGACTGCGGCGGCGGGCGGCCCGATGGGCATGTTTGTGAACGGGATCAGCTGGTCAGTCATTCTAGGCCGTCTCATTCACGAGCTTGCCGACATCCGACAAGCCAACATCCGATAAAATCGACCGCGTTCACTGAACCGTGCTTGTTGCCTGGCGGTGCGGGCAAAACGGTAGCTCAGCGCACGGCCAAGCACAACCGCGGCAGGCCGGTCTGCGCCGCTGCGTTTCCCTGTCCTGTCACGGCGCAGGCGCTGCCGCCTTGCGATGCAGCGGGCAGAGCATGATCTGGGCATTGAAGGTGATGTTGTTGCGGACCGGCCGGCAGCTGGCCGCCTCGGCAACGAGGCCGAACCAGGGCGCCGCCTCGACCGCGCGTCCGGTCACGTCGGACAGGGCGAAGATCGGACCGTCATGCGTGTCGATCCGGTGCACGATCTCGGCGAACAGCTTGTACCCTTTTGACCGCAACGTCTCGCCCGTGAGGCCGATGGCACGGAAGCCCGGCGCGTCCAGGAACGGGATGGCCATGGCGACCGGGGCGTGGATCGCGAGCACGAGGCTGCCCGGTGGCAATTGCACCTGCTCCACCTCGAAAACCCGTTGCCCATAGGGGATGCGCCACCAGTCCGGCACCCGCGTATGCAGAAGCAGCACCGCGAGCCCCAGGGCGGCCAGGCCGGGCGCGAGGAGGGGGCGGCGCGGCGCGAAGCTGCGCGCTGCGGTGTGCAGCGCAGCCACAATCAGCAGGGCCGACAGCGCCTCCAGCACCAATGCATAGCGCAGGATGGAGAAGGCGCGCAGCCACAGCACGTAGCCGGGCACCAGGGCTGCGGTGACGGCCAGCACCCGCCGCGGCTGCGCGAGCACGCCGCGCCAGGCCGCGACGCCGAGCAGGGGCAGGGCCAGCATGGCGAGCGCCATGCGGGCATCGCGGAACGGCGGTTCGGTCACCAGGAACGACTGCAGGCGAATCCAGTAGAACGGATAGAACAGCGTCTGCCAGATGTCGCGCGGCAGGAAGCGCGTTTCTGTCACGTTATCAGGTGGATACCAGTCCGAGCGGAACAGCGCGTTCAGCAGTGGAAAGGTCGGGCTGTCGTACAAATGCATGAGCGTGAGCGCCCAGGGTCCGGCCAGCAGCGCCGCCGCCGGCAGGGCTCCGGCGCCGAACCCGGCGAGCACGCGCAGCCAGGCACGCCAGCCGACCGCGCCGACAAGGAGGGCGGCGATTATTCCCGGTGCGAACACCGCCGCCGTCGGCTTGAGTGCGACCGCCGCGCCCACCATTGCGCCGGCACCGGCCATGGCGGCGAGTGCCGAGCGACGACCTTCCTTGCTACAGCCGAGCACCAGCGCGCCGAGCAGCAGGGCTGCGATCGGGATGTCGTTGAAGGTAGTGCCGATTTCGGACCGCGTGGCGGCGGCGCTGCCGGCGATCGCGGTGGCGATCCAGGGCAGCAGGCGTTCCGCCCCGGTGAGGTCGCCCAGCATCCAGGTCGCCAGCCGCAAGGTTGCGAACAGCAAAGCGCCGAACGGCAGCCCGGCGAGCGCCGCCAGCATGCGCGGCGCCGCTGCCAGCGGCCCCATCGCCAGCACGTAGTAGGGCACATCGAGCAGCGGATTGAATGTGCTCTGCAGTCCGGCCGGCATCAGGTCGATACCGGTCCGGCTGTTCAGCAGGGCGAACGGGTTATAGAGATGGTAGTTGCGCAGGTCCCAGTTCGCGTCCTGCCCGAGCAGGACCGAGACGATCGCCCCGGCGGCAAGACAGATAATAATGTCGGCAACCGCCGCGCGCGGGTTTGCGGGCCAAGGGGCTGACATCGGCGCAGGAACTCCGCGCAGGATTTCGATATTATGCCGCACCGCGACGGCAACATCGATTCAATAATGCACCGACGGCGCCGGTCGGTCAAGCCCCGGTGCACCCGCAGGCCGCTCGCCTTGCTTTCTCCCTTGACGCCGCCCTGCCGGATGCGCGATGAGCGCGGTCCTTCGAGAGGTTTTCCAACATGGCCAAGACGAACACGGTCCAGATCAAGCTCGTGTCCACTGCCGACACCGGCTATTTCTACGTGACGAAAAAGAACGCCCGCGCCCAGACCGGCAAGCTGGAGTTCCGGAAATACGATCCGGTGGCGCGCAAGCACGTCGCGTTCAAGGAAGCCAAGATCAAGTAGGTCCGGCCTCAGGCCGGCGGCGCGACCGCCGGCTCCACGCGGTTGCGGCCGGCCGCCTTGGCCCGGTACATCGCCTGATCGGCCGCCTGCAGCAGCAATTCGGCGCTATGGTTGCGGGCGTCGCCGAACGCTATCCCGATGCTGACGGTCAGTTGATGCATCACCCCGGCCTCGGGGCTGAACGGCATGCGCTCGATGGAAACGCGCAGCCGCTCGGCCGCCGTCATGGCGTCCTGCGGGCCGGTGCCCGGCATCACCACCACGAATTCTTCGCCGCCATAACGGGCGATGCTGTCGAACACGCGGGTGCGGCCGCGCAGCGTGTCGGCCACGGCCTTCAGCGCCCGGTCACCGGCCGGATGGCCGTAACGGTCGTTGATGCTTTTGAAGTGGTCCACATCGACCATCATCACCGCAATGCCGCCGGTCTGGGCCGTGGCCATCAGCCCGCGCAGGTGCCGCATCAGGTAGCGCTGGTTGTAGAAGCCGGTGAGCGGATCGGTCAGCGCCATTTCCAGCGCGGTGCCGAGATCGGCGCGCAGCCGGTCCTGGTAGAATTTGCGGCGGACCTGGTTGCGCGCACGGGCGCGCAACTCGTTCTCGTCGATCGGTCGTAGCAGCCAGTCATTGGCGCCGAGATCGAAGCCGCGCAGGATGCGGTCCTTCTGCTCGGGTTCGGCGATCAGCAGCAGCGGGATGTCCTGGGTGGTATCGCTCGCGCGCAGGCGGGAGGCGAGCCGCAGCGGGTCCTCGGCGGTTATCGACAGGCTCAGCACCACCAGGTCGAACGGGATGGCGGCGGTGAGCGCCAGTGCCTCGGCTTCCGACGCGGCGCGGCCGGGCAGGATGCCCTCGCGCGACAACGCGTCCTGCACGGTCTGGGCGCCAAGGTCCCAGTCGTCCACCACCAGCGCGCGGGCGCCGGCGACCGAGGGCGGGGCCAGTGAGTCCGAAGTGAGGCCGAGCGCGCGGGCAGTCTCGCCGCGCAGGCGCCATTCGTCCAGCAGGCGCTTGAGCCGCACCAGCGACTTCACCCGCGCCAGCAGGGTGTCGTACTCGACCGGCTTGGTTAGGAAATCGTCGGCCCCTGCCTCCAGTCCGCGCAGCCGCTCGCCGGGCTCGCCGAGGGCGGTGACCATCACGACGGGGATATGGATGGTGGCGGCATCGTCCTTGAGCCGGCGGCAGGTCTCGTAGCCGTCCAGCTCCGGCATCATCACGTCGAGCAGGATCAGGTCGGGCTGCCAGGCCTGGGCGAGGCGGATGGCCTCGAACCCGTCCTGGGCGGTGGCGATCTCATAGTATTCGGCGGACAGCTTGGATTCGAGCAGGCGCGTGTTCGCCGGCACGTCGTCGACGATGAGGATACGTGCAGTCATCGTCGCTAAGCGGTGCCTTCCGTGCCAAGAGTGGCTGGAGGCAACGATACAACCTCCGCGCGCAGCACGATAGCATGCTCGGCAAAGATCACCGGACCGTGAACTGCGTCTTGCCGAACAGAACCTCGCGGGCGGCGTCGGTAATCGCGCCCTTGCGCTGGTGCTCCGCCAGCACGGCGCAGCCGCGCTGCACGGCCGGCCGGGCGTCGATCGCCTCGAACCAGCGCTTCACGTTGGGAAAATCGTTGAAATCGACGCCGCGGCGGTGCGGATGACGCAACCAGGGGTAGGTGATGATGTCGGCGATCGAGTAGTCGTCGCCGGCCAGCCACGCGGCCTGGGCGAGGCGCTTTTCCAGCACCCGGTGCAGGCGGAGCACCTCGTTCTGGTAGCGCTCGATGGCGTAGGGGATTTTTTCCGGTGCGTAATTGCTGAAATGGTTGAACTGGCCGAACATCGGCCCGATGCCGCCCATCTGGAACATCAGCCATTGCAGGCAGGTGTAGCGGGCCTGCGGGTCAGCGGGGATCAGCCGCCCGGCCTTCTCGGCCAGGTAGATCAGGATGGCGCCCGACTCGAACAGGGTAATGGGCTGGCCGCCCGGCCCGTCGGGATCGACGATGGCCGGGATACGGTGGTTCGGGGTGATCGCCAGGAATTCCGGCTTGAACTGGTCGCCGGCGCTGATGTTGACGGGAATGACCTTGTAGGGAAGGTCCAGCTCCTCCAGGGCGATGTGCACCTTGTGGCCGTTCGGCGTCGGCCAGGTCCAGGCTTCGATCATCTTGGCACTCTCTTGCTGCATCCGGTTCCGATCTAGGCACCGCCCGCCGAGGTGTCCATTGCCACCCGTCTCGCTCATGGGTCGTGGTCCGGATAGGCCTCGCGCACGGCAGCGGAATTCCGGATGCGCGCCGGGGGACCACGTTCGAGCACGCGGCCGTCGAGCATCACCGTCAGGGTGTCCGCCACCGCGAACACCACGTCTATGTTTTGCTCGATCAGCAGCACCGCATGGTCGCGCGCCAGTTCGTGCAGCAGCCGGGCGAGACGCTGGCTCTCCTCCGGGCCCATGCCGGCCAGCGGCTCGTCCAGCAGCAGCACGCGCGGCTGCACGGCCAGCGCAATGGCGATCTCCAGCAGGCGAAGCTCGCCGTGGCTGAGCGTGGCGGCGATGCGGCCGGCAACATCGGCGAGACCGACGCGCAGCAGCACCATGATGGCCGCGTGCAGCGACACGGGATCATCCGCCGCGGGGCGCAGCAGGTGCCGGCGCGGCACCAGCACGGCTTGCGCGGCGAGGCGCACATTCTCCAGCACCGTCATGGCTTCCATGACATTGCTGCGCTGGAAGGAGCGACCAATACCGGCCCTGGCGAGCCGCCAGTTCGGCCAGCCGGTGACGTCTGTCCCATCGATCCGGATGCGCCCGGAATCCGGTGCCAGCTCGCCCGAGAGCAGGTTCACCAGGGTGCTCTTGCCGGCGCCGTTGGGGCCGATGACGGCGTGCAGCTCGCCGCGGCGCACCTGCAGCGACACGTCACTGACCGCGCGCAGGTCGCCGAAACGGCGCGACAGCCGTTCGGCGTCCAGCACCAGCGTCATCGGGCCGCACGCCCGCGCAGGCCGGCCAGGCCGCGCGGCAGCGCCAGCACGACGGCGAGCACCACCAGGCCCTCCACCAGCCCCGGCCGCCCGGTCATGGACTGGCTGGCCTCGGCGAGCCCGGTGAAGGCGAAGGCGCCGAGGATCGGGCCATACAGCGTGCCGATGCCGCCGAGCAGCACCATCAGCAGGGCGTCCGCCGACCGGTGCCAGCCCAGCAGGTCGGGGGTGACGAAGGCATCGGTCACCGCTGCCATGTGGCCGGCGATGCCGGCCAGCGTACCGGCCAGCACGAAGGCGGCGCGTTTCAGCGCGCCGACATTGTGGCCGGCGGCGGCCATGCGGTGCTCGTTTGCCTTGATGCCCTGCAGCGCGCGGCCGAACAGGGTGCGCATCAACGCGTCCAGCCCGGCATACATCAGCACGAGGACACCCAGGTTCAGCAGCAGCAGCATGCCGGGCCGGTCGGCGCGCGAGACCTGCAGCACCAGGCTGCCGACGCCGAATTCCGGGCGCGGGATGAACACCCCGTCGGTGCCGCCGCCGAGCGAGGTGTCGTGAAAGAGGAAAAACAGAATCTGCCCGAAAGCGAGCGTGCTCATCAGGAAGAAAAAGCCGCGCGTGCGCAGCGCCAGCGCCCCGACCGCCAGCGCCGCCACGCCGGCCAGGGCGGCGGCGGCAGGCAGCGTCAGGAAGATCGACGGCGGCGCGCCGAGCAGCTGCGTGGTCAGGTGCACCGCATAGGCGCCGAGGCCGAAGAATGCCGCATGCCCGAGGCTGACCAGCCCCGCCCCCCCCACCAGCAATTGCAGGCTCAGTGCGAACATCGCCGCCACCAGCGCGGTGGAAGCAAGCTCCAGCCAGTACGGCGGGGCAAACAGCGGCGCACAGGCCAGCAGCACGGCGAGCAGGAAGAACAGAAAATGCAGCCGCGGCGAGCCAAGACTCATGCGGCTCAGCCCCGCGCGAACAGGCCGGCCGGCCGCCAGATCAGCCCCGCCGCCATCAGCACATAGACGGACGCCCCGGCTTCCTGCGGCACATCGGCGGTGCACAGCGTGTCGATCATCCCCACCAGCAGCGCCCCCAGAACGCACCGGCCATCGAACCAAGCCCGCCGATCACCGCCACCACGAAGGAAATAACAATAAACCCCTGTCCCATGCCCGGATAGACCGACTGGAGGGGGGCGGCAAGGGCACCGGCCAGCCTGGCCAGCGCGGTACCGGCGGCGAACACGAATGCATACAGGCGGCGTGAACCGGCATATCGTTTCAGATTCGAGTAGTATCCAGCATTGTGCCGGTTGTCGCATTCGGCATGCTGGACGCAAGGCCAGGGGACCAGGATGCCGGAAGAAGCGCAACGGCGACGGAAGATCGATGCGATCGAGCGGGCAATCCAGCTGGATGTGGGCCGCAACATCGCCCCGCTGTTTGCTGCCGGCGCCGGCGGGCTGTACAGCGCTGCGGCGGCGATCGCGGCAACGCCGCGTCCGGTGCTGGGCCTGATCACCGGTTTTTTTGTTCCGCACGGCACGCCGCCGGCCGCCGAGACCGACGGGCCGGTGGGCACGGCGCTGCTCGCCGCGGGACTCTCCGCCGTGGGCGTGCGTTGCCGCATCGCCACCGACACGCTGTGCGCTGATGCCTGCGCGGCGGCCCTGCGCGGGGCGGCAGTGCCGCATGTGCCGGTCGATGCCGCCGCACCGGGCGGGGACATGGGCGCGTTGACGGCGGCCTGGGCCGCGCACGGGGTCACCACCGCCATTGCCATCGAGCGCTGCGGACCGGCGCATGACGGCGTGCCGCGCAACATGCACGGCGCCAACCTGAGCGGCTGGACCGCCCCCCTGCACGAGCTGTTCGCGGCCGGGCCGTGGGGGACGGTGGCGATCGGCGACGGCGGCAACGAAATCGGCATGGGCGCGCTGCCGGAGGGGCTGATCGCGCGTCACATCGCCAACGGGGCCGCGATCGCCTGCGTCACGCCGGCGCAGCATCTGATCGTGGCCGGGGTGTCGAACTGGGGCTGTTTCGCCCTCCTTGGCGCGCTGGCGGTGCTGCGGGCGGAGTGGCGCCCGGGCCTGCTGGCCTGCCTGGACGAGGCGCTGGACGCCGCCATCCTGGCGGAAACCGTGCAGGCCGGGCCGGCGGTGGACGGGGTCACGCGGCGGCAGGCGCTGACCGTGGACAGCCTGGAGCCCGAATTCCATCATGCCAGGATACGCGCCATCCGCGGACTGGTGGCGGGCGGTCGCGGCGATCGCGGGTGAGTGGAGCGCTCGCGGAACCTGCCCCGGTTAGGCGGCGGGGGCGTCAGGCGGCGCGGGGGGCCGGCAGCAGGCTGTGCACCGTGCGCCGCGTGGCGTCGTCCAGGGCGAACTGGAGGCGGGTGGCCTCCGCCTCGACCGCCACCACGCGGCAGCGGATTTTGCTGCCGCCAGGGGCGATGAGGGTGACGTGCTCGCCGCTGCCGGCCGGCAGGACTGCGCCGAACCGGCAGCCGCCCAGCGAGATGTCCCGCAGCTGCCCGGCGACTGTGCCGGAAGCGGCGACGATCTGAACGTCAAGCGCGCAGGGGATGCGCTGGTATTCGCGCCGCTCGCCGGCATTGTGGATCGCCGCCAGGAAGGCCTCGATCTCCTGGCGGAGTTCCTCGGCCTCGCCGGTGACTTTGTGCGCCGCCTGCATCACCTCGCGCGCCCCGCCGGCCGAGGCGGTGGCGCCGTCGTTCAGCTGCGCCATGACGCCGTGCGCCTTGCGCATGCCCTGGCTGGCTTCGGCGACGTTGTGGGCGATCGCCTGGGTCGCCGTTTCCTGGGTCGCCACCACGTCGCCCACCGAGCCCGCCGCCGCGGCGACATCGCCGATCGCGCCGGCGATCTCGCTGGTCATGCGGGCGGCCTGGTGCGCCGCCTCCTGCAGGGCGGCGATCTGGCCGGCGATTTCGCCGGTTGCCTTGGTGGTGGCGGCGGCGAGGCTTTTCACCTCGTTCGCCACCACCGCGAAGCCGCGCCCGGTCTCGCCGGCGCGTGCCGCCTCGATCGTGGCGTTCAGCGCCAGCAGGTTGGTCTGGCCGGCGATGGAGGCAATCAACTGCACCACCGACTCGATGCGGTCGGCCGCGCCGGACAGCCCGTCCATGGCCGCCCGCGCCTGCGCCGCGCCTTCCCCGGCGCGGCGCGCGGTGGTGCTGGCCTGCTCAATCCGTTCGACCGCCGTGGCGCCGCCGGCGGCCAGCAGCCGCGCCGCCTCGGCCAGATCCTCCACGTTCGCGGTCGCCTGGCCCACCGTTTCGGACACCGTCCCGGCCTGCGCCGAGGCAAGCTGGGCCAGCTCGGCCAGCCGACCGGCGGTGCCTTCGACCCCGCCGGCCGCCGCCGCGACCGCGGTGATCACGCCGCTGACGGCGCGGTTGAAGTCATCCGCCAGTTGCTCCATCGCCTGTGCCTGGCGGGCGCGGTGTTCCGCCTCCCCGGTCTGCCGCCGTTCCAGGGTCTGGCGGGTGCGCACGTTGTCGCGGAACGCCGCGACGCCACGGGCCATCTCGCCGATTTCGTCGCGGCGCGACAGGGCGGCGATGTCCACGTCCACCTCGTCGTGGGCCAGCGCCGTCATGCTGCGCCGCAGCGCCTGCAGCGGGCGCGACACGTCGCGCGTCAGCAGCAGGCCGGCCAGCGCGCCCAGCAGCCCGAGCAGGCCGACCGACACCAGTATCCACAGCCGCGCCGCGTCCGAGCGGGCGGCCAACTCGCTCGAGATCGTATTCGCCGCCTGCTCCTCGAAGCGGATCGCCGCCTCCAGCGCCGAACGCAGCGCGCGCATCTGGTCTTTCTGGCGGTTGTTGAACAGGTCGATCGCCCCGTCCTTAGCGCCGCGGCTGAGCAGGGCGCGCCATTCGCCGGCGGTGGCGCGGAACTGCTGCAGTGCTGCCTGCAGTTGCGCGACGACACGCTGCTCCTCGCCCGGGTGGGCCGTTGGTTCCAGGCGGGCCCAGGCGCGATCCAGCTCAGCATCCAGGCCGGGGAAGAAATTCATCCGCTCCTGGCGCAGCTGGCCGTCGCTGAGGAGAACGGAGGCCTGATAGAAGCGGATTTTCTCGGCCGACCAGGCCATGGCGGACAGTGCCTCGGTGGCGACGATGGCCCGCTCGCGCAAATCGCCCAGGCTGGCCCGCACCGCGTCCAGCCGCGCCGCCGCGAAGCCACCGAGAGCGATGGTGCCGAGGCAGATCAGCCCGAACGCCACAGCGATCTTGCGGCGAATGCTGATAGTGTCGGTCCACGCCACGGCTCGCCTCCGGTTCCATTGCAAGCGAGCCGGAACCTGCCGGGATTTGCTTTCCGCCCGGTGAACGGGCCGGCTCAGGGCAGCCAGGTTACGTCGCTGATGCGCGCCGCGCCGGCGGCGATCATCGCCAGCCGGTCGAACCCCAGAGCAATGCCGGCGGCGGCGGGCATGCCGTGCGCGAGGGCGGCCAGGAACGCCTCGTCGAGCGGCCAGCCGGCATCGCCGTACAGCGCCCTCCGGCGGGCCCGGTCGGCGAGGAAGCGCGCCCGTTGCTCCCCGGCGTCGGTCAGCTCGACGAAGGCGTTGGCCAGTTCGATGCCGCAGACGAACAGCTCGAACCGCTCGGCAACGCGCGGGTCGGCCGGGTCGCGGCGGGCCAGGGCCGCCTGGGCGGCCGGCCAATGGGTGAGGAAGGTCGGGTGGTCGCGGCCGATGCGCGGCTCGATCCGTCCGAGCAACAGCCGGAAGAACAGATCCTCCCAGCTTTCGCCGGGGCGCAGCGCGACGCCGGCGCTTTCCGCCAGTGCTGCCGCATCGCCGGCGCTGGCCAGCAGGTCGGCGCCGACATGGGTGGAAAAGGCGTCGGCCAGGGACAAACGCTCGGCGCTGCGCAGGTCGGTGCGCACGCCGCGGCATTCCACCACCGGCGGCAGTACGGCGCGCAGCAGGGCGTGGGCTTCGTCCATCAGGTCGTCCAGCGTGGCGCCGGGGCGGTACCATTCCAGCATGGTGAACTCGGGCGCGTGCAGGTCGCTGCCCTCGCCGTTGCGCCAGACCCGGGCAAGCTGGAAGATCGGCCCGGCGCCGCCCACCAGCAGTTTCTTCATGGCGAATTCCGGGCTGGTGTGCAGCCACAGTTTTTGCCGCCCGCCATCCGGCGCGATGCGCTCGGTGGCGAAGGCCGACAGATGCACTTCCTCGCCCGGCGCGGTGACGGCGTATGGCGTCTCCACCTCCAGGTAGCCGCGCGCGTCGAAGAAGGCGCGCACGGCGGCGGCCAGCCTGGTCCTGCGGCGCAGGAAGGGCAGGCGTGCGGCCAGGCTCTCGGGGTGCCAGGATGGTTGCGGCATGCGGGGGCGCACATTACAGCCATCGCCATGCTCGACGGCAGCCCCCCTGTGCGCACGTTGCGCGACGCTGACGCCCTGGCCGAAGCCGGGCTGGTCAGCGGGCGCGATCCGGCGGCGGCGGTGGCGGCACGCTATGCGGTTGCGATCACGCCGGCGATGCAGGCGCTGATCGCGCATCCGGACGACCCGATCGGACTCCAGTTCATCCCCCACCCGGCCGAACTGGTTACCGCGCCGCATGAGCGCGCCGATCCGATCGGCGACGACGCGCTCTCGCCCGTGAAGGGCATCGTGCACCGCTATCCGGACCGGGTGCTGCTGAAGCCGCTGCTGGTGTGTCCGGTGTATTGCCGCTTCTGCTTCCGGCGTGCCCATGTCGGGCCGGACGGAGGGGTGCTGACCGAGGCCGAGCTGGACGCCGCCCTGGCCTGGCTGCGCGCGCATCCGGCCATCCGCGAGGTTATTCTCTCCGGCGGTGATCCTTTGATGCTCGCCCCGCGCCGGCTGCGAGACCTGCTTGCCCGGCTGGCTGGTATCCCGCATGTGGAGATGGTGCGCATCCATACCCGCGTGCCGGTGGCTGACCCGGTGCGGGTGACGGCGGCGCTAGCCGACTCACTCGACGGGCCGACGCCGCTCTGGCTGGTGGTGCACGCCAACCACGCGCGCGAGTTTACCCCGGCGGCGCGTGCGGCGCTGCGGCGTGTGCAGGCGCGCGGCGTGCCGGTGCTCGGGCAATCCGTGCTGCTGCGCGGCGTGAACGACAGCGCCGAAGCGCTGGAGTCGCTGTTCCGGGCGATGCTGGCCGCCCGGGTCAAACCCTACTACCTGCACCAGCTCGACCCAGCTCCCGGCACGTCCCGCTTCCATGTGCCGATCGCGGAGGGACGCCGGCTGCTGGCCGCGCTGCGCGGGCGGGTGACCGGGCTCGCCTGGCCGACCTATGTGCTCGATATCCCCGGCGGGCATGGAAAAGTGCCGATCGGGCCGGATTATCTGGAGGGCGACGCGGTGCGCGATCCGTGGGGCGGCGCCCACCCGATTTCCTGATCGCCCTTATTCGTCGTCTTCCGGATCGGGATATTGCGGCGGCGCCTCGCCCGCCTTCGCCACCACCTTCGGGTATCGCGTTTTCGGCATGGTCTCGCCGGCGCCGATCACCTCGACCTTGAACCGCCACTCATCGCCGAAATCGAACAGGAACGTCATCTTGCGGCCGATGCCGGGGAATGCCGTCTGAGTGGGCGTGCGCTTCACGCTTCCGGCATCCGTAGTGCCCTCGATGTCGGCGAACAGGTCGTAGCGAACCGGCGATTGATAGATGTTTCCGGTCAGCTTGCTGTAGAATCCGAAAGCATGGTCGAAATCGAAACCATATGCATCGACGATGGCCATGGCCAGAGCGTGCAGGGAAGCATCTCTTGCAATCTCGATGTCACGATAGAGCCGCGGTTTCAGCACCGCTCTGAGGATGTAGGTGGCGGACGCCGCCGCCGTTTGCTTAGCCATGTCTATTTGTTGCCTGCTTTCAAAGAGACGCGATTCCGTTGCTAGGGAGTGCCCGGTGGTTGCGGTGACGGCGTGCCGGCAGGCGCCTGCTCAGGCATCGGAACATCGTGGGATGGCACCGCGTGCGACGGAATCTCCTGCTGATAGCCGGTTCTGGGCGCACCGCGCGCCTGCTCGATGCCTTTCATGATGGCCTGGACATCCGTCTCGACCGGCGTGGGCCGGGCCGCCTCCGGCCGCGGGGGTCGAACCGGCGCCACCCGCACGGGACGCGCCGGTGGGGGCTTGGCGTCTTTCGACGGATCGAAGGCGTCCAGCAGCCGGCACGCGTCCCGGTCGCCGCGCTCGCAGTCCTGGCGGGTGCGCTCCGTGAAGTCGGGGCGCGGCGTTTCACACCCCGCCAGCACGAGCACCGGCAGCAGGAGCAACAGTATCAGCGCGGCGATTCGCCGACCGGCAGCCAGCAATCGGGTCTCTCCATTCGGTATCGACCGGCGGCCCATGGCCGGTTCCAGGGGACCCCCTGAAGGACGGTCCACCATACCATTCAGGCTACCGGGGAGTGGCACGCGGGTCCACCACGCCCGGATCGACCGGCGGCGGCGGCCGGCGGTGCGCCGCCAGCCCGGTCCCGATGCGGCGGGCGCGGAGCGCCTTCAGGGCGAGGTTCCAGCCGCGTGCATTCGGTGATTCAGCGCCGTCCATACTATCGGAAGGCCGCCAGCCTTTCGATGCAAACCACCAAATTCTAGTATTATTTCGGCACGATCGGGACTCCCATTCCTAATAGACTCTTATTTCTCACAGTAATGAGTTTCCGCCGCCTGTTGCATATTGTTGCAGGATCAAGGCCATTCCGTGGCATGCTTCAACCGTACGACGCCATGTTGCGCACAGAAACCGTCAGCCTGCGCCCGGTTGCGAATCCTTTGCACATTGACGTTAATCAATGCGGAAGCCTCATCTCTGTAACAAGGTTGTGAGGCGTACGAGGTGAGGTCGAACTGAAAAGCCTTCTTGCCCGGCTGCTGCTACTCGTGTCGATAGCCCTGCTCCCCGCTCTGGCGTTCCAGGCCACCACCGAGAGCGAAGCGCGCCACACAAGGCAGCAACTCGTGGAAGACGAGGCGCTGCGGCTTGTGCGCCTCGTCAGCGCCGAACAGCAGCGGATCGTCGAAGGGGCGGAACAGGCGCTCAACGCGATCAGCGGCGCACCGTTCGTGCAGGACAATTTGCCGGAGCAGTGCCAACGCCTGCTGGCGAACCTGCTGGAACAGTCGCCGCGCTACATCTTCGCCGGGGTCGTCGGTCTCGATGGGCATCTCGTCTGTGCGGCTGGCCCCTCCGATTCCAGTGTTAACTTTTCCGACCGCGCCTATTTCCGCAACGCCCTGCAGACGGACAGCTTTGTCATCGGCGAATACACGGTCGGCCGTGTTTCTGGACAGCCTTCCATCCACTTTGCCAAACCGCTCAGAAACCGGGACGGAATCGTCGTCGGTGTGGTGGAGTTGGGACTCAGTCTCGACTGGCTGAGGCAGCAGCTTGAGCATCTCGCCCTGCCGCCGGATGTCGCCGTGTCGGTAAGGGACCGCAACGGCACGATCCTGGCTCGCTTCCCGGACGGCGCGCGCTATGTCGGCCAGCCGATGCCCGATGCGATGCGCTTCAGCCTGGCAGGAGACGAGATCAAGGTCGTCCCGATGAAGACCGCCGACGGCCGGGCGCGTATCGTCGCGTATGCGCCCGTTGACGCGGAACCGAAGGGATTGCGCATCGCGGTCGGACTGGACCGGGAAACCGCTTTCGCGGCGGTGACGCAGGCCAACCGCACCGGCTTGTTTCTGATCGTCGCCGGGGCCGGACTGGCACTGGTTATCACGGTTCTGGGCGGCAGGCGCCTGATCCGCCGGCCGCTCGACCGACTGCTGGCTGTTGCCGATCGCTGGCGAACCGGCGATTTCGCAGCCCGCACCGGCCTGCGGGAGGACAACAGCGAGTTCGGCCGCCTCGCCGCCGCCTTCGATCGCATGGCGGTGGCGCAGGAGGCCCGCGAGCAAGCCCTTCGTACCGCGCTCGAAAGCACGACGGATTGCGTGGTCGTGCTCGACTGCGCCTGGCGCTACACTTTTCTCAATGAACGCGCGAAGGTGCGGCTCGCGGCAGGTCGCGATCTCCTCGGCCAGGTGATGTGGGACGCGGTTCCCAGGTTGGCGGGGACCGTCTTCGCCGATGCCTACCGGGCGGCGATGGAGCGTGGCGTGCCGACCCAGGTGGAGGGCTACTACGCCCCGCTCAAAACCCATTTCGAGGCGCAGGCCTATCCCTCGAATGATGGCCTGACGATCTTCTACCGCGACGTGACCGCGGAACGCCGGACCGAGCAGCGCTTCCGTGCCATGTTCCAGCAGGCGGCGGTTGGCATGTCGCTGGCTGGCCTGGACCGGGTCCCGCTGTCCATTAACGAAAAGCTGTGCGACATCACCGGCTACACGCGCGAAGAGTTGCTCGTCCGCAGTTTCAGAGACATCACCCATCCCGACGACCGGGCGGTTGACGACGCCCAGACGACCGCGCTGGCGGCGGGAGAGATCTCAACCTTCACGGTCGAAAAGCGCTATCTGCGCAAGGACGGGGAGGTGATCTGGGTCAACGTGACGGTGTCCCTGCTTCGTGCCCCCGATGGCAGCCCGGAGTGCCACATCGGCGTCATCGAGGACATCACGGCCCGCAAGCGCACCGCGGAGGAGTTTCGGCAGACAGCGGCATTGCTGCGCGCCATCGGCAACTGCTCCCCCGACCCGATCTATGCGAAGGACACCGAGGGCCGTTTCCTGTTCGCCAATCCGGCCCTGCTTGCGGTCGCCGGCCGGCCCGCGGAGGCGGTGATCGGCCGTACCACCGCGCAATGGCACCACGACGCGCAACAGGCCGACGCGGCGATGGCCAACGATCGGCGCATCATCGAGACCGGCCGCATGGAGATCACGGAGGAGGTGTTCGACGCGGCGGGCCAGGGCAGGCGGGTTTTCCGCTCGGCCAAGGCGCCGCTGCGCATGGAGGACGGCTCGATCCACGGCGTGGCTGCGGTGTCGAGCGATATCACCCTGATCAAGGAAACCGAGGCCCGGCTCCGCCGCCTGACCGGCGATCTGGAGCGGCGGGTGCGCGAGGAGGTGGCGGCGCGGCAGCGCCAGGATTTGCTGATGGCCGAGCTCGATCATCGGGTCAAGAACATGCTGGCCACCATCCAGGCCCTGGTCGGCCAGAGCCGGACCAGCGAGGACACGCTGGATGGTTTTCTGGCCAGCTTCGAGGGGCGGTTGCGCGCCATGAGCCTGGCGCAAAGCCTGCTGACCAAAAGCCGCTGGGAGGGTGCCAACCTGCAGATGATGATCGCCGAGGAGATGGCCCCCTACATGGGCGCGGCGGCGCCCTCGGTGGTGATTGCGGCCGACGCGCCGGTGTTGTTGCGGCCGAAGGCGGCGCTGGCGTTCAGCCTGGCGGTGCACGAACTGGCCACCAACGCCGCCAAATACGGCGCGTTGTCGGTGCCGGGCGGACGGGTGGTCGTCGATTGGCATGCCGAGCAGCGCGATGGGCAGGTGCTGGTGCTGCACTGGTGTGAAACCGGCGGCCCGGCGGTGGCGGAGCCGACGCAGCGCGGCTTCGGCCTCACGCTGATCGAGACCAGTCTGGCCTACGAGCTTGGCGGCACGGTGCAACTCTGCTTCCCGGCCGCGGGCCTGACCTGCACCGTGGTGGTGCCATGGGATCAGATCGCCTCGCTGGCCGAACCGCCGGCGCCCCCATCCGCGCCGGCGCGGGCCGGCACCACCTACCTGCTGGCCGCGCTCGGCGGAAAGCGCGTCCTTGTCGTGGAGGACAACGCGCTGCTTGCCGCCAACATTGTCCGTAATCTGAAGATGGTGGGCGTGTCGGTGGTCGGGCCGGTGGCGCGCCTGGAAGCGGCGGTCGAGTTGGCGGCGACGGCGGAGATCGACATTGCCTTGCTTGACGTGGACCTCGACGGCACGCCGGTCTGGCCGGCGGCCGACCGGCTGTTGCGGCGCGGCATCCCGTTCGTGCTTGCCACCGGCTATGAGGCGAGCCTGGTGGTGCCGCGGCGCTTCCAGGACTGCCCGGTGCTGAACAAGCCGTTCTCGGTCCGTGAGTTGCGCGGGGCGCTGCTGCGGCCGCTGGAAGCGGCGCGGAGCGGGCTGGACGAGAGCTGAAAGCCAGGTCCCGCTTCCCCGCGCGTCCCGCCGCCGCTACATCCCGCCCATGAGCCTGCTCACCCTCACCGGCATCACCATCCGCCTCGGCGGCCGCACCCTGCTCGATCGGGCCGACCTCGCGGTCGATCCCGGCAAGCGCATCGGCCTGCTGGGCCGCAACGGCGCCGGCAAATCCACCCTGCTGAAGGCTATCGCCGGCGACCTCGCCATCGATGGCGGTGAGATCCGGCTGGCCAGCCGTGCCCGGCTCGGCCAGGTGAAGCAGGAGGCGCCGGACGGGGATTTCCCGCTCACCGACATCGTGCTGCAGGGCGACCCCGAACGACTCGCTTTGCTCGCCGAGGCCGAACACGACTCGGCCGATCCGCACCGTCTGGACGAAATCCACGAGCGCCTGCGCGCGATCGGCGCCGACAGCGCGCCGGCCCGCGCCGCCGCCATCCTGGCCGGGCTCGGCTTCGACGCCGCTGCCCAGGCGCGCCCGGTCCGCACCTTTTCCGGCGGCTGGCGCATGCGCGTGGCACTGGCGACCGCCCTGTTCGCCGCCCCCGACCTGCTGCTGCTGGACGAGCCGACCAACCACCTCGATCTCGAAGCCACGCTGTGGCTGGAGACCTGGCTGGCGAAATTCCCCGGGGCGGCGATCATCGTCTCGCACGACCGCGGCCTGCTCGACCGCTGCGTGCACGCCATCGCCCATCTCGACCGCGGGAAAATCAACGTCACCCCCGGCGGCTACGACGAATTCGTGCGCATCCGCACCGAGCGGGCGATGCAGCAGACCGCCATGGCCACCAAGGTGGCGGCCCAGCGCGCCCACATGCAGGCCTATGTGGACCGCTTCCGCTACAAGGCCAGCAAGGCGCGGCAGGCGCAGGCGCGGCTGAAGGCGATCGCGAAACTGCCGGCGATCGAGGCGGTGGTGGAGGACTCCCCCACCCATTTCGATTTCCCCCAGCCCACCCAGATCGCCCCGCCCATTCTCGCTCTCGATGGTGCCACCGCCGGGTACGATGGCAGCCCGGTGCTGCGCGGGCTTTCCCTGCGGGTGGACATGGATGACCGCATCGCCCTGCTCGGCGCCAACGGCAACGGCAAATCCACCCTGGCCAAGCTGGTCGCCGGCCGGCTGGCGCCGATGTCGGGCGAGGTGCGGCGCGGCCCGAAACTGAAGGTCGGCTACTTCGCCCAGCACCAGGCCGACGAGCTGGTGCCCGACGAAACGCCGGTGCAGCACATGGCCCGCGCGTTGCCGCGCGCCGCGATCGCCCAGGTTCGCGCCCAGCTCGCCCGTTTCGGCCTGGACGCCGATCGTGCCGGCACGGCGGTCAGCAGCCTCTCCGGCGGCGAGAAAGCGCGGCTGCTGCTGGCGCTGGCCACCCGCGACGCGCCGCAACTGCTCATTCTCGACGAACCCACCAACCACCTCGACATCGACGCCCGCGAGGCGCTGGTGCGGGCGCTGGCCGATTTCGAGGGCGCGGTGCTGCTGATCACCCACGACCCGCATCTGGTGGAACTGGTGGCCGACCGGCTCTGGCTGGTGGCCGACGGTACTGTGCAGCCCTTCGAGGGTGATCTCGACGAGTATCGCGTCCTGCTGGCTGAGCGCGCCCGCCCGCCGGCAAAGGCCGACGCCGCCCCGACCAAACGCGAGGACCGCCGCGAGCGCGCCGAGGCCCGCGCCGCCACCGCGCCCCTGCGCCGCCGCGCCCGCGACGCCGAGGCGCGCATCGCCAAGCTGGCGGAGGAACGCGCGAAGGTTGAGGCGAAGCTTGCCGATCCGGCCCTGTACGAGCCCGGCCGCTCGGCCGAAGTCACCGCTGCTCAGACCCGCCTCGCTGCCATTGCCCGCGCGACCGAAGTGGCGGAAACCGAGTGGCTGGAGGCTGCCGAGGCGCTGGAGGCGGCGTCGGCGTAACGCTGCCTACGCGTATTTGAACAGCGCTATGAACCCGAAATCCATGTGCAACTGCTGGTGACAGTGAAACAGCGTCAGTCCTGGATTGTCAGCGATGAACTCACATTCGAGTTCCTGAAACCCGCCCAGCATGACCACGTCCTTGATGACATCGGCGGTCGGCCTGCCGCCGATGCGGGTCAGTTCGAAACTGTGCCGGTGCAGGTGCAGCGGGTGGATGTCGTCGCTCGCATTGCGGAATTTCAGCCGGTAGCGCCGCCCCGCATGCAGGGTGTGAACCGGCTGCATGCTGTCCATCGAAAAGGCTTCGCCATTGAGGGTCCACTGGTTGAAGCCGTTGCGGGCCGCGTTGTGCTTGACGATCGTCATCTCGATCGTCTCGTCGGGTGGGGCGTGGCCGGCATCCGGGCGGCCGAACAGCGTGTAATCCCAGCGGAACGGTTTTGGCTTCGTCCAGCGCGGTTTGCCTTTCTGGGCGGCGTATTCGACGACGATGCCCATCCCGTGGTCGCGGTCGTCATCGGCAAGGTCGCCCATGACCCATACGCCCGGGTGTCTCATCTCAACGATCGCCGACACGCGTTCGGCGGTTCCGAGCCAGAGCACAGGCACCTCCGCCGGCGTCGGGACCGGATTGCCATCGAGCGCCACGACGCGGAAGACATGGCCGGGCAGAGCGAGGCTGCGGATTTCGGTCGCACTCGCATTGAGCACGTGGAACAGCACCCGCTCACCCTGTTTCACCCGGATGGGGTCGCCGTGGCCAAGCATCCGGCCGTTGATGCCGAATAGCGCGTAGCCGACCTCGAATCCCTTGGTTTTCTCCGCCGCCGCCGCGTCCGCCGCCATGCCGATCTGTTGCAGCGCCTTGAGCGGAGCGCCTGCGAGCGCGTCGATTGCCATGTCGCCGCCGCGGCTGAATTCCGGCGCGAATTCCTTCATCACCAGAAATACTTCGCGATCATAAGCGCCGGGATTGTTCGCCGGTTCGATGAACACCGGTCCGGCCTGACCGGTGTAGGTGCCGCGGGTGAGGTCGCCGCGGGCGGCGACATGCGTATGGTAGAACCGGAACCCCGATGGTTTGGGCACGAAGGCAATCCGGCGCATGCCGTGCGCCGGCACGAACGGCGTGCCTTCCTCGGCGGCGCCGTCGACGTCGCCCGGAATCATCTGGCCATGCCAGTGCACCAGTTCCGGCGTGTCGGTATCGTTGTAAACATCGACGACGGCGCGCCGGCTTTCCGTGAAGCGCAGCAGCGGTCCCGGAAACTGGCCGTTGTAAAGAGTGGTCGAGACGATGTGATCGGGGGCCAGCTCGACCAATCCGGCGCCGATGCGCAGCGTATGGTCCGGCTTGTCGGCAAGGGCGTCCCCGGCCGCCCGGACACGGCGAGGCAGCGCGCCGAGGCAGGAGGCAAGGCCGGCACCGGTGAGCAGGGAACGGCGATCGATCATCACGAATGCACCCCTCCGTCAGACAGGAAGCGCCGCCGCTGCTTTCCGGCCGCCGCGCCGTCAACGACGGCTCGCCGCCGTTATCGTGCCGGCCCCAGCAGCGCTGCCGCATAGGCCGCCGGCGTCTCGATCAGCGTCCGCGCCGCCAGCAGGTCGGTGTCGCGTCCCTCGGCGGCCGGGCAGGTGTTGCGGATCTCCAGCATCTCCGCCGGCGGCAGCGGCGCCCGGGCCGAGCGATGGCGCCGCAGCGGCCGTGCCAGCATCGACCGCCCTTGTGACAGCTCGCCCAGTTGCCGCATCAGCGAATCGACGCCCAGGCTGGTGCAGACCTGCGGCAACACCCCCAGGCCCTGGATCGGCCAGCCCAGCGGCGCCAGCACCCGGCTCCAGGTGACCAGCAATTCGCCGCCATCCGGCAGCGGGGCGATGGTCTGCACCAGCCCCTTGCCGAGGGTGGAACTGCCCACCACCACCGCCCGTCCCTGGTCGGCCAGCGCCGCGGCGAGGATTTCGGCGGCACTGGCGGAGCGGCCATCCACCATCACCACCACCGGCAGGCCGTGGCCGAGATCGGTCCCCTCGGCGCGGAAATCATGCGCCGCGGCGGGGTCCCGGCCCTGGGTCAACGCCACCAGCCCGTCCGGGATCAGCGTGCCGGCCGCCGCCGCCGCCTGGCGCAGCAGCCCGCCGCGGTTGCCGCGCAGATCCAGCACGAGGCCGCGCGGTGGCTGCGGCCCGGCCAGTCCGCGCACAATCTCGTTCGCCAGACGGGCACCGGTGTCGCTGGCGAAGCCGGTGACCCGCAGCACCAGCAGATCGCCCACCCGCGTGGGCACCACCGTTTCCGGCGGCACCATGGTGCGCACCAGTTCCACGCTGCGGGTCCGGCCGTCGCGGCCGCGCAGCGACACCGTCACCGGCGTCCCTTCCGGCCCGGCCAGCAGGGCGTTGACCGATTCGAGGTCGGCGCCCTCGGTGGACTGCCCGTCCACCGCCAGGATGCGATCGCCCGGGTGGATGGCGGCCTCCGCCGCCGGACCGTCGGGCGCCACCTCCTGCACCGTGAAGCCGCGACCGCTATGCGCGACCTGCGCCCCGATCCCGGCCCGGCCGGCGCGACGCAGCCGGTCGTCGGCGGCCTCGGCCGGCGGCGCATAGCGCGAATACGGGTCCAGGTGGTTGAACAACTCGTCGAAGAAGGTCCGCAACACCCCCTGCGTGCCGGCCCGCCGCACCGCATCGGAGGCATCCCAGGCCGCCCGCACAAGTTGCGACGTCGCTTCGGCCCAGCCACCGGTATCGTCAGGCGCGGGCGGCGCTCGGGCGGCCAGGGTGCGATTGCCGATGCTGAGGCGCAGCGTGTCGTCGCGCAACTCCACCGTCAGCCTGGCGTCGAGCGTGGTCAGCCCGCGCAGTCCCCACAGCGCCAGCTGCCAGACCGGCACCGCCTCCAGCGTGCGCGGGGCCATGAAGGCGAGCGCGGTGGCGGTGACCTGGGTCACCAGGCGCTGGTCCAGTGCCTGGCCGGGCACGAAGGGTTCGGCCGAAGCAGGCGGCACGAAATACAGCAGAAACAGAAACCAGGTGATCATCACCGTCGCCGGGAGCGTCCCCTTCCGTTACCCGGGCCGGGCGAACCGCCGGCCGTTCCCTGCAGGATGTGGAACACCAGCCCGCCGGTCACCGGGCTCGCCTCGGCGAGCAGCACCTCAACCTCCTGTGTCAGAGCATAGGTGAGGCGCGTGCGGCGGCCCGAGAGGGTTTGGGTCGCTTCGTCATGGAACCAGAAATCGTCTTGCAGGGAAGACACCGGAACAAGTCCACTCGCGCCGTTAACGGCAACTGTGACGAAAAGACCGAACCGGGTCACGCCGGAAATACGCGCGGCGAACACCGTTCCCACCTTGTCTGCCATGAACGCAGCGAGGTACCGGTCGATCGCGTCACGTTCCGCCAGCGCCGCGCGGCGCTCGGTGGCGGTGATGTGTTCGGCCCAGTCGGCCAGATGCGGTGCCTCGGCCTCGGCCAGCCCGTCGTCGCCGAGGCGCAACCCGCGGACCAGGGCGCGGTGCACCAGCAGGTCGGCATAGCGCCGGATCGGGCTGGTGAAATGGGCGTAGCGCGCCAGCGCCAGGCCGAAATGGCCGATATTGTCCACCGCATAGGCCGCCTGCGACTGGCTGCGCAGCATCACCTCGTTCACCAGCGGCGCCTGTTCCGTTCCGGCGATCTTCTTCAGCACCCGGTCGAGGTCGCGCGGATGCAGCTGGTTGCCGGGCGGCAGAGAAATGTCGCGCGTGCGCAGGAAGCCGCGCAACGCCTCCAGTTTTTCGTCCGAGGGCGGTGCATGTACCCGATAGACGCAGGGCTGGTGCAGCCGTTCCAGCTCCTCGGCGGCGGCCACGTTGGCCAGCACCATGAACTCCTCGATCAGCCGGTGGCTGTCGAGTCGGGGCCGGGGGGTCACGGACGCCACCCGCCCGGCATCGTCCAGCACGACCCGGCGCTCGGGCAGGTCGAGGTCGAGCGTGCCGCGGGCGTCGCGGGCGGCCAGCAGGGTGCGGAAGGCGGCGTACAAGGCGGGCAGGGGCAGGCCGAGATCGTCGCCGGCATCCTGCGCCGCCTGCACCTGCTCGTAGGTGAGGCGGGCGGCGCTGCGCATCAGGCCGCGGCCGAAGCGGTGCCCGGTTTTCCGCCCCGCCGTATCGACGCGCATCTCAACGAACAGGCAGCCGCGATCCTCGCCCGGACGCAGGCTGCACCAGCCGTTCGACAGCGCCTCCGGCAGCATGGGCACGACGCGATCGGGGAAATAACAGGAATTGCCGCGGGTGCGCGCCGACCGGTCGAGTGGCGAATCGGGACGGACGTAATGCGCCACGTCGGCGATCGCCACCACCAGGCGGAATCCGTCGCCGTCGGGGGCGGCGAACACCGCATCGTCGAAGTCGCGCGCATCCTCGCCGTCGATGGTCACCAGCGGCATGTCGCGCAGATCGGTGCGCCCCTGCGGGCCGACGCCGCGCGCCCGCTCCGCCTCGGCGACCGCGGCGGCGGGAAATTCCACCGGGATGTCATGGGTGTGGATGACGATCAGGCTGACCGAGCGGGCATCGCCCATGCTGCCCACCCGCTCGATCACACGCGCCGGTTTGAGGCCGTAGCCGGTGGAGGGCAGGGGGGCGGCCAGCACGATCTCGCCGGGTTTGGCCTCGCCGGCCTCGCCGGGCGGCACCAGCCATTCCCCCTTGGAGCGGCGGTCGGTGGGCACGATGCGGCCGCCGCCATTCGGCGAGGGGTGGAACACGCCCAGCACGCGGCCGGGGGCGTCGGTCAGGCGTTTCAGCGTGCGGCCTTCGTATTTTCCGGGGCCGATCGGGGTCAGGCGGGCCAGCACGCGCTCCCCCGGTGCCAGCGCCGGGCGGCCACGTGGTTCGGCCGCCATCAGCACCAGCGGCGGCGGGCCGTCGCCGGTCCAGTCCACCGGGCGGGCGATCGCGTCGCCGTCCGGGTCGGTGCCGGTGATCCGCACCACCATGGCGTCCGGCAGCCGGCCGGGAGGGGCGACGCGGCGGCGGCCGGCGGGGGCCACCTCGCCTTCGGCGGCCATGTCCTTCAGCAGGTCGCGCAGCTCGAGGCGCTGATCGGAGGTCAGCCCGAACTCGCGGGCGATCTCCCGCTTTCCCACCCGGCCGGGCGAGTCGCGCACGAAGCGGCGGATGGCCTCGCGGCTGGGCAGGTCGGGTGGGTTGCGGGGCTTGCGGGCCATGCGGTTGGACCTAACGACCGCGAACCCTCCCCCCGGCCCCCTCCCACAAGGGGAGGGGGAGAAGAACCTGCT
>CAIXDS010000338.1 GCA_903918195.1 uncultured Acetobacteraceae bacterium | reverse complement strand
CTGTTCGGGTCCACGGACTTCGTCACGGAAGGGGCACCGCGCTGGACCACGGGCTCTGCCACCCCAGGGCAAGGCGGGCTCCCTTCCGTGCCCGAACGCGTAAGCTTACGCGTTCGGGCACGATCAGAGATACAAGGGCAAGGCATGAAGCAAGGCCCGGGACCTGCCCTGGAACCCGATACTTCAAAGGGTTGTTTGACAGGGGGACGAGAAGATGGTGGTGCATCTGCTCGCCCCTCTCAAGCGAATCCCGCAAAAAGGAATGGGTTCCAAAGGCCTTTCGGTTCTTGGTTGGAGTCCAGGGACAAAGCCCTCGGCCTTGCTTCACCCGGTTGCATTGGACCCCGGCGGAGGTCCGGGCCGGCTCAATTGCCTTCGAACACCGGACGCTGCTTGTCGACGAAGGCGCGGTAGGCGCGACCGTAATCGCGCGTCTGCATGCAGATGGCCTGGGCCTGGGCCTCGGCCTCGATGGCATCGTCGATGCCCATGCTCCATTCCTGGCGGATGCACCGCTTGGTCATGGCGTGGGCGAAGGTGGGGCCGTCGGCGAGCGAGGCGGCCAGCTTCTGCGCTTCGGCCAGCACCTGCTCGGACGAACACATGCGGTTATAGAAACCCCAACGCTCGGCCTCGGTGCCGTCCATGGCGCGGCCGGTGTAAAGCAGCTCCGCGGCGCGCCCGGCGCCGATGAGGCGTGGCAAGATGTTGCACGCGCCCATGTCGGCCCCGGCCAGACCGACGCGCGTGAACAGGAACGCCACCCTGCTGGCAGCGGTACCGAGCCGCAGGTCGGAGGCCATGGCAATGATCGCGCCGGCGCCGGCGCAGATGCCGTCGATGGCGGCGACGATAGGCTGCGGGCAGCCCCGCATCGCCTTCACAAGGTCGCCGGTCATGCGGCAGAAGTCGAGCAGGCCCTGCATGTCGCCGGCCTCCTGCATGCGCACCAGTGGGCCGATGATTTCGTGCACGTCGCCGCCGGAACAGAAATTGCCGCCGGCGCCGGTGACCACCACGGTCTTCACCGTCTCGGCGTAGGTCAGCCGGCGGAAGGTATCGCGCAGTTCGGTGTAGGACTCGAAGGTGAGCGGGTTCTTCCGCTCCGGTCGGTTCAAAGTGATGGTCGCCACCTTCCCCTCCAGCGACCACAGAAAATGCTGCGGTTCGAAGCGGGAAAAATCGATCCGGTCGTGGGCGAGGGCCATTCTGGTGCTCCTTTCGATGACGTGTGTCAGCGCGCCGCGCGGTCGAGGAAGGCGGCGACCAACGTCTGCGTCCGCTCGGTGCGGAGCAGGTCGCCGGTGCGGTCGATCTCGGCGGCAAAGCCGTCGGTGGCGGGGTCGGCGGCGAGGTGGATGCACGCCTTGGCCGCCGCCGCGGCGTGGGCGGGCAGCGCGGCATAGCGGCGCGCGGTGGCGGCGGCGGCGGCGGCCAGTTCGACGGCCGGCACGCTCCAGTGCACCAGCCCGAGCCGTTCCGCCTCCGCCCCGCCCAGAACCTCGGCGCCGAGGATCAGCCGCAGCGACACGGAGCGCCCGCACAGCCATGTCAGGCGCTGGGTACCGCCGGCCCCGGGCAGCAGCCCGAGCCGCAACTCCGGCAGGCCGAGCTTCGCCTCGTGGGCGGCGAGGCGCAGATCGCAGGTCAGCGCCAACTCGAACCCGCCGCCGAGCGCCGCCCCGCCGATCTCAGCCAGGGTGACATGCGGCAAAGCCTCGATACGGGCAAACAGCGCCTGGTAGCCGCGCACCGCCGCAAGCTGCGCGGCGATGCCGCCGGGGCTGTCGAGGCGCGTCCGCATCTCGGCCAGATCGGCGCCGGCGGCAAACACCTTCAGCGCGCTACGCAGGTGCAGCACAGACCAGTCCGCGCGCGCCTCCAGCCGGTCGAGCACCGCGTGGAACGCCGCAATCCAGGCGTCGCTGATGGCGTTGACCGGCGGCCGATCGAGGGTCACCACGGCGACGCCCTCGGCAACTTCGGTGTGGAACATGATTCCTTTCTCTCCGGTGTCGGCCGCGCGTCAGGCTGATGCGCCGGGAGCCAGCGTGCGGGCCTCGGCGCGTAACTCGTTCTTGCGGATCTTGCCGGTGGGCGTCTTCGGCAGCGAGTCGCGCAGTTCGAGCCGCTCCGGCCAGTAGTTACGTGTCAGCCCATGGCCGGCGAGGAACTCCAACAGCTCGGGCAGGGTCAGCGAAGCGCCGTCGCGCAGCGCCACGAAGGCGCAGGCGCGCTCGCCCAGCCGCGCATCGGGCATCGCCACCACAGCGACTTCCTGCACGTCGGGATGCCGGTAGATCAGTCCTTCGACCTCCACCACCGGCACGTTCTCGCCGCCGCGGATGATGATGTCCTTCGCCCGGCCGGTGATGCGCACGTAGCCGTCGGCGTCGACGCGGGCGAGGTCGCCGGTCTCGAACCACCCATCCGCGTCGACGCAGTACCATTCAGGCCGACGCAGGTAGCCGACGAACAGGGTCGGCCCGCGCGTCTGCAGCCGCCCTTCGCGGTCGGGCGGCAAAGGATTGCCTTCGAAATCGACCACGCGGATCTCCATGCCCGTAATCGGGCAGCCGTCGGTCTCGAAAATCTTCTCCGGCAGGTTGTCCGGCTGGGTGAGGGTGACCGAGTTGCACTCGGTCATGCCCCAGGACGAGGCGATCGCGGCACCCAGCACGGCGGCGGCGCGACGCACCAGCGGCCGGGGAATCGGCGCGCCGGAGGAGACGAACAGGCGCAACCCCGACAGCCCGCCACCGCGCCGCTCCACCTCGGCGGTGAGGTCAGCGAGGAACGGGGTGGAGGCCATCGTGAAGGTGGTGCGTTCGGCGGTGATCATCTCCACCGCCTGCGCCGGGTTCCACACGTCCTGCAGCACCAGCGTGGCGCCGAGCCGCACTGCCAGCACCACGCCGTAGAGGAAGCCGATCTGGTGCGCCAGAGGTGACGGCATGAAAATCACGTCCGCCGCCCCCAGACCGAACCGTTGGATATATGGCTCGAGAGCGGAGAACAGCGTGTTGGAGGTGTGCATTGCGCCTTTCGGCTCGCCGGTGGTGCCCGAGGTGTACAGCAGCTCCACCACGTCGTCGGGCCCTGGCCGCCGCGCCGCCAGCTGCGCCCGCACCGCCGGCGGATCGTCGGGACGTTCCCACAGCCGCTCCAGCGCCGCCTCCCCCGCCCCGCCAACCGCCAGCACGTGGCGCAGCGCCGACAGGCGCGGACGGAGGCGCTCGGCCATGGCGACGAAATCAAAGCCGCGGAAGCTCGGCGGCACCACGAACACCTTCGATTCCGCCAGGCCGAGCATGAAGGCCAGCTCGTGGTCGCGGAACACCGGCATCAGCGGGTTGCTGACCGCGCCCAGTCGCAAGACGGCCAGATGCAGGGCCATGAACTCCCACCAGTTCGGCGACTGGTAGGAAACCACGTCGCCCGGCTCGACACCGAGCGCCGCCAGTCCGCCGGCCAGGCGCTCCGACCGGCCGGCCAGCTCGGCGTAACTCAGTGCGGTGCGTTGCCCGGTGACGCTGTTGTAGCCGACCACAGCGGTGTGGTCCGGCCGTTCGGCGACGTGGCGGTCGAGGTCATCGAGCAGCACGCGGTTGGGCCACAGGCCGGCGGTACGCATGGCCTCGCGTCGCGTGGCCAGCAGGATCTGATCGATGCGGGCGGTCACGTTTTTCTTCCTCCCTGGCGTGGCAAGGCGTGGGACCGGTTGATCTGGCTCCGGTCTCCGGATAGAGTGAATGAACGCTCATTCATTCGTCGCACCTTGCCTTAACGCGGCACCAAAATCCAGCCCCCCGCGCGGGAAAACACCGAGGGAAGGAAACCAAACCATGACTGGTATAGCCGTCGTCTCCGGCAGCGCCTCCGGCATCGGCCGCGGCATCGCGCTCAAGCTCGCCGCCCAGGGTTTCGACCTGGTGCTGCTCGACCTCGACGAGGCGGCGCTCGCCCCGGTGGCGGGCGAGATCACCGCCCAGGGCCGCCGGGCGCTCGCGCTCCGTGCCGACGTGACCGACGGCGCGCGGCTGGCCGAGCTGCGCGCGCAGATGTTGGAGCGGCTTGGCGCGCCGACTGTGATCGTCAACTGCGCCGGCTGGAGCGTGATCGCGCCGTTCGTCGAAACCGGCGCTGCCTTCTGGGACAAGGCGATTTCAGTGAACCTCACCGGCACCATCGCGCTGACCCGCGTTTTCCTCGACGATCTGATCACCGCCAACGGCGGACGCATCGTCAACATCGCCAGCGACGCCGGGCGCGTCGGCAGTACCGGCGAGGTCGTCTATGCCGCGGCCAAGGGTGGCGTGATTGCCTTCAGCAAGTCGCTGGCACGCGAGATGGCGCGGCATAACATCACCGTGAACTGCGTCTGCCCCGGTCCCACCGCCACGCCGATGCTGCTGGTGCAGGACCCGAAGCGAATCGACGCGCTCACCCGCGCCGTCCCGCTGCGCCGCCTGGCCGAGCCGGCCGACATCGCCGGGGCGGTGGCGTATTTCGCTGGCCCCGACGCCGGCTATGTCACCGGCCAGGTGCTCAGCGTCAGCGGCGGCCTGACCATGGCCGGCTGAGAGTTTCAGCGGACCAGGTTCGCTGGTTCGATTGCATCACAAGCTTTGAGCGAGGGCCGCATGCCGGACACATCGTTCCGCGACTGGCCGTTCCTGGAGGAGCGGCACCGCGATTTTGCCCGCCGCCTCGATGCCTGGGCGGAAGCGCATCTCGATGCCGCCGCATACCATCCCGCTGCCGATACCGACGCCGCCTGCCGTGCGCTGGCGGAACAACTGGGCGCCGCCGGCTGGCTCGCCGCCGCCGTGCCGGAGGAAGGTGCGGCCGGCCTGGATGTGCGCACCCTCTGCCTGGCGCGCGAGATCCTGGCGCGGCACTCCGGGCTGGCTGATTTCGTCTTCGCCATGCAGGGGCTGGGCAGCGGTCCGATCACCCTGTTCGGCGACGCGGCGCTGCGGGCGCGGTTGCTGCCGTCAGTGCGGGCCGGACGCAGCCTCGCCGCCTTCGCGCTGAGCGAGCCGGACGCCGGCTCCGATGTCGCGGCGCTGGCCACCACGGCGGTGCGGGTGGCAAGTGGATGGCGTATCGATGGTGAAAAAACCTGGATCAGCAACGGCGGCATCGCCGGCCATTACGTGGTGTTTGCCCGCACCGGCGAGGCGCCGGGAGCGCGCGGCCTGTCGGCGTTCCTGGTCGGGGCCGATACGCCCGGCCTGGCCGTGACCCACCGCATCGCGGTGATCGCGCCGCATCCGCTGGCCACGTTGCGCTTTGAGAACTGCGTGGTGCCGCCGGACGCCATGCTGGGCGCGCCGGGCGAAGGGTTCAAGGTGGCGATGGCCACGCTCGACGTGTTCCGCACCACGGTCGGCGCAGCGGCGCTGGGCCTGGCACGGCGGGCGCTGGACGAAGCCACCCACCGCGCCCGCACCCGCCGCATGTTCGGCCGCACGCTGGCCGACCTGGAAACCACCCAGGCGCGAATCGCCGACATGGCGCTGGAGATCGACGCCGCAGCCCTGCTGGTCTACCGCGCCGCCTGGACGCGCGACGTGCGCGGCCGGCGGATCACCCGCGAGGCGGCGATGGCAAAATTGTACGCCACCGAATCCGCCCAGCGCGTCATCGACTCCGCGGTGCAGATATTCGGTGGCCTCGGCGTGACCGTGGGCGTGAAGGTGGAGGAGCTGTACCGCGAAATCCGCGCCCTGCGCATCTACGAAGGGGCATCGGAAGTGCAGAAGCTGATCATTGCGCGGCAGACGCTGAACGAGGGAGCCTGAGACAGCAAGATGGACCGCGGAATCGCGCAGCGGGTGACGATGGTCACCGGCGCTTCGTCCGGACTGGGACGGCGCTTCGCCGAGGTGCTGGCGCGCGAGGGCGCCCGGGTGGTGCTGGCGGCCAGGCGCCGCGAAAGGCTGCTGGCGCTCCAGGAGGCGATCCGAACGGCCGGCGGGGAGGCGCATGCGCTGGCTCTCGACGTAGCCGACGTGACCGCGATCCGCGAAGCCGCGGCGGAGGTGGAGCGGCAGTTCGGACCGATCGCCATCCTGGTCAACAATGCCGGCATCAGCCGGCAGCGACGGCTGGAGGAGGTCGACGAAGACGACTGGGACGCCGTCCTCGATACCAATCTCAAGGGTGCCTTCTTCCTGGCCCAGGCGGCCGCGCGACAGATGATCCGGCACGGTATCGGCGGGCGTATCATCAATATCGGCTCGATCGCCGGCGAGCGCACGGTCGGCCAGCAGGGGCCCTACGCCATTTCCAAGGCCGGCGTTGCCCACATGACCCGTTGCATGGCCCGCGAATGGGGCCGCTACGGTATTAACACCAACGCCATCGCGCCCGGCTACATTGCCACCGAAATGGCTGCGGAGTTCCTGGCAACCGAGGCCGGCCTGCGCCTGGTGCAGTCGTTGCCGCGGCGCCGCATGGGCGCGCCCGAGGACCTCGACGGCTTGCTGTTGCTGCTCTGCTCCGATGCGCCGGCGCGCTTCATCAACGGCGCGGTGATGGGGGTGGACGACGGTGCCCTCGCTGGCTGATCCGGCGTGGTGGTGTTCGGTATCCGTCAGCTTGGCTTTCCTGAGTGTCCATCCAGGAACATCTTGAGTCGTTGGAATCACTTGTGATTCGATGGTGGCAGCCCGATTCGCAGGAGCCGCCGTATGTGGACGAACGAGAACCGT
>CAIXDS010000337.1 GCA_903918195.1 uncultured Acetobacteraceae bacterium | reverse complement strand
CGCCATGCGCTTCAGCATTTCCCGATGGGTCTCGCCGCTGTCGCGCCGCACCAGCGTGCGCAGCGCCGCGTTGGCTTCCATGGTCGAGGCGTCCACGCCGATCCGCTCACCCTGGACCAGGCCACGCTCGGCTAGTCGCTGCAGCACCCAGGTGAAGACTTTGTCGTGCATCTCCAGCGGTAGGCGCGAGCGGATCCGGCTGAGCGTCGAGTGGTCCGGCACAGGCTCGCATTCGCCCAGCCGCAGGAACTCTCGCAATGACAGGCTGTCGGCGCAACGCCACTCCAGGCCGCGCTCGCTGTCGATGCCCTCGAAGTAGCCGACCAGCAGCATGCGGAAGTAGCGGCCCGGCGGCAGCGACGGGCGGCCACGCGTGCTCGCGTAGTAGGGGGCGCACTCGGCTTCCACGAAGCTGTCGAACCCGGCGCCGATCAATTCCGCCTGCAGGCGCTCGTAGAAGACGTGCCCCGGCGAGCGCGGCAATTCCGCCCAGGTCACCATCATCGATCCCTGCCGCTCCCGCTGCCGACCCAGTGCCATCCGCCGTCGCCCTCGCTGCCTGCGTGCGCAACGAGTCAGGCAGCGGCGATTTTGTCAACGGGCTGATCAGCCCCTGCTGACTGAATATGAAGGCGTGAGCGTCGCCTTTAAGCGTCGACGTCGACAGGTTCTTGGCCAAGCCCTCGTCCACAACGACGACCGTAGGACGCGGTAACCGAGTTATAGTAACCGTCGATCTTGTCTCCTTCCTTCAACTCGACTTCACCATAGGCCCCGCCGGCCCTCCGGCCGCCACATCTGCCGAACCTTGGCCGCCGCTGCCGCCTTCGTGCTCGTCCTGGTGGTGAAGGTTCCGGTGTTCGCGCGCCTCGGGATCACCTGACGCGCCGTTGGAACGCGCTCAACGGGGTGGGCTAACGCCTTTGATAGAAGCCCGCCCCAATCAATGCGACGCCCAGAACCACGGCGCCTCCGCTGAGGAGCGGCGGAATGATATACGACGTGCCTTCCGTGGTCTGAATTTTCACATCACCAATCTTCGCCACATCCCTGGTCTGTTGGGTCATAAAGACGGGGAATGCAAACCCTCCTACCCCGAGGCAAACCAGAACCGCTCCACAAATTAACAGTCCATTTCCCGATAAAGAACTCACGCTAGCCTCCAATGCACGATGTTACGCCCCAAACGACCATTCGTACTTTCCAGAACAACCGGCGCAATCGGCACTTGAAAAAAAAGTTATTGCGGCACAAAACGGTTCACCTGATGCCACCGATTGCACCGAGAAGCCAAAGAACAACCACGATCGTTAGGATCAAGCCGAGGACACCACCGAGCCCGGCGGTCCCATAGCGATTGTAGCCGTAATACCCACCTCCACCGCCAAGCAGCAATACGAGTAGAACAATTAGAAGAATTGTACCCATTTTACACCTTCACTACATTTTCGAGTAAGCCAGGCACAGAGCATCCCTACGCCGTAGGCTGGGCCACAGCCCGGTGATACCAACAACAATAAGGTGGACGGCAACAATAAGGTTAAGTAGGCTTGGCATCAAAAGAATTATAATTCCGGCCGCGAGCGCGACAATCGGCTGCAAGATCAGTATATCGACCTTCATAATTGCCTCCTGGCTAAAATTCGCATCGTCGCGGTCTCCACTGTTCGGAGTGCCAGGATAGTCAGTAGATTATGGTACCACCACATTGCGGCCAGTTCCCTGCCGATCACGGCCTTACCGGATGGCGCGGAGCTGCCATCGTCCATGGAGAACAGCGATCCGACAGAAAGCTCATTAATAGTTATTGTAGCTGATTGGCAATGGCCGGGTGCAGGTTCGGAATCTACTCAAATGAATTCATCCAGTCAGTCCAGGGATCGCCGGGTGGGGGAACAGCGTCCTCTACGGCGCTGATCAACTGCGCTCGATCGGTCCGAAATTCACGGCGGCGTGAGCAACCGGTATGTCTGAGTACTTTCCGATCCTGGCGCCGCTACTCGTGGCCGACTACTTTGAGCTATAGCTTGGGAATTCAACCAATGGAATCCCGGCTGATGTTCGGTGTGATGCGGATGCATAGAGGGCGGCGAGACCTGCCCATCCGCTATATTTTGTAAGGCGCTTGCCCAACCGGCCGCCGCTTGCAGATAGCAGTCGTGGTGTGGGTATTTGTTCTCAGGAAAGAATGGCGGAAACGGCGCAGTCCGCGAGGGTTTCAAAAACAGGGAAGGACGGAGACTGTGGACAAGGATCGTATTGTCGGTAAGGCCAAGGAGATCAAGGGCACGGTCGAGGAATCGCTCGGCAAAGTCCTTGGGAATCCCAAGCTGACTGCTCATGGCCAGAGCGACCAGGCAGCAGGGAAGGTCCAGAGCGCCAGCGGCAGCGCGAAGGATGCGGCGAAGAACGAAGAGAAGAGCTGAAAAAGCAGGGCCTGCCAGGGAATGTCCGGGCCGGGTTAAGCCCCGGCCCGGACATTCCCTGGGCGTATGATCTATCGTTGGAACAGAACGACCGCGACGAATGGGCTCACCCTTCTGCCGGGCGCTGCCGTCATCCAGGCAACACCGGACGGCCCGGCGCTCTCACAGGTCGTATCGGAAGGCGGCATTCGCGGTGCAGCGCCGCAGATGCCGGCGGCGTTGAAGGCCTGCACGCGGTTGCTGGCCGACGGCAGTCTGATAGTCCGAGGGACGCCCCGCACAGATCGAGAAGGGCGGGGTTGGCGCATACAGCTCCGGCCGCGCGGGTGCTTGCCGGCGAAGCGGTCAGTTGGCCGGGGATGAAGGATCTCAAGCCGGGCGAGCCAATCGCCTGCCAGCTTTCTCGATCGCGCCCACGCCGTCTCGTCTCGCCAGTTGCGCCGTTCCGGACCGCAGCGCGTGCGGGATTCACGCCACCAGGGCAACGGCAATCCGGTCCGTCCCAGTGTGGCCGGGACGACGCGCCTGGGTGCGTAGTGCGGTTCCCTCCATCGTGTCGCGCCGGACCGTGCGCGGCATGGTCCCGGATCGGTGCGAGAGATGCGGCCGGATCTTGGTGTCCCGGCACAAGCAGGATCGGCACATCGGCCCGCCGATAAACCCGACAGGGTTGACGAATGGCAAAGTTCCACCGCTTCGAAGACGCTCTCCCCGCATGGCGCGCCCACGTGCGGTTGATCGCAACGGCCGGACGGGCAGCATCGGCCCGGTCGCGGGACGGACGCAGCATCGTGAACCCGGCGGCAGTTGGTCCGGGGGCAGCCGATCCGGGCAGTCGGCCACATGACCGCATCGCATCGGCCTGCCTGACCTGGCTGGCCGGACATGGATGCTGGCCCAACCAGGCGGCCGACATGCCGCGCGTCGAGGCGGAGGTCCAGGCCGCGGTCCACCAGTTGTTCGAACCCCTGCCGGAGCACCAACCGGCGGGTGAGGTCCGGGGGGCCGCATGGGCCGTTCCCGCCGCCATTGGCGCCGCCGTCGGGGCGTTGATTGTCTCCCCACTGACCTGGATCTGGTTTGACAACAGACCGATCGGACTGGTCATCGGCGGGACGCTCGGGGCCTTTCTGGCGGTCAGAGGACTTGCGGGCCTTCTGGATCGCCCGGCTTTGGTGTCGGCCGTGCGTTCCGCCGCCTCGCTGTCCGGCGGCGGGCTGATCGTAGGAGGTATGTGGCGGGCCATCCGGGGGCAGTCGATCGGCTTGTTCCGCTCCGTGATGTGGCTGGCGGTCGCCCCGTTGCTGCTGACCGTCCTGCAATCCCGGATTGCGGCGCTTCGCTCCGGGCCTTCATCCAACGATCCGCTTCGTCAGCATGCCGAACGCGTTCAGGTCGCCGACCTTGCGCTTGCTGTCTGCTGGGCGCACCCGGACCGCCTTCCGCCGCACGCCCAAGCACCGCGCGCGGAGCCCGACCTGCTGACCAGTGCAACCTGGGAAGCCCTGTCCCGACTTCAGGCCGAGCTGGCTCGGGGCGGGTCTGGGCAGGATCTCCGGGACGCTTGCGAGGAATTGTCCCAACGCCTCGAGGAGGACGGATACGAGTGGCAGTTGGTTTCGCGGGGTGCCCCTTATGCCATGGAGATGACGCAGGCGTTTGAAGCATTCGGCAAGATTGAACCCGGCCAGCCCGTCCGCACCCAGCGCGGCGCCATCACCCGGCACGGGCAGGTCATTCACAAGGGTGAGATCCGCCGCGTCTGACGCAGCCGGGCCGCGTCCGCCCGCCTCCACAATGACGGAGCCCGACATGGCTACATATCTCGGCATCGACTTCGGCACGAGCAACACCCATGTCGCATACTGCATTGACGCGGGCGATGGGCCACTTGCGGCAGTTCCGATCAGGTTTGGCGGCAGGCCATCGATCGCGACCTGCGTTCTGTGGGGAAGTTCCCCGACCGGTGAGGAGCACGTCGAGGCATTCGGGACGGTCGCCGTCGAGACCTGGAGCCAGTACGACATCGATGAGCGTGCCGGACGTCGCATCGCCTTCGGCTTCAAGCCGGACATTGCCCGCTCCCCGCGTTCCAGGGCAGATGCCGTTGCCTTCCTTCACAAGGTCTGCCAGGGCGTTCTCGACATCCAGCCGGCGTCCGTCCACGACGGCTTGGTGGTGGTGGGCGTCCCCGCCGAAGTGGGGCAGGAACATCGCGACCGGACCACCGAGATTGCGCGCGCCGCCGGTTTCGCGACCGCTGTGTGTGCCGATGAGCCGCTGGGAGCGCTCGCCTACCACCTCAACAACGGCAGCATCACCCCGGCGGAGGCACGCGAGGGTATTGTCATCATCGATTTCGGCGGCGGCACGCTTGACCTGGCGCTGGTTGATGCCGAGCGGGGCTTGCGCGCGCCCTGGGGCGACCCGGCACTCGGGGGGCGGCTGTTCGACGACCTGTTCTACCAGTGGATCCAGGATCAGAACGGCCCGTTCGATGTCGACGAACACGAAGCGATGGCCGTCTGGCAGAACGAGTGCCGGGAGCTGAAGGAGAGTTTCTCCCGCCGCTGGGACGTCGTCGGCGATAACATGACCGATTTCAAGTACCGGATCGACGTTGGCGACACGAAGAAACCACTGCGGAACGCATCGGTCGCCGAGTTCATCGCCCGCGCGCGGGCTTATCGCCCCAGTGACCTCGCGACCCGCTACTTCCAGGCGTTCGGCCTCCCGGCGCCGCTGGAATCGGATCGCCCTATCGACCTGCTTGCATGGATTCGCCGGACCATGCAACGCGACCGGGAGGATGCATCGAACCGGGCACGGTTCAGCAAGGTTGTTCTGACCGGCGGAAGTTCCGAGTGGCCGTTCATGCGCGGAATCGCCGCCGAGGTGTTCGGGGTCGATCCGCAGACTGGTATCCTGCGCTCCGACGACCCCGATACGACCATCGGGGCCGGGCTGGCTCTCTACATGGCGTTGAAGTCGCGCCACGAAGTGCGGCGTGCGTCCATCGCAGCGGCAAGTCCGCAGGCGCGCGATGAATTCGCCAAGGCTGTCACGGCACGGCTGGACAGGTTCGCCGACCAGTTGGCACTGGCGATCGTCAACGCGATCATGCCGCGCATCGATCCAGTGTTCAGGGCCTGGTACCACGACGGGGGCACACTCAAGGCCGCCGAGGAGAAGGTCGCGAGGATCTGCGACGATTTCGAACCGGAGGTCGTCCGCCTGGTGGACGCAGAGTGGCGGACGCTCGACACCGACCTGCTGAGGATATTCCGCGACCACCTGCTCGCGTTCATGCGGGCACATGAAATCACCAGAAATGTGTCGCGCTATATCCCCGACGCGGTCGGTGCGGTGTCGCTCGCCGCGGGGGGCGGCGGGACCGGCGACAGGATCGCGGCCGAGTTGGGCAATCTGGCGGCCAGTCTGGCCACCCTGGCCGCGGGCATCGGAACGCTCGTGATTGCGGCGATCCATCTGAACGTGGTCATCCTGCTCGCCGTCGCCCACCCGATCCTGGCGGTGGTGGCGGGAGTCGGAACACTTGCATCCTATCTCGGCCTTGGCGCCGCCGTTGGGTCAGCGGTCGAAGATGTGGTCAAGAATCACGAATTCAATCTCGTGAGCCGAACGGTCCTCCATTTTGCCCTCTCCGAGTCGGGGCTGGCGAAGAAGCTGACCGAAGGACGCAACACCGCCCGGAGCGAACTGAGCCGCAACATCCTGAACAGCCTCGAGATGGCTGGCGGCGAAGGCAAGGCAGGCATCGTCACGGCAGGTGCCACGACCTTCGATGCCGTCGTTTCGAAGGCGATCGCAGACCTGGGCGTGCTCGAACAGTTCGCGAAGGGGCCTGAGCCGGAGTCACCCGACGGCGCTGTGGGCGAGCAGAGCGGTCCCGCCGCGCTTAACCGAGATGGTGCTGCAACCCCGCCAGCGTCGTCTTACCATCCGCCAGTCCTGGCGTCTCCTCCGAGCAACCAGTCGTGATTCACACGCTGCCGCTGATTTCGCGCGACCGGCAACACGCGCGTTGTTGCGTGAGGCCGCGAATAGGATCCCGCTCCATGCGAGTGGCTGTCTAAGGCGTTTGCGGAGTACCCGCAGCGGCGGCGAAAAATGCCGCGAGCGAGCCTGTGGCCGGGCTGCACGATGCCATGCCAGAATGGCGACGGCGCGATTGGCCGCAGCGCACCCACTTCTATCGTTGAAACATGCGCAGCCCAACGGTGATTTCCTGGCGCGACTGGAGGCAGGTGGTGCTGTGCACCTGGCTTGGGATCAGTTCCGATCGCGTTTCGCTGTTTGCCGCCGGATGTGCCTTCTACGCCACGCTCGCCCTGTTCCCGGCGATCTCGATGCTGATCTCGGTCTACGGCCTGGTGTTCGACCCGGCCACCGTCGAGCCGCAACTGGACGTGCTGCGTGACCTGCTGCCGCCCGCGGCGTTTTCGCTCATCGCCGATCGCGTGCATACGCTGGTGTCACATGAGCGGGGCGCGCTGGGGATCTCGCTGCTGATCGGCACATCGCTTGCACTTTGGAGCGCGTCGGCCGGTACCAAGTCAATGTTGTCGGCCCTCAACCTCGCCTACGAAGAAGAGGAGCGGCGCGGATTTTTCCGGTTCCAGGCCATCGGGATCCTGATGACGCTGGGGGCCATCGTGGGCGCCATCGCGGCGTTGGGTCTGCTGGTGTTGTTGCCCGCCGTGATCGACGTCCTGGGATTGGACGCGTATGCGCGCATCCTGCTGCGACTGGCCTCGTTCGGCATGCTGGTGGTGTTCGTCGGACTTGGGCTGTCGCTACTCTATCGCTTCGGCCCCTCGCGCGAAGGGGTCCACTGGCGATGGATCACCGCCGGATCGCTGGTCGCCACCGTGCTTTGGCTGGTCGCCTCGGCACTGTTGTCGTTCTATGTCGGCCACCTGGCGAGCTACGACATCATCTACGGGCCGATCGCCGCGGTGGTGGGGATCATGATGTGGTTCTGGGTGTCGGCATACGCCGTTCTGCTCGGCGCGGAACTGAACGCCGCGCTCGAGCCCAAGGTCACCGAGGCCACCACCGCCGGCGAGCCCGAGCCGACGGGGACCTCGATGCCTGCGCCGTCAACAACGTGGCCAGCCGGGAGCTAAGGGCTCGTCAGGAATTTACTGGTCGACCTGATATGTTGCTTTTTCGGATCGTATAGTTCCATTCGTCGTGGAAGGCGGCGCGTACGATGTTCAAGGTGTCCATCTCTTCGTCGGAGACAACGATGCACGGTGGGCGGCTCAGTGCCGACGGCATCCAGTCGCTACTGGCCAAGCACGTGCAGATCGCCGGCGAGAGTTGCCCGTCGCTGAAGTCGAAGAAAGTGTCGCCGCATGTGCTCAGGCACAGCGCCGCGATGGAGCTGCTGCAGGCAGGCGTCGACTGCTCCGTGATCGCGCTGTGGCTCGGTCATGAATCGGTCGAGACGACGCAGACCTACCTCCACGCGCATCTCGCACTGAAGGAGGCAGCATTGGCCAAGCTCAAGCCATACCAAGGCGGCAAGCGAGCCCGCTTCCGCCCTGACGACCCCCTTCTTGCTTTCCTGGAGGCACTCTGATCGGCCAAACTATGCCGAATGGAACGGCGCCAACGGCCATGCAATAGCCGGCAGCAACTCGGCAACCATGCGTCATTCCGGAACCATTCGGCATAGTCCGGCGGGCGGCATAAACGGCCAAGCTGAACGACGTCGATCCGCGCGCCTGGCTGGCGGATGTCCGTATCCCTCCGCCGACGGCCGCCTTGCGGGTCTGAATCCCGGCTCTGACCTTACCGACACTTGTACGAACGTCGGTAAGAACAGGAGCAAGTTGAGCCGTGGAGATCATCACCGGGGTTGAGCGGCGTCGGCGCTGGCGGCTGGAGGAGAAGCTGCGGATTGTTGCCGAGCTTGAGCGGGCGGGCGCCAGTCTGGCCGAAGTGGCGCGGCGGCACGATGTCAGCCGAGGTTTGTTGTGGAACTGGCGGCGGCAGGTGCGCAACGGTCTGCTGGCGTTGCCTCCGGTGGCGCAATTCCTGCCGGTGCAGATGGTGGCAGAGGTGCCCGCGCCGCCAGCTGCGTCGCCGGCACTGCCGCGCCGGCAGCCCGCGACGGCGGAAGCCCTGATCGAGATCGGCCTGCCGGACGGCACCACGGTGAGGGTCGGGCAGGATGTCGGGGCGGTGGCGCTGCGGCGCGTGCTCGGGGCGCTGCGCAGATGATCCCGGTTCCCTCGGGCGTGCGGATTTGGCTTGCGTCTGGCCCGTCTGATATGCGTCGCGGCATGAATGGGCTGGCGCTGCAGGTGCAGCAGGCACTTGGGCGCGATCCGCATGGCGGCGATCTTCACGTGTTTCGCGGCCGCCGCGGTGACCTGTTGAAGATTCTTTGGCACGACGGGCTCGGCATGTCGTTGTATGCGAAACGGCTGGAGCGCGGCCGGTTCATATGGCCCTCTCCGGCGGACGGCGTGGTGCCGGTGACACCGGCGCAGCTTGGCTACATGCTCGAGGGCATTGACTGGAGAAACCCGCAACGCACCTGGCGGCCGCAGGTTGCCGGATAGACCGAAAAATTTGCGGTAGCGCTGACGAAAGCCGTGACCTGGTCACGGCTTCTGTGATTCTATTAAGTCACGGAGGGCCCCGCGGCACTGCCGGACGACATCGAGGCGCTCAAGGCGGCGCTTCTTGCCGCCCGTGCCGATGCCGCCGCGGCGCGTGCCGAGCGCTCCGATGCCCAGGCGCTGATCGCGAACCTCAAGCTGGAGATTGAGAAACTCCGACGCTCGCTTTTCGGCCAGAGTTCGGAGCGTAGCCGCCGCCTGCTCGATCAGATGGAACTGCAGCTTGAAGAGCTGGAGACCGCGGCGACCGAGGACGAACTGCGCGCCGAACAGGACGCCGCGAAGACCACGCGTGTTAGCCCGTTCACCCGCAAGCGCCCGGCGCGCAAGCCGTTTCCCGACCACTTGCCGCGCGAGCGGGTGATCGTGCCGGTGCCGACGAACTGCGCGTGCTGTGGCGGCACACGTCTGGCGAAGCTCGGCGAGGATGTGACCGAAACGCTGGAAGTCATTCCGCGGCGCTGGAAGGTGATCCAGCACGTGCGCGAGAAGTTCACCTGCCGCGACTGCGAGCGCATCAGCCAGGCCCCAGCGCCGTTTCACGTCATCCCGCGTGGCTGGGCGGGACCCAGCCTGCTGCCAATGATCGCCTTCGAGAAATTTAGCCAGCACCAGCCGCTCAACCGGCAGGCCCAGCGTTACGCCCGGGAAGGTGAGCCTGAGCACGCAAAGTGAGGGTTATTCCCCAGCAAATTGATCACGGTATGTGATGGGCGCTGCGCCGCCGCCCTCACCGAGCGTGAGCAGCGCGGGTCCCGGTCTCGGCTGATCAGGCCGGCGTATCGGCGCCGGGTGGGTCGAGCCGATCGATGAGCT
>CAIXDS010000336.1 GCA_903918195.1 uncultured Acetobacteraceae bacterium | reverse complement strand
CGCTTGTTCCCGCCCTTCTTTGCGGGCGGGATCAGAGGCGCAATGATGGCCCACTCCTCGTCCGTCAGGTCGCTTGGGTAACGCAATTTGCTGCGGTCATACCGGGCACGGTTCTCGTTCGTCCACATACGGCGGCTCCTGTGAATCGGGCTGCCACCATCGAATCACAAGTGATTCCAACGACTCAAGATGTTCCTGGATGGACACTAACACCCCTGCGGTACCGTCAACCAGCTGCACTTTCCAGGCCGTGATCTGGTTCGGATACACGTCATAATGCTGCCCCAACGCCGCCAGCGTCAGTCTCGAGGAACCCGGCCACCTCTTTTCCTCCGATTGGACGGCGGGGCTAAGCAGGGTAGAAGAGAGGTTCCACGCCCTGAACTCTGTGGTGCCGCGACTTGCATGATTGTTCCGGTGGTGCCGCGGTTGGCCGATGTAACGAGAGGATGCACGATGCTGGACACAAGCGATCGAACGGCGGCGCGCGAGCCGATCGAGACCGCCAGCCGCGACGAGATTGTCGCATTGCAACTGTCACGCCTGCGGGCGACGGTTCGGCTTGCCTACGACAAGGTCCCGCATTACCGGCGCGCGTTCGAACAAGCCGGCGTGCATCCCGACGATCTGCGCAGCCTGGACGACCTGCGTTGCTTTCCCTTCACCAGCAAAAACGACCTGCGCGCCAATTACCCGTTCGGCATGTTTGCCGTGCCACGCGAGCAGGTCGCACGCATCCACGCATCCTCCGGCACCACCGGCAAGCCGACGGTGGTGGGCTACACCCGCGCCGACATCAAGACCTGGGCGGGGGTGGTGGCCCGCTCGATCCGCGCCGTGGGCGGGCGGCCGAGCGATATCTTCCACATCACCCATGGCTACGGCCTGTTCACCGGCGGCCTCGGCGTTCACTACGGCGCCGAACATCTGGGCTGCACCGTGGTGCCCATATCCGGCGGGCAGACCCCCCGCCAGGTGCAACTGATCAGTGATTTTCGTCCCGATATCATCATCGGCACGCCGTCCTACATGCTCGCCATCGCCGACGAGTTCGAGCGCCAGGGCCTCGACCCGCGCCGCAGTTCGCTGCGGATCGTCATGTGTGGCGCCGAGCCCTGGACCGTCGCTATGCGACACGAGATCGAGCAGCGTTTCGGTGCGAACGCCTTCGACCTGTACGGACTGTCCGAAATCATCGGCCCCGGCGTTGCCTGCGAGTGCGCCGAGAACAAGGATGGCCTGCATATTTGGGAGGACCATTTTTTCCCCGAGATCATCGACCCGGCAACCGGTGAGAAGCTGCCGGATGGTCAGCCGGGCGAACTCGTGCTGACCACGCTGACCAAGGAAGCCATGCCGATCATCCGCTACCGCACGCGCGACCTGACGCGCCTGCTGCCCGGCACTGCGCGGACGATGCGACGAATCCAGAAGATCGCCGGGCGCACCGATGACATGTTGATCATCCGCGGCGTCAATGTGTTTCCAGGCCAGATTGAGGAACTGCTGCTGAAGGAGCCCATGCTGTCGCCGCACTACGTGTTGGAAGTCAGCCGTCGCGACCACCTCGACGTCCTCGAGGTGGTGGTCGAGGCCCGGCCGGGAGCCAGCGCCCGGGATGAAGCTGCACGGCAAGCCTGCGCGGGCAGGCTTGCCCATGCGGTCAAGGCCTATGTCGGGGTGACTGTGCGTGTGCGCATGGCTGAGGCAGGAGAGGTCGAACGGTCGGTCGGAAAAGCCAACCGCGTCATTGACATGCGCCCCCGGACGTAGGAGCCCGGCGATGTCGCAAGAAGTGGCTGCCGCCATGTCGGAGCACCGCTGAACCGTTCAGCAAGGCTGACGGCGATTCCGGTGACTCATCAATTCGTTCAGCGGGGTGGCGGCAACCTTGCGCCTGTGCGAGGCCGCTCGCCGGCGCGGTTCACCAGTGGAGGATGGTTCCACCCGGAGAGTTGTCGATAACTCCGGTAGCTGAGGGCCCGAGCCCGAATAATCGCGTCATCCGTTGGGCGGTCTTGGGCGGATGGTATAGTTCCATTCGCCGTGAAAGGCGGCGGGGTGGATGTTGAGGCGGGCCATCTCAGCGTCGGAAACCTTGATACCCTTCTCGTAGGTGTTGGTGTCGAGCCGGCACGCAACGGTTAGCCCGGTCTCGGTGGTGGTGCTGGCGATCAGCTGGACGATAACGAGGTAGGTGAGCAGCGGCTTGGCGCACCAGTTCATGCTGATGAACGAGAACAGCCAGTGCTCGATGCGATTCTATTTGCTGGTTCCGGGCAGCAGGTGGCAGACGGTGATCTCGATCCCGAGTTCATCGGCCAGGGCTTGCAGTTCGCGCTTCCACAGGCGCAGGCGGTTGCCGTTGCTGCCACCGCAGTCGGCGATGATCATCAGCCGTTTGGCTCAAGTTGGACAGTGAGTTTTACGAACATCATGATATTAAACGCGAATCCAGGAAATTCAGAGCAGCGTGGCACCACGCCGCGGGCGTCCGCGGCGACGGGGTGGCGTTGGCAGGGCCGCAGGTTTGGGTGGTGGCGTG
>CAIXDS010000335.1 GCA_903918195.1 uncultured Acetobacteraceae bacterium | reverse complement strand
TCTCACCACAGGGCGACTGTACATGTCACGCCGCCCCGCCCCACCCACAGGGCGACTCGCCGACTCCACACACCACCCCAACCCACCGGGTACTCTGTTTACATGGGGATTCTACACCCCAACCCACCGCATGGCGATCTTACACCCAAGACCCTTCAAGGAGCGGGGTCCAGGGCAGAGCCCTGGCCTTCCTTCCCCCGATCGCCCTGGCGCACCCCTTGCGCCCCAACAAGCGGCCATCTAACGCCTGTCGGGCAGCGCCCCTGGCCTTGCCGGGCCTGATGTCCCCATGGAGTGGAACGATGAGCGGCGCGCTGTTCCTGTTCATGGCTGGCTTGCTGGCGGGCGCGATGAACGCGGTTGCCGGCGGCGGGTCGTTCGTCAGCTTCCCGGCGCTGGTGGCGATGGGGGTGCCGGCGGTGGCCGCCAATGCGTCGTCCACCGTGGCCCTCGTGCCGGGCACGCTGGCGAGCGCCTGGGCGTACACCACCGGACCGTACCGGATGGGGCTGGTCGGGTTCGGCGGGCTGTCGTTTCGCGGGCTGCTGGTGGCGAGCCTGGCCGGCGGTTTGGCCGGGGCGGTGCTGCTGCTGTCCACCCCCGGCGCCACCTTCGATGCCATTATCCCCTGGCTGCTGCTGCTGGCCACCATCGTGTTTGCCTTCGGGCGTCGCATCGGGGCGGCCCTGCGCGCGCGGATGCGGCTGGGGCGGGGGGCGGCGCTGATCGTGCAGTTCGTGCTGGGGGTTTATGGCGGCTATTTCGGCGGCGCGGTCGGCCTGATGATGATGGCGGCCTGGATGCTGCTCGAGGCGACCGACCTCAAGGCAATGAATCCGGTGCGCACGCTGCTGACCTCGGCCATGAACATCGTCGCCGTGCTGTGCTTCGTGGCGGCCGGGCAGGTGTGGTGGCCGCAGGCGTTGTCCGTCCTCGCGGGCGCGGCGGCCGGCGGCTATGCCGGCGCGCGAATCGGCCAGCGCCTGCCCCCGGTGGTGGTGCGCGTGGTGGTGACGCTGGTGACGGTGAGCATGACAGTGGTGTTCTTCGTGCGTGCCTACGGCTGACGGGGCAACCGGCTCAGGTCTGCTTGCCCGGCGTGTGGCGTATCCGGGCGAAATACGCATCCACCGCCTCGCGCACGGCCGCGGCGATGACGCGGCGGTATGCGGGCTGCCTCAGCGCCGCCTCGTCCTGGCGGTTGGACAGGAAGCCCATTTCCAGCAGCACGCTCGGCACGCCCGAGCCGAGCACATACAGGTGCGCCTCACGCGACGGGGCGGGGGTCAGGTCGATGTCGTCGGCCAGGGCGCGGATGATGCCCCAGCGCAGCAACCCCGCGGGCGAGTGGAGCGGGTCCGGCTCGTCGGCCAGCGCGCGGGCGATGTCGCCGGCGCGCGCCGGCACCTGGCGCACCGGGGAACGGGCGGACCGGATATACACGCTCGCCCCGCGGGCCCGCCGGTTGGCGGCCGAGTCGGCGTGCAGCGAGATCAGCAGCGTGGCGCCATGCGCGTGCACGAAGGCGACCCGATCGGGCAGCTCGAGCGTTTCGTCATTGCTGCGGGTCAGCAGCACCCGGTAGCGCCGTGTCGCCTCAAGCTGGCATTTCAGCTCGACCGCGGCGGCCAGGGTGACGGCTTTCTCCGGCGTGCCGGTGATGCCGATGGCGCCGGGGTCGCGCCCGCCATGGCCGGGGTCCACCACGATGAGCGGCAACGGCGCGGCGTGCTCCGCGGCCGCCCTGCTGGCTCGCAGGCGGGCAGCCCGCGCCGCCGCCGGCCCGAGCATCAAGGGAGCGATCAGGCCACCCAGCACAAGACGGCGTCCGGCGCGCACGGTCGTCATCAGTACATTTTAACATCGCGTCGCAGCCGGAGGCGAGAAGTGATTGGTTCTCACCCAGGGCAATCGGGTGAGAACCCGGTTGTGCGCCGGCTCAGACCGGCGCGGCGTGCAGCGCCGCGACCTCCCGCACCTTGCGCGCCATCGACGCAATGCCGTTGCCGCGGTTGGTGGACAGCGCCTGGAGCAGCCCCAGCTCCTTCAGGAAAACCGGGTCGGTGGCCGCGATCTCGGCGGGCGGGCGGCCGGAATACACCCGCAGCAGCATGGCGATGAGGCCGGACACGATCGCCGCGTCCGACACGCCGGCGTAATACATCCGTCCGTCGCGCAGCACCGCCTCCATCCACACCCGGCTCTGGCAGCCCGGTACGCGATGGGCGTCGTCGGCCCAGGAATCGGGAAAGGGCGGCAGCTTGCGGCCAAGCTCGATGATGTAGCGGTAGCGGTCCTCCCAGTCGTCGAGCACGGACAGATCGTCGCCGATCGCGGCGATGGCCTCCGCGGCGGTCGGGTCCTCGGGAAGAACGAAAGGATCGGTGCTCATGGCTTCGATGTGCGGGCTGGCCAGGGCCCCGTCAAGCCGGGTCGGCCGCCAGTTTCGTCTCAATCGCATCCCATACCTGGCTGGCCAGGTCGGTGCCGTTGAAGCGGTCTACCTCCTGGATTCCGGTGGGCGAGGTGACGTTGATCTCGGTCAGCCAGTCGCCGATCACGTCGATGCCGACGAACAGCAGGCCCTGTTCCTTGAGCGTCGGGCCGATGCGGGCGCATATTTCGAGGTCGCGCACGGTCAGGTCCGCCCGCTCGGCCCGCCCGCCGACATGCATGTTGCTGCGGGCCTCCCCGGCGGCCGGCACGCGGTTGATCGCGCCGGCCGGCTCGCCGTCGATCAGGATGATGCGCTTGTCGCCCTCGCGCACCTCCGGCAGGTAGCGCTGCACCATCAGCGGCTCGCGCGAGCGGGCGAAATGCATTTCGATCAGCGCGTTCAGGTTGGGGTCGTCGTGGCGGATCAGGAACACGCCAGAGCCGCCGTTGCCGAACAGCGGCTTGACCACGATGTCCTTGTGGGTGGCGCGGAAGCCGCGGATGGCGTCAGGGTCCCAGGTTACCATGGTGGGCGGCATCAGGTCGGGGAAGTGGGTCACCAGCAGCTTCTCCGGCGCGTTGCGCACGGAAACCGGGTTGTTCACCACCAGCGTACCGGTGCCGTCGCCGCAGTGGATATGCTCCAGCATATGGGTGGCGGTGATATAGGCCATGTCGAAGGGCGGGTCCTGGCGCATCAGCACCACGTCCATCCGGCCGAGGTCGAGCAGCACCGGCTCGCCGAAGCGGTAGTGGTCGTTGCGCACGCGCTGCACGGTGACCGGCCGGGCGCGGGCGAACAGCCGCTGCTCGCGATGGACACCTTCCTTCAGCACGCCCTCGCGCAGGGTGAGGTATTTAACTTCATAGTGCCACAGCACGTGGCCACGATTCTGCGCGGCCAGCATCAGGGCGAAGCTGGAATCGCCGTCGATGTTGATCGTCTCGATCGGGTCCATCTGGACCGCGACGTTGAGGGTGCGCGCCATTGCTGTCTCCACCGGCCGTTCAGCCTCTATCGTCTATCTGTCGGGCGCAGGGAAGGCCAGGGGCGCGGTGTCGTGGCGGCGGGTCAATGCGGTCGCGCGCGCAAAGCGTCTATGAGCGCCTGCGTGCGGGCCGCCGTTTCGCCCAGCGGCAGGCTTGCCAGCAACGCCTCGTAGCAGCGCAGCGCCGCCCCGATCCGGTCGAGCCGCTGGTTGAGCTGCCCCGCCTCGCGCCACAGCATGGCCCGGTTGGGCGCGATGCGCAGCATGTCCTCGGTGCAGGCGAGTGCTCCGGCCACGTCACCGCCGTCGAGGCGGCGGCGCTTGATGTTGGCCTGCAGCCGCAGCAACACCGCGCGCGAGGACATCGGCGCCAGCAATCCGGGCCGCAGCTCGGCCTGGTCCCCCTCGACCGACCGGAGCAGCCGCCGCAGCGCGCCGGTGTCGAGCGGCGTGCCGCCGGCGAACACGTCGAGCACGATCTTGCCGCCGTCACCCTCCAGCGCCAGCAGGAAATGGCCGGGAAAATCAACACCATGCGCCGCCCAGCCGACGGCGCGGGCGGCGTGCAGCCAGATGATGCCGAGCGCCACCGGCAGGCCGCGGCGGCGCGCGATGACGTGGATGAGGTTGGCGTTGGAAAGATTGTCGTAGTCCTCGGTGTCGCCGGCATAGCCATGCCGGGCCGAAATCAGCAGCGCCAGCACCCGCGCCCGGGTCGGCAGGTCGCCCGCCGGCACGCCGCGGGCGAGCACGACCGCCTCGCGCGCCAGCACCGACAAATGCTGCCGGGCGGCCTGCCAGTCGGCCCCGGGGGCGTCCACCCGGGCAAGCTGGAGGGCCGCGACGGCAATGTCGATTTCGCCGTCCGGCAACTGGCCGATGGCGTCCAGCGCGGCGTGGGCGGAGGGGTCGCGCGGCAACAGGGTCAATCTTCGCTCGGCTTCGCCTCCGCCGTCGCCGCTTCCGGCACATAGAGCGACGATCCCTGCTCGCGGAACGCGGTACTCATCTGCTCCATCCCCGCCATCCGCTCGGCATCGGCGCGGATGTCCTGGGAGATCTTCATGGCGCAGAATTTGGGGCCGCACATGCTGCAGAAATGCGCGACCTTGTGCGCCTCCTTCGGCATCGTCTCGTCGTGGAACCGGCGCGCGGTGTCGGGGTCGAGGCCGAGATTAAACTGGTCCTCCCAGCGGAACTCGAAGCGCGCCCGGCTGATCGCATCGTCATGCAGCCGCGCCGCCGGATGCCCCTTCGCCAGGTCGGCGGCATGGGCGGCGATCCGGTAGGTGATCACGCCGGTCTTCACGTCGTCGCGGTCGGGCAGGCCGAGATGCTCCTTCGGGGTGACGTAGCAAAGCATCGCGGTGCCGAACCAGCCGATCATGGCGGCGCCGATGGCCGAGGTGATGTGGTCGTAGCCGGGAGCGATGTCGGTCACCAGCGGGCCGAGCGTGTAGAACGGCGCCTCGCCGCACTCGCGCAGCTGCTTTTCCACATTGACCTTGATCTTGTGCATCGGCACGTGGCCGGGGCCTTCGATCATCACCTGGCAGCCCTTGTCCCAGGCCAGCTTGGTGAGTTCGCCCAGGGTTTCCAGCTCGGCGAACTGGGCGCGGTCGTTGGCGTCCGCGTTGCTGCCGGGCCGCAGGCCGTCGCCCAGGGAGAAAGAAACGTCGTATTTGCGCATGATGTCGCAGATGTCGCCAAAGCGTTCGTAGAGGAAGCTCTCGCGGTGGTGGGCGAGGCACCAGCGCGCCATGATCGAGCCGCCGCGACTGACGATGCCGGTGACGCGCTTCGCCGTCAGCGGCACATAGGCCAGCCGCACGCCGGCATGGATGGTGAAATAGTCCACCCCCTGCTCGGCCTGCTCGATGAGCGTGTCCTTGAACACCTCCCAGTCGAGCTTGTCGGGGTCGCCGCCGACTTTCTCCAGCGCCTGGTAGATCGGCACGGTGCCGATCGGCACCGGCGCGTTGCGCAGAATCCAGGAGCGGATGTTGTGGATGTTGCGGCCGGTGGACAGGTCCATGACCGTGTCAGCCCCCCAGCGGATCGCCCACACCAGTTTTTCCACCTCGTCGGCCGCCGATGAGGTGACCGCGGAATTGCCGATATTGGCGTTGATCTTCACCAGGAAGTTGCGGCCGATAATGACCGGCTCGAGTTCCGGGTGGTTGATGTTGGCCGGGATGATGGCGCGGCCGGCGGCCACTTCGGCGCGGACGAAATCGGGGGTGATGAAGGCCGGGATGGCGGCGCCGAAATCCTCGCCGTCGGCGCGCAGCATCTCCGCGCATTCGACCATCTCCGCCCGGCCGAGGTTCTCGCGGTGGGCGATGTAGATCATTTCGTCGGTGATGATGCCGGCGCGGGCGAATTCCAGCTGCGTGACCGGCCGCCCGGTGGCGCCGGCGAGCACGGTGCGCGGGGCCGGACATTCGGGCACCAGCTTGTCGTCGCCAATGTTCCCGTTGTCCTCGGGTTTCACCGCCCGCGGGGCGATGGCGACGAAACCGCGCCGCTCGAGCCACGGGGTGCGCAGCGGGGTCAGCCCGGCTTCCAGGTCGATGCGCACGGCGGGATCGGTGTAGGGGCCGGAGGTATCGTAGATCCGGAAGGGCTGCTCGTTCGCGGTCGGATGCAGGTCGATGTCGCGGAACGGCACGACGATGTCGGGACGGCCGGCCGGACTCGAGTGGATTTTCCGGCTGCCGATAACGGGGCCGGTGGTGACGGCGGCGGGCTTCTGTTGAATGGTCACGGGCGTACTCCCCCTTCTTTCGTATGGGTGTCCGGGCGGGGGAGGGGTGGCACACAGGTTCCCGTCCCTACGCCGGTGCGACCCGGATCAGGTTCAAAGGGTCACCGCGCCAGCCCCCCACTGCACATGGGCAGTGTGCCATACCGGTATCTCAGCCCCTTGCCGGGGCTCCCCTCGGAGCGGATCACAGTGTGTCGGTGTCATCGGGCTGTCAACAGCGGCGCGTCAGAGCGAATCCCCCCGTTTGCATGTCTGCAAAGGGCAGGAACCATTCGGTCCAAAGCGGTGATTGCCGGACCAGAAACCTGCTGCAGTCAACGAGGCTCCGGCTCCAGGCGCGCCACGTTGGCGAGGCGGTCTCGCGAACCATTGATCCGCGCCTGATAGACCGCCTTTGCTTGCGCCTCGGTTGCCAGGCGCACGCCGATCGTATCAGGAGTGAGCCGGACGCCGTAGCCAGCGGCATCACGATAGATGGTCGCCAGAATCTTCTCGCCCAGCACTCGCTTGAAGTGGCTCGGTTCCCAGAACCAGTTTGTGCTGCCGCCGCGATCGGATGCGCCGGGAACCGGCTCCGTCGAGTAGGCGTCATAGCCGAGAAAATCCCATAGCCGCACCGAATCGCCGCCCTCGGCCGCGACCAGACGCGTCAGTTCCTGCTTGGCCTGCTCATAGCGCGGCCACAGGCCCGCCTGGTCGAGGGCTTCCAGGTAGTCGGCATGAAAGGGCGCAATCGCCAGGTCGAGCGTAATATTGTTTCGCCGGCACAGCGCGATCATGTCCGCCAACGCATCGAGATGACTGAGGCCGGCACCGGGCAGCGCGCTGAGGCCCGCCGCAAGATGCGCTGTCCGTTGCGCCAGGTAGCTGTCTTTCTGCAGAAACAGCGCAGCGGTGCCATCGGTGGCCACCATCGCCCGGAACCCGCCTTCGCCGGTTGCCCCGGCGGGCGAGAGGTTCCAGGTGTCCGGCCTGCCCTGCGCCGCGACGGTCAGGATGCTTGCGCGCAACGCATCGAGCGACAATGTCGCCAGCAACAGGTCACTCGCCCGCTGCCTGATATCCTGCAGACCGGAGGGCGGTGTCATGGCCAGCTCGGGTGGCTGAACGCCGTCCGCCTCCGCAGGCGCCATGAAATGTTCGAGTTCGATCAACACCAAGGCACGGCGCAGGCTGCCGAGTGCGATGGCACGGCGCAGATTGGCGATGACGCCAACCACAGCCTCCCCCGGCACACCATAGTTGAAGACCGGCCGGGACTCCGCGGGCCAGTTCGGGCTGTCCGGATCAACGCCGATATCAACCTTGGAATCGCCCAGCAGCACACCGACCGGGTGCACGCGCGCAATGACATAGTCCTTCGCGAGCTGGCCATGGGTCTCCACCTCGGGCTTGACCGCATTCAAACCGGCGATGCGCGGCGCGCCGATCACCAGATAGGGATCGATCAGCGCATTGATCGCCCCCACCAGGGCGACCACCGCCAGCAACGCGGCAAGCCAGACCTGGCAAAAGCGGCGGCCCTTTGTGGTCACCGCCGGTGCGGTTGGCCGCCCGGGCGCGGCGGCGGCCGGGTCGTTGGATGCGGTCATCAGAAATGCCAGTACAAAAAATCGCTGAGCCGCCCCAGCGACAGCAGGCCCAAGGCCGTCACGGTCGAGAGGCCAACCGCCCAGACGGGCGAGGGCGACCAGCTCAGCGCACGCAGCAGGCGTGTGTGTCCGGCCGGGCGCACCTTGAAACCGAGCGCCGGCTCGTGCTCAGCCAGCATCTCGAGGCTGTTCGGCAGCGCCAGGACGACGAACAGCCCGGCCAGGATGCAGCTCCAGACCTCGACGAATTCGAGGCCGCTTTCCCACACGCCGGTCGCGGGCAGGCCGATCCGGGCCAGCAGCGGACCCGCATGCGAGAACAGCGCCATCGGCAGTGTCACCCCATTCGCGCCGGTCATGCCTTGCAGCAGACCGAGCCCGGCCCCCACAGACGCCGCGCGGAAGAACACCTCGGCGACGACGACGAACAGAAACGTCAGCACCCAGCCGCTGAACGCGGCCGGCAGCGCCGCCGCGCCGGTGGTCGGCCACCAGTGCGGCCGGCGCAGCCGCCAGGCATGGTTGACCACCAGCGCCACGCCGTGCAGCGCGCCGAACACCAGGAACTGGTAGCCGGCGCCGTGCCAGACCCCCGCCAGCACCATCGTCGTCATGGTCGGATAGGCGAGCACCACGAAAAAGGCGGGGAACGTGGTGCGCCGGCCGGCAATGACCGGCAGTCCTCGTTCGGCCCGTTTGCGGGTCAAAGCCACGGTCAGCGGGGTGAAGATGTACGCGGTCAGGAACCGGGTGAGCGTGACGTGCCAGCGCGACCAGAAATCGATGATGTTGGTCGCCTTGAGCGGGGAGTTGAAGTTGAAGGGCAGTTTGACCCCGAACAGCCGGGCGGTGCCGATAGCCATATCGGAATAGCCTGAGAAATCGAAGTAGAGCTGCAACATGAAGCCGAGCGCCGCCGCCCAGGCCTGCAGCAGCGCCGGATGCCCACCGGCGGCGACCTGCGCCCAGATCGGCGAGATCAGCGCCGCCACCGGATCGGCGAAGATCACCTTCTTGAACAGGCCGGTGAAGAACAGCGTCAGGCCGACGGCGAAATCATCCCACCGCGCCCGGCCATCCGATGCCGCGAATTGCGGCATCAGTTCGCGAAAATGCACAATCGGCCCGGCAATAAGCTGCGGGAAAAACAGCACGAACAGCGCATAGTCCGGCAGGCTCACGCGCATGACCCGGCCGGCGCGCACATCCACCAGCAATGCGATTTTCTGGAAGGTGATGAACGAGATGCCGAGCGGCAGGATAATGGTACCGAGCACGAAGGACGTGCCCACGATGTCATTTGTAACCGTGAGGAAGAAATTGCTGTACTTGAAATAGCCAAGGAAGGCGAGGTTGAACGCGATGCCGCCCCAGAACGCCGCACGCGACAGCGCCGGCCGCCGATCGCCGAGACGCAGCAACAGGGTGACAATGCCGTAATTGACGCCGATCGAGGGTGCGATCAGCAGGACATTGAACGGGCGCCACCATGCATAGAAAAACAACGACGCAAGGATCAACCAGAACGACGCGGCCTGCCGGCGCGCCGGCCCGAGCGCGTAGTACACGCCAACCACGGCCGGGACGAACAGCAGGATAAACTGGTAAGAATTAAACAGCATCGCGTCGGTACCGGACCATGCGATTTCAGGCCGATTTTTTGCTGGCGATCATGTCCAGCATGTCGCCGACGTTGCGCATTTCCTCGATCTCGGCAGTCCTGAACTTCACGCCAAACCTTCGTTCCACCTCGACGAGAAAGCTGATGTTCGTCATCGAGTCCCAGCCTTCAACGTCACCGGCGGTGGTAGCCGGCGTGAGCGTAACGGAAGGATCGTCCAGCACCTCGCGCATAATGCCGGAGAGCTGGTTCAGCGCCTGCATGCGGTCCATGTCGTTTCAACCTTCGGTGATGCGGATGAAAGTTGGTTTCGGCGCGGTGGCGTCGAGCGGCAGACCCCAGCGTGTCACCCCGTCCGGCGTCTCCGCCAGCTTTGCGAAGCCGAGTTTCGGGTAATGCGCGCACACCATGCCGTTCCTGCCGCTCGGGCGGTATTCGCCGATCAGCCGCACCGCGCCGAGACGCCGTGCTTCGGCCGCGAGCAGGTTGAGTGTCGCCTCCTCCACCTGCCGGCCGAGCACGCGGCAACTCATCAGCCAGGTCTCGATGAGCATGTCCCGGTCGTCCGGCGCCTGGAAGTGTCCGACGGCGACCGCGATCATGCCATTGTCGCCGAACCGGTCGAGCAGGCGGATCTGCAAGGTCAGGGCGCGCGGGTCGGCGATCAGCGCCGCCACCTCCTCATCGCAGGTGCGGCGTGTGGTCAGGTTGAACTGGTTCGTCTTGTTGACAAGCTGCACGATACGCGGCTGGCCCAGCGGGTCGAAACGGCGCCAGCGCAGCTCCATGTCCAGGCTGCGCAGATAGCCCTCGAGGTCGGTCGCCGCGCCGCGCGACGCCGCGCGTTGCCGGTTGGCCTGGTAGTTCTGCGTGCGCTCCAGATCCTCCCCGGTCAGCTGGAGAGCCTCGAAATAGCCCGCCGCCGCGATGCATTGGGCGTACAGCGCGGGGTCGGCCGGCAATTCCGGCACCGCCACCATTGGCAACTCGCGGCGGACGGCGTTGCGCTCGAACGGGTTGTCATCGGCGAATACCAGCGCGTCGAGCCCGATGTTCAGCCGGTCGGCGATCTGGCGGATGTTCGCGGCCTTGTCGGTCCAGTTGGCGACGAAACAGGTGATATCGGCGCGCCGCAGCACCATTTCGGGGTGCGTGTCGAACGGTTCGAGCGCGTTCGCCTGATCGTTCTTCGAGCAGACGGCGAGGATCACCCCGCGCCGCGACAGGTCGCGCGCATAACGCTGAAACGCGGCATAGGCTTCGCCGAGCGCGCTGCCCGGGCCGAGCACGATGCCGCCCGGGCCGTCATCGCCGACCACGCCGCCCCACAGCGTGTTGTCGAGGTCGAGCACCAGACACTTGAACGCGCGGCCCTGCTGGGCCGCGAGCAGCCGGGAGACCAGCTCGCCATACATCGGCGCGGCGGCGGGATGCACCTCCTGCTTGGCGCGGTGCCACAGAACCGGGTCATGCCAGGCGCGCAGCCCGTCCTGCAACAGCTGCGCGTCAAGCGCCACGATGTCGGCCCCTTCGCTATCGGCGCGGGCCCGCAGGCGCTCGTTCAGCACCGCGGTGAGTCCGGCGGCGCCGGGCAGGCGATGCTCATTGTTGCCGAACAGCGCGGGGAAGACACACGGCACGGTCTGCTGCAGCACGGCGCAGCGAAAGGCCGCGCGCGCCGTTGCCCAGTGCCGGGCGAGGCCGTCAACCACCTCATGCAGGCGCCGCGCCGCGACATCGGGCCGGTCGGCGATGTCGAAGCCACCGAGAAGGTGGTGCGCATCGATCGCGAACAGCACCGCGGTCGGCTGAAACCGGTGCAGGCCCGATTCCGGGTCAAGCAATTCCTGGGCGTACTGCCCGTATTCGCCGACATAGGTCGCCATCCAGATATTGCGGCGCAGCGCCGCGACCCGGATTGCCGGCAGCAGATGTGCGACGGTCGAGGAAGCAAGCACCGCGAGCCGCACAGGCCTGGTGGCAAGGCCCGGCGGCGGCTCGGCGCCGAACAGCCGCTGCAGCCGCCGGTCGAGCCGCACGGTAGCCAGGCCGTCGAGCCGGTGGTTGGCGAGAGCGATCAGGTGCGCCCAGGTTTCGGCTGGCGCCGCGGGCGGCTTCGCGGTGCCTCCGTCAACCGGCAGGGCCGTCAGCGCTTCGGTCCATGCGGCCGGCCGTTCGGGCAGCCAGGAAAGTTCCGGGTACAAACCACTTTTCTCCGGGCACACCACCCGTCCATTCCCGTTTGAGGCTGCCGCGATAACGCATCCTCGAAACGTACGGTGCTCTAGACGGAACGATCCGGCCGGTCAATCATAGGGTAATTGGGTGAAGGAAGGCCAGGGCTCTGCCCGGACCCGCCAAGGGCCGAGAGGCCCCTGGCCTTCCTTCACTCGCCGCGCCGGCGATGGTCCGCCCGTTACGGCCTGTGTCCGCGCGGTCGCTCCGGCACCGGCGGCCCGAGCAGCGCGCTGAGGTCGGTTCCGTTCACCTCAGCGCGGCCCTGGGCGTACGTCACGTTCCAAGTGGTGACATCGCCCGCCTGCTCGCCCACGCCCTTGAGCAGCAGAAGAAACGGCGTCGCGGCTTGCAGTTCGGGCACGGTGACAGCGCGGCGGATCAGCGCGTCCAGGCCGGTGGCGACAATGCGGGCGGCGCCGGCGATGTCGTCCGGCGCGGCAACCGTCACGGTCCCGCTCGCCTTCAGCACCGCCGGGCCGAAATCCAGCACCAGATCCTCCAGCCCGGCCTTCACCGGCGCCTTGGCGATCAGCCCCAGCGCCTCGGCCTGCAGCATCTCCGGCTCGCCGCCGTCGAGCCCGCGCAACAGCAGCGACAGCAGCGCATCGGCCGGAATGCCGGACAAATGCGGCGTCAGCGCGATGCGGCGCGGCAGGTAGTCGCGCAGCGGACCCTGCGGAAACAGCGGCGAATCGATGCCCTCCATGGACAGCCGCAACGACACGTCCAGCATGCCATCGGCCGCGGCGGCCCGGCCGCCGATGGTGAGGCTGGCAAGCGAGCCGCGCTGACCGCCGATGTCGAGGCGCACGTGCTCCAGCGTGGTCTCCTCCTGCGCGCCACCAAGCAGGTCGCGCAGGATAAGCACCAGATTGCGCAGCCGCGCCCGGTCGTCCGCCGCGATGGCGTCCGGCCCGCGCGCATCGCCAGCCGCCGGCATCAGGCCGGTAAGGCCGCGCACCGCGGCGGCGAGGCGGTCGAAGGCAACGCGCTCGACCCGCCCGCCGCCGCGAATCCGGTCGGCGGCAACGATGGCCCGGCCGGACCCGTCCTGGCTGTCGGTGACGATGCTGAGATGCTCGCCCTGCCCCTCGCCCGCAACGGTGGCGCGCCCCTCGCCGGTGGGCTCCCAACCGCCATGCCAGCTGAACCGGTCGAGATGGATGGTCTGCGTGCCGTCCCCGCTCCGGGCGCGCGAATCATAGCCGCGCAGCACCGCCGTGAAGCCGGAGCCGGCGGCCAGGCTGGGATCGAACACGCCGCTGATAGTCTGGTCGGCCAGCGTCAGCACCCAGCTGCCCGCGCTGGCGCCCGGCGTGGCAGCCCGGTCGGCGCGCAACGGCGTGGGCAGGCGCAGCGACTGGATCGCCCAGCTTCCGCCGTCCAGCGGCTTGGCCACCGCGGTGACCGGATCGCCGGTGAGCAGCCAGCCCGTGCCCCCGAGCGCACCCGCCACCGGCAGCGCGAACCGGAACGCATCGCCCGCCGGGGTCACCTGCACGCCATGCCCGCCCAGATCGACGGTGGGACCGGCCAGCCCGGCCACCCAGGCACGAATCTGCGCCTGCAGCGAGGCCGCCGCGTCGGCGGTGGCATCGGCGCGGACCGGCGGGGAGGCGACCAGCGCAGCCAGGACAACGGCAAGCCGGATGGCGTGCGACATGGCGGAAATATCCCGTTCCGGTGGACGGGCAGCCTAGCGTCCCGGGTGGACAAACCCTACCGGGAAATGGCGGCGTGGCAGCGGACCGCGCCTTGAACGGTTTTTGCGGGAGAACCTGGACAGTTCTCCCGCAGATAACCTCAAGTTTCTACACCAACTCGTGGACTAAGAAGCCTTTGCGCGCGCTTTCGAAAGGCCGCTGCGCAGGAGAAGAAGATAGGCAATGCCGAACGTCATCACGGGAAGTAGCAGAGGTGCATTGAAGGTGATTGCTTGTTCCATCGGTTTAGCCCCCATTGGTTGCTTGCATAAGTGCAGATATGGAAGGGTGGCGATCCGTCAAGGGATCAAAGCCTGACTAAATTAGTCTGGTATCCGGTAACAGGTTCGTGAGGGCGAGCTGTCCGCGGCGATCGAAGTGCGCCGGCTGTTCGCGCGCGTCGTCGCCACCGTCAAGGCACGCGCTTGCGCCCGGTGCATCGCAGCGCGCGCGGCCGAAAAGCTTCGTTCATCTATTGACCGTAATCATCGTGGCCGCATGACCGCGCCCACCCTGCCGCTGGTCCAATCCTATCACCCGACGACCTTCCTGGAACGCGGGGTCGCCGTGCCGTTCACCACACCACTGCTGGCGGGAACCCGCGCTCGTCCAGGCGAGCGCGGCGGCACTGACCTGGTGGTGCCGAACCCAAGCGGTGGACGCGGGGTGTATATCCTCCCGTGGAGCGATCTGGGCGCACTCTGCCAGCCCACCGTGCACGACCGGCGGCTGACGAAAAAGGCCGCGGCACTGGCAAGCATCGCCCCGTCGTTGATCCGTGCCGTGGCGCGCCAGGTCGCCGCTGAAGGGCTGGCTGGTCCCGAGGCCCGGCAGGCCGCGCTCGCAGCAACCGATGCCGACCGGCGCGCCCGGCTCAGAACGAATTTTCTATTGTTGATGGCCTTGATCGAGCAGACCGCCTCCGGCCCGGCCGAGCCGGTCGGCCCGCCGGGCGGACGGACGATGGACCTCGAACAACGCGCCAAGGCGGGCGTGGTGAGGGCCGCCGCCCGCCTCGGCATTCCATCCGACACGGTCGCCGCCGACCTGAATATCCTGGCCGAGTTGCTCGCCGGCACTGGCTTGCCGGGCGAGGCTGAGACGTGTCGTGTCCCCCTCCAGATCCGTACCCTTCGCCGGGTTCTGGACGCGGTCGACACCCTGCATTGCCAGGGCAGCGAGCACAACGGCAGCCTGTGCGCCGAAATGGTCGTTGCCGCCGCCGGCCTGACGCTGGCCTGCGCCGAGACAACTCTGGCCGAGGCGCGCGCCCTGACCACCGACGTCATCGGCCTGCTGCGCGACTGGAACGCGGCACCGGAGAAGGTTGCCCGCGTCGCAGGCCGACCAGACTGGCTGCTGGATGGGTGGGACCAGATTTGCGCCCTGTGGGACGACGCGACCAACCCGGAAGACCGTCTCACCGCCCTGGTGGAAATGGCGCAACTTGTGCCGATCCTGCCGCAGGAGACCGCGGCATGGATCGGCGTCGCCGTTGATCCAGGGAAAATCGCTGCTTTCCGGCGCAAGGTGTTGCTCAACAAAGACTGGCGGACCGGCAGCGCCGTGTTCACCCTCATTGCGCGCAACGAACGTCTGCGCGTTTTGGCCCCCTGAAACGCCAGGCAGAAGGAACCGGCCGATGGAGCAGGCCCGACCGCCCGGACCGCCGCCGCAGGATGTCCGCAAGCTCAGCCGCAGCCTGGCCGCCGCGCGCAATGAGCAGATCATGCGCGCAGTGGCCATGGTGGACTCCCTGGCCGAGCGTGGCGCGGCGGACGGCGTCATCGCCCCGCTGCGGCCGCGGCTGGCCGAGCTGCGGCCGGCGCGGCCCCTGCGTTTCACCAGGCTGTTGTTCCTGCCGTTGGACCCGGTGATCGTCCCGGCGCCGGACTGGCGGCCAGGCAGCGCGACGGTGCCCCGTACCACTCTCGCACCGCTTGCCGAGGCGGTACGGGCCGCCCTCGGACCGGCGTCCAAAACGCTCGACGCCGCTTGCGCGGGACGTTCGATGGCGGACAAGGGGATCATCGCCGAAGTGGGCGAAATGCTCTGGCCAGCCGCCGGCGCGATCCTGGCAGCCAACCCGAAGCTGGCCGGCTGGCCCGCAACCGGACTCCCACCTGCCGTCGCCGCCGGGATCGCGACCGCCGCCGGCGCGGTTCTGCTGGCGGCGGTGCCGCTGCGCCGCCTGCGCGCCGAAGCGGAAATCGGCGTGACGCTGCAAGCCGAGCCGGTCCAGGCGATCCTGGCCCAGGTCGCCCGATCGGGCAGCGAGGCGCTGGCGATGGCGGTTGCGGTGTTGCTCGCCTGGCTGCCCCAGGCCGCCGATCTGCTGCCCCGCAGCACCGGCGGGGCCGGACACGATGGCACCGTCCAAATGCGCCTCGCTACCGGGCAGGCGACGGCGGTCCTGCTCGCCAAGCTCGAATCAGCGGACGGCACGGAGGCCCTGATCCGCGCCGGCAGCCTGGACGAATCGGCAACCGAGGTGCGACGCATCGCCATGCTGCTCGATGCGCTGGACGAGACCGGCCCGAAGGAGCGCCGCTCACGTCTGGCCGCAATCCGCGAACGGGTGGAGCAGAGTTGCCGGCCGCGCTTCGTCAGCGGATTGGAGAACGGCGTGGCCGCGAAGTTGCGGTCGATGCAACGCAACCCGCCGCCGCAGCAGGTCGCCGAGCTGGAGAACACCGCCCGCAGTCTGCGACAGCTGGAGAACGCGGCACGCCGGTTTGGCGGCGGCGCGTTCTACGACGCGTTGCTGCACAACACCTCCACCGCCGTCTGGGCGAACCAGGCGGACAGCAAGCTGTGCCTTGCCGACAAGGTCAGGCTGGTGGAGATTCTCGAAGGCCCCGACGCGGCCGATGCGCTGCTGGAGCAGGTTCTGCCGGCCTATCAGCTTGAAACGGCCGATCCACGCCTGCTGCCGCCAGCTTCAGCGGGACACCAAAGCGCAACCTTTTCCGGTTGATCTGGCTGGTGGGGCCGGAGCAGCACTTCGCCCCGTCACCAACAACCACGGACACGAAATCTACCGGGAAGTGGTGGAGCCAATCGGGATCGAACCGACGACCTCCTGAATGCCATTCAGGCGCTCTCCCAACTGAGCTATGGCCCCACAGGCACGTCGTGTCCCGGGGTTGGGTCCCGGGCGCGGAGGGCGGCATATAGACGCGGGTCAGCGAGACAATCAAGGCCCCGAATCACAGGTTTGACATGTTTCCACCGCCATGGCGTCCGGCAGATGAGGCAGCTTCAGTCGGCGCCGAAGCCGTGTTGCTGGAATGGCTCGCCGCCGTGCGCAGCATCCTGCTTGAGGGTCCCCACGCGCTGCGCGCCTGGGCGAGCCGCGACCCCGGCGGCTTCCGCGCGGCGTTCTCCGCCTTCGCGAGCATCGACCCGACCCTGGCCGATTCGGCGGCCGGCTGGCTGCTGGGCACGGGTGTGCGGCCGGATGACCGGGTGCACTGGACCGGCGACCCCGCCGATGCCTGCCTTGCCGGGCTGGCGGCCATCGGCGGCGTACTGACCGACGATCCGGCCTGGGCGACGGTCACGCATGACCGGCCGCCCGTCTGGCCCCCTCCAGCCTGACCGGATCGGGTCAGGCGGCGAGTTGCAACGCCGGATCGACCGTGAAGGCGGCCTCGGTCTTCTGGCGGATTTCCTCGACCGTCACCCCCGGCGCGATATCCACCAGCATCACGCCCTGCGGCGTGATGTCGAACACGCCGAGTTCGCTGATCACCTTGTCAACCACGCCGGCGCCGGTCAGCGGCAGGGTGCACCGCTTCAGCAGCTTGGGCTTGCCGCCGGCGGTGTGCTCCATCAGCACCACCACCCGCCGCACCCCGGCCACCAGGTCCATGGCGCCGCCCATGCCCTTCACCATCTTGCCCGGGATCATCCAGTTGGCGAGGTCGCCGTTCTCGGCCACCTGCAGCGCGCCGAGGATGGTCAGGTCGATATGCCCTCCGCGCACCATGGCGAAGCTGGCCGCGCTGTCGAAGAAGCTGGTGGTGGGTAACTGGGTGACGGTCTGCTTGCCGGCATTGATGAGGTCGGCGTCCTCCTCCCCCTCGAAGGGAAACGGACCCATGCCCAGCATGCCGTTCTCGCTTTGCAGCTGGATTTCCATGCCCTCGGGGATGAAGTTCGCCACCAGCGTGGGAATGCCGATGCCGAGATTGACGTAGAACCCGTCCTCCAGCTCGCGCGCGGCGCGGGCTGCCATTTCGTCGCGTGTCCAGGCCATGTCCGTTCCCCCCTAAGCTGCCGGCCATTTGCGCACGGTGCGCTGCTCGATCCGCTTGTGCACCTGCAGCAGCGGCACCAGGCGCTTGACGAACACCCCGGGCGTGTGGATGAGGTCGGCGTCGATCTCGCCCGGCTCGACCAGGATTTCGACCTCGGCGACCGTCACCCGCGCCGCGGTGGCCATGATCGGGTTGAAGTTGCGCGCGGTTTTGCGGAACACCAGGTTGCCCTCGGTATCGGCCTTCCAGGCATGCACGAGGGCGACATCGGCGACCAGGCCGCGCTCCAGCACGTATTTCTTGCCGTCGAACTCGCGCACCTCCTTGCCCTCGGCAATCTGGGTGCCGACGCCGGTGCGAGTGTAGAAGGCCGGGATGCCGGCGCCGCCGGCGCGGATGCGCTCGGCCAGCGTGCCCTGCGGGTTGAACTCGATCTCCAGCTCGCCGGCCAGGTACTGGCGGGCGAAGGTCGCGTTCTCGCCGACATAGGAGCTGATCATCTTGCGGATCTGGCGGGTCTGCAGCAGCAGGCCGAGCCCGGCATCGTCCACGCCGCAATTGTTGCTGATGACCGTGAGGTCCTTCACGCCGGACGCCTTGACCGCCTCGATCAGCACCGAGGGAATGCCGCAGAGGCCGAAGCCGCCGGACATGATGGTCATGCCCTCACGCAACAGCCCGGCCAGAGCCGCGGCCGCGTCGGGATATACCTTGTTGACCGCCATCAGTTCCCTCCTGCTCGGATGGCGCTATCTGCCATCGGAACGGGACGGAGGCAATCAGCAGCGGACGGCGGACTGAAACACTTCCTCACGTCCGCTGCTCCCAAAACACTATATAGTGATTGGGTTCCAATGAATCGCCCCCTAGGTGGATACCGCAGTATCCCAGGGCAAATTGCCTGGATGTGGCTACCGGCGCCGAGAAGCAAGCTCCGCCCGGATTTCCGCAGCAAGCGTCGGGTTGGCCCGGCGCAACTGACCCACGCGCAGGGCCGCCGCGGTGCCGGGAATCGGGCTGATCTCCCAGCGCTCGAGAAACAGCAGGTCGGACGCGGACGCCTCGTCGCGCATGGTCGACAGGGCGCGCGCCACGGCGAGCGTGAGCGGTCTGTCGGAAGCGAACGGGTGCGTCCGGGTCATCACGTCAGTCATATCTGGAATCCCCCCAGAGGTCAGCGCGCGCGGACAACTCCGACACCAGGTTGGGCGTCCCTGGTGTTCCGCGAAGTGCACCTCTTATAGCATGTGAGGAAAGCTTCGCCCTGCAAACCGATGATGCCTCTGTTACATCACAGGCATGTGACTCTGCCGAAACAGCGGACCAGAGTGACCGCAGCCGCCGCGGCACGGGCGCGCCGGCCGGAGTCTGCCGGCCATAACCACCGCCCGAGCGTGCTCCGTTCGCGACGGGGGCGGACCCACCGTCGCGAACGGAACATCAGGTATCAGTAGCGATAGAGGTCGTGCTTGAACGGGCCGCTTTGCGCCACGCCGATATAATCGGCCTGCTTTGGTGACAGCGTCGTCAGCTTGGCGCCAACCTTGGCCAGATGCAGCGCCGCCACCTTCTCGTCGAGGTGCTTGGGCAGCGTGTAGACCTGCCGCTGGTACCGGTCGGCCGGCGCCGTCCACAGCTCAAGCTGCGCCAGCACCTGGTTGCTGAAGCTCGCGCTCATGACGAAGCTCGGATGGCCGGTGGCATTGCCCAGGTTCACCAACCGGCCCTCGGACAGCACGATCAGCCGCTTGCCGTCCGGGAACTCGACCTCGTCCACCTGCGGCTTGACGTTGTCCCATTTGTAGTTGCGCAGCGCGGCGATCTGAATCTCGCTGTCGAAATGGCCGATGTTGCACACGATGGCGCGATGCTTCATGCGCCGCATATGCTCGATGGTGATGACGTCCACATTGCCGGTGGCGGTAACAAAAATGTCAGCCGCCGGCGCCGCGTCGTCCATGGTGGTGACCTCGTAGCCCTCCATCGCCGCCTGCAGGGCGCAGATTGGATCGACCTCGGTTACCTTCACCCGGCAGCCGGCCTGGCGCAGGCTGGCGGCCGAGCCCTTGCCCACGTCGCCGAAGCCGTTCACCACCGCCACCTTGCCGGCCATCATCACGTCGGTGCCGCGGCGGATCGCGTCCACCAGGCTCTCGCGGCAGCCGTACAGATTGTCGAACTTGGATTTGGTCACGCTGTCGTTGACGTTGATGGCGGGCACCAGGAGGGTGCCGGCGCGGGCCATTTCCCACAGGCGGTGCACGCCGGTGGTGGTCTCCTCGCTGATGCCGCGCACCTCGGCCAGCATCTTGGGGTACTTATTGTGCAGCAGCAGGGTCAGATCGCCGCCGTCATCGAGGATCAAGTTCGGGGCCCAGCCGTCGGGACCGCGCACGGTCTGTTCGATGCACCACCAGAACTCCTCCTCGTTCATGCCCTTCCAGGCGAACACCGGGGTTCCGGCCGCGGCGACCGCCGCGGCGGCATGGTCCTGGGTCGAGAAGATGTTGCACGACGACCAGCGCACGGTGGCGCCCAGATGCTCCAGCGTCTGGATCAGCACCGCGGTCTGGATGGTCATGTGCAGGCAGCCGGCGATGCGGGCGCCGGCCAACGGCCGGGAATCGCCGTATTCGGCACGGATCGCCATCAGCCCGGGCATTTCGTCCTCGGCCATGGAAATTTCCTTGGCGCCCCATTCGGCGAGGGAGATGTCCTTGACCTTGTAGTCAGCATTGTCGGGCATGGTGGAGCTCCTGATGTCAGCCGCGCGTGTATAAGGATATCTTGATATCCGCAAGCTGATCCGTTCGAGGCGGATTATAGGGCGTCCTTGCAACCAACTTGTGGACGGAATAGCGTCAGCACAGACCCTTCCGCAACCCGGGCGACGCCGGGCATAGCCCGGAGATATCAATGGTCCGCCTGCTCTGCATCCTGTTCCTGCTGTTTGCGTTTGCTGCCGCGCCGGCCCGCTCCCAGGATTCCAAGCCCCTGACAAATCAGGACATCATCGGCCTTGTCCGCTCCAACATGGCCGATGGCACGATCCTCACCGTCATCCGGAGCGGTCAGACAGCGTTCAACACCTCGGCAAGCGAACTGATCCGGCTGCGGCAAGCCGGCGTGTCTGACGCGATCATTTCCGCCATGGTCGAGACGACGGCGTACCGCGCGCCGACCCCTGCCGGCCGCGCAACTCCGGCCCTGCATGGCGCCCTCAACCCCGAAGAAGTGATTCTGAGCGATGCCGGGCAGCAGGAGCCCATGCGCTACCTGACGCCGCAAATGCGCATGGCCGCGCGCGCCATGGGATTCGGTGGGTTCGCACAGTACGCTGTGCTCGGCGGAACGCGCGCGACGCTGCGCCTGCGCAGCCGCCAGCCCGAGTTCCTGCTGGCTGTGCCGAGCAACGCACAGGCCGAGAGTTATTTCACCCTCGCCAACTTCGCCGTCCGAAACAATGGCACCCGGGAAGTGCTCGTGGGCGGCGGATATATGAGCTATTCAAGCGGCATTCATCGGGATCGGGTGGTGGCGACAACCTCCGCCCGGTTGCCCGACCAGTCCCGCGCACCGCCAGGCTACACAATCTACCGGATCGCCGTGGCCAACCCGCTTGCTGCGGGAGAATATGCCTTGGTGCTTTACAACAGCCAAGTGCGCGTCGCGGGCTTCTTTGCCAACGGACTGGACAGCTATTTCGACTTCGGCGTGGACTGACAAGATATTTTTCCCCCTCCCAGAATGGGAGGGGGAAGAGGCAGATGGCCCGGGTCAGGTATTCATCGCGTCGAAGAAGTCCTGATTGGTCTTGCTGTATTTCAGCTTGTCCAACAGGAAATCCATCGCATCCATGGTCCCCATCGGGTTCAGGATACGCCGCAGCACCCACATCTTGGACAGCGTGCCGCGGTCCACCAGCAGCTCTTCCTTGCGGGTGCCGCTTTTCGTGATGTCGATCGCCGGGAAGGTCCGCTTGTCCGAGAGCTTGCGGTCCAGGATGATCTCGGAATTGCCGGTGCCCTTGAACTCCTCGAAGATCACCTCGTCCATGCGGCTGCCGGTGTCGATCAGGGCGGTGGAGATGATGGTCAGCGAGCCACCTTCCTCGATGTTGCGGGCCGCGCCGAAGAAACGCTTCGGCCGCTGCAACGCGTTGGCGTCCACGCCGCCGGTCAGCACCTTGCCCGAGGAGGGCACCACGGTGTTGTAGGCGCGTGCCAGCCGGGTGATGCTGTCGAGCAGGATGACCACGTCGCGTTTGTGCTCGACCAGCCGCTTGGCCTTCTCGAGCACCATTTCGGTCACCTGCACGTGGCGGGTTGCCGGCTCGTCGAAGGTGCTGGCCACCACCTCGCCCTTCACCGTGCGCGACATGTCGGTGACTTCCTCGGGCCGCTCGTCGATCAGCAGCACCATCAGGAACACGTCCGGGTGGTTGTGGCTGATGGCGGTGGCGATGTTCTGCAGCATCACCGTTTTGCCGGTGCGCGGCGGCGCCACGATCAGGGCGCGCTGGCCCATGCCGATCGGCGCGATCAGGTCGATCACGCGCGGGGTCAGGTCCTTGGTCGGCCCCTTCGCCACCGACTGAAAATTCTCCATCTCCATCTTGAGACGGCGATCGGGATAGAGCGGGGTGAGATTGTCGAAATTGATCCGGTGCTTCACCGCGTCGGGCGGCTGGAAATTGATGGTGTTGACCTTGAGCATGGCGAAGTAGCGCTCGCCGTCCTTGGGCGCGCGGATCGAGCCTTCCACCGTGTCGCCGGTGCGCAGCGCGAAGCGGCGCACCTGGGCCGGGCTGATGTAGATGTCGTCCGGCCCGGGCAGGTAGTTGGAATCGGCGCTGCGCAGAAAGCCGAACCCGTCCGGCAGAATCTCGAGCGTGCCCTCACCATAGATCGCCGTTTCGTTATCGGCCAGGCTTTTGAGGATCGCGAACATCATGTCCTGCTTGCGCAGCGACGACGCGTTCTCGATCTGCAGGGATTCTGCCTTGCTCAGCAGTTCCGCCGGCGGCATTTTTTTCAGGTCGGCAAGGTGCATCGGGAACGCCTGATGTTCGGTCGTGCGGGAAGGGAGGACAGGAGCATCGGCGGGGCCGCGCTGCGTGGCCGGATGCTCGCCTGCCGGATTCGCCCGAACCGGGTGTTCGGGGAAACGCCAGCCCTGTCCAGAAGGAGGGGTAGTTGCGGATGGTGGAATCGCCAGCGACGCAGCGTCCGCACCTGGGAGGTCAAGCTAGGTGCCCCATTGCGTCGCGTCAACCCTGACGTGCAGGAAAATCCGTACCGGCCGCCGCGCCACCCACCTCGCCGCGCGGGGGGCCGCCGCGGCGGCATCGGTCAGAACGGCTTCACGATCACCATGATGACGATGATAATCATCAGCAGCGTCGGCACCTCGTTGGCGATCCGGAAAAACCGCTCGGACAGGCGGTTGCGGTCCTCGAGGAAGCCACGCCGCCAGACGGCCAGGCCCTGGTGATACACTGTCATACCGAGCACGCAGAACAGCTTGGTGTGCCACCAGCCCTGGCGCCAGTCGATCACCCCCGGGGTCAGCACCAGCAGGATGCCGAAGGTCCAGGTGGCGATCATGGCCGGGTTCATGATCGCCTTGAGCAGGCGGCGCTCCATCACCTTGAAGCGCTCGCTCTCCGGCGTGCCGGGCTGGATCATGGTGTGATAAACATACAGCCGCGGCAGATAGAACAGCCCGGCCATCCAGGCGATCAGGCTGATGACGTGGAGCGCCTTGAGCCACAGGTAGGCATAGGCCAGTGCGTCGATGGTCATGCTGCCCTCCGCAGTGCCGCGGCGATGAGCGCCGGCACGTCAAACATCGAATGGAACGGGACGGCGCCGAGTGCGCGCAGCGCGGCGCCGTCGGAATGGGGTGCGTAGCCCAGGCAGTCCATGCCGGCCGACACTGCCGCGCGCACCCCGGGCGGGCTGTCCTCGATCACCAGGCATTCTCCCGGCGTGACCCCTTCGGCCGAGGCGGCGGCGAGGAACAGATCCGGCGCCGGCTTGCCACGGGGCACATCGCTGTGGCTGTGCACCCGGCCGGCAACCAGGGACAGAATGCCGATGCGGGCGAATTTGGCGGCCATCTCCGCATGCGAGGAATTCGACGCCACCCGCCACGGCAGGCCGAGCGCCGACACCCAGGCCAGTGCCTCCAGGGCGCCCGCCACCGGCTCCGCTTCCCGCGCGAGGGTCGCCACCAGGTGCTGCGACAGCGCAAGCTGCCAGCCCGGTGCCACCGTCCGGCCAAGCCGGCGCTCGATCACCGGCACCATGTCGGTAATCGTCATGCCGAGGAAGCGGCGCTCCGCCTCGTCCTGGGTCATCGCCCAGCCGAGCGCGGTCAGTTCGGCCGCAACCACCCGGTTGCTGACCGGCTCGCTGTCGACGAGCACCCCGTCGCAGTCGAAAATCACCAACCGCAGATCGGCGCGCCGATGGCTCATAAGGTGGGGTTCATCAGGTTGTGCGCGCCCAGCGTGACCGCACCCGCTCGCGCGGATCGGCGCGGGCGAACGGACAATCGGTGTGCGGCGCCGGGCAGGTCCGGCCGCCCTGATGGCTGCAGGTGCCGGGCCCGAATTCATGCATCCGCCGCACCAGGGCCGCCAGGGCGGCGATAAAACCGGTATCCGCGTTCGGGGTAGGGGCGCGGAAATAATATTCCACCCCGGCCTCGCGGGCAAATTCCTTGTACTCGATGTCGAGCTCCACCAGCGTCTCGGTATGCTCCGAGACGAAGGCGATCGGCACCACCAGCACCGCCACTTTGTCGCGGCCGGCGCGTTCGATCTCCTCCTCGGTGGAGGGGCCGATCCATTCCTGCGGCGTGGCGCGCGACTGGTAGCAGATGGCGTGGTCGAGGCCGGGGATGCGCAGATACCGCACCGTGTCGGCCACGGTGCGCTCGATCTGGAACTGGTAGGGGTCGCCGTTGTCGATGATCACCTTCGGCAGCCCGTGCGCCGAGAACAGCACCCGCAGCGGCAACCCGGCCGGCAGAGCGGCGCGCGCCGCCTCCCAGGCGCGCCGCACGATCATCGCCGCGGCATGGGTGAACCCATTGTCGCCGTAGTAGCAGCACAGCGAGGTGGTGGGCTTGACCAGCGCCACCTTGGCCGCCGCTTCCCGCCAGGCGGTCAGGCTGCTGCCGGTGGTGGTGGTGGAAAACTGCGGATAGAGCGGCAGCAGCAGCACCCGGTCGGGGTTCCAGTCCCGCACCTCGCGCGCCACCTGCTCGCTCATCGGGTGCCAGTAGCGCATGGCGACGAAGCAGCGCGCCTCGAACTCGCCCAGCTCGGCTTCCAGCGCGCGCGCCTGCTGCCCGGTCAGCTCGAGCAAGGGCGAGCGGCCGCCGATATGGGCGTAGTTCTCCGTTGCCGGCCGTACCCGGGCCGCCGCAATAAGGCGGCCCAGAAAAGGGCGGATGAAGAAATTCACCCGCAGGATGGCCGGATCGGTGAACAGGTTCACCAGAAAGGGCCGGATGCTCTCCGGCCGGTCCGGCCCGCCCAGGTTGAACAGGACGACGGCGATGCGCGGCTTGGTCATCGGCGAAACTTGACGGCACGGCCCTCCAGGTCAAGCCGCGCGGACGCGGGCCACCAGCTCGGCAACATGGTCCGGCGGTGTCTGCGGCACGATGCCGTGCCCCAGGTTGAAGATGAACGGCCGGCCGCGCAAGGCCGCCAGGACGGCATCGGTCTCGCGCGCCAGCGCCTGCCCGCCGGCCACCAGCACCAGCGGATCGAGGTTGCCCTGGATGGCCACGTGCGCCGGCACCTCGCGGGCGGCGACCACCGGATCAGCCGAGGTGTCGATACTCACCCCCTGCACGCCGGTGGCGCGGGCAAACTCGGCCAGCATGGTGCCGGCCTGACGGGGAAAGCCGATCACCGGCACGCCCGGATGGCGCGCCCGGATGGCCGCGGCGATGCGCGCCGAGGGCTCGATGACATGCGCCCGGAACAGCGACGGCGCCAGCACGCCGGCCCAGGAGTCGAACAGCATGACCGCTTCGGCGCCGGCATCGATCTGGGCCGAGAGGTAGACAATGGTCTGCTCGGTCACCAGGTCGATCAGCCGGGCGAACAGGGCCGGGTTGCACCACGCCATCAGGCGCACATGGTCCCATTCCTTCGAGCCGCTGCCCTGCACCATGTAGCAGGCGACGGTGAAGGGGCTGCCGGCGAAGCCGATCAGGGTGGCATCGCCCACCGTGGCACTCAGCCGCTGCACCGTTTCCAGGATCGGCTCAATGGCTTTCGGCAGGCGGGCCGGGTCCAGCGCGTCAAGGCCGGCTTCGTCGCGGATCGGCGGCAGTTGCGGTCCTTCGCCCTCGGCGAAGCGCAGCCCCTGGCCGAGCGCCCAGGGCAGCATGAGGATGTCACTGAACAGGATGGCGGCATCGAAGCCGTAGCGGCGCAGCGGCTGCAGCGTCACCTCGGTGGCCAGGGCCGGGTTGGTACACAGGTCGATGAAGCCGCCGGCCTGCGCCCGCACCTCGCGGTACTCGGGCAAATATCGCCCGGCCTGCCGCATCAACCACATGGGCGGCGGCCATACCGCCTCGCCCGCCAACACCCGCAACAGCTTCTTCGCCATGGTACCGGTCCGCCTGGGTTCGATCGCCGCCCTTCTTAAACAGTGAGAAGAGAAAAGAAATGGGTTGGAGTCCTAAGAGGGCCTGTGGATAACGGGGTACCGGGTTGCGGATTTTTCCTTCCCCTGGATATCCACCGGGGAGTCGGCTGCAAAACCATTGAATCTGCGACGGATTCTGTTTTCATCCCGACGTCTTGCCGGCGAGACGAAGATTCTGTCCCGGGTACCCGGATTCCGCGTCTTATCCCCGCTGTGGCGACCCGCGCCGCCGATCGGGGGTTTTCATCCCCCTTATCCCCGCTATCCTCCGCTGCATGCCCAGCCGCATGAACCTGCATCTGGTATCGGATGCAACCGGGGAGACACTGAACTCCATCGCCCGGGCGACGGTGTCACAGTTCGAACACGCGAGCATTCTGTACCATCGCTGGAGCCTGATCCGGACCCGCTTCCAGCTGCACCGGGTTCTGGAAGGCATCGAGGCGGAGCCCGGTCCGGTGCTGTCCACCCTGGTGGAAACCGGTTTGCGGGCGGAGCTGGAGACCTTCTGCGAGCGGCTCGGCCTGCCCGTGGTGAACGTGCTCGACCCGGTGATGAGCATGTTCCAGGAGCAGTTCGGCGAGAAGGCGGCCGCCCGGCCGGGCCGGCAATACGTGCTGGACGCCGATTATTTCCGCCGCATCGATGCCATGCATTACGTGCTCGCGCATGACGACGGTCAGGCCCAGGCCGGCATTGCCGCCGCCGACGTGGTGCTGGTGGGCGTCTCGCGCAGTTCGAAAACGCCGACCTCGTTCTATCTGGCCAACCGCGGCATCAAGGCGGCCAATATCCCGCTGGTGCCGGGGCTGCCGGCGCCGCCCGGGCTGGACAATCCGCGCTGCCCGGTCATCGGCCTGACCATCGAGGCGCAAGCGCTGATCGAGATCCGCCGGCACCGGTTGCGCATGATCGGCACCGGCACGACCCACCAGGACAGCGGCGAGTATGTCGATCTCGACGCGGTGAAGGCGGAGCTGCTGTGGGCGCGCCGGCTCTGCGTCAAGCGCGGCTGGCCGGTGATCGACGTGACCAGGCGCTCGATCGAGGAGACCGCGGCGACCATGCTGCAATTGATGGAGGCCTGGCACGAACGGCGTCGCAAGGCCGCCGAAGCCGCCGCGGGGAGTCCGGCGCCGCCGCCATGAGCCTGCAGGCGGCGACGCCGCGCCTGCTGCTGGCCAGCGCGTCGGCCGCGCGGCGGACGCTGCTGGCGGCGGCCGGGCTGCGCTTTGGCACGCGCCCCGCCCAGGTGGACGAGGCGGCGCTGAAGCAGGCTGCCCGTGCCGAGGGACTGGACCCGGCAGACGCCGCGCTGCTTCTGGCCGATGCCAAGGCCCGGCAGGTGGCACGGCACGACCCCGAGGCGCTGGTCATCGGCTGCGATCAGTTGCTGGTGTGCGACGGGCGGTGGTTCGACAAGCCGGCGGACCTGGCCGACGCCCGCGCCCATCTGCTGGCCCTGCGCGGCCGTAGCCACACGCTGGTCACCGCCGTGCTGTGCCGGCGCGGCGAGCGGCTTCTGTGGCAGACGGTGGCCCGGCCGCGCCTGACCATGCGGGCATTTTCCGACGCGTTTCTGGAGACTTATCTGTCGCTCGAAGCCGCGCACGTCACCAGCACGGTCGGCGCCTACCGCCTCGAAGGGCTTGGCATCCACCTGTTCGCGGCCGTCGAGGGCGAACACGCCGCCATCCTCGGCCTGCCGCTGCTGGGTTTGCTCGGGTTCCTGCGCGAACAGGGCGTTCTGGCGGGCTGAGGCGGTCTGACCGGCCATGCGGGAATTCGGCTTTCCAACCGCATCGGTCCCCGGCCAGTGTCACCGTTATGGACCAGCAACCTCCCAGCAATTTTGCCCGCGTGCGGCGCAAGCCTCAGCGGGCCGCCTATGACAGGACGACCATCCACGCGATTCTCGATGCCGGAATGGTGTGCCATGTGGGCCACATCATCGACGGCCGGCCGGTGGTGATCCCCACTTTTCACTGGCGGCATGGCGACCGTGTGTACTGGCATGGCAGCGCCGCCAGCCGGATGCTGGAGGCGAATGCTGCCGGTGGCGAGGTCTGTCTGACCGTCACGCTGCTCGACGCCTGGGTGTTGGCGCGCACCTCGTTCAACCATTCGGCCAATTACCGTTCGGTGCTGTGCTTTGGCCGACCCAGCGTGGTGGACCATCCCGACGAAAAGCTGGCGGCGATGAAGGGGTTCGTGGAGCGGCTGTTTCCGGGCCGCTGGGACAGGCTGCGTCCGCCCACGGTGCAGGAGATCAAGGCAACCCTGATCCTCTCCCTGCCGCTGACTGAGGCCTCCGCCAAGCTCCGCACCGGCCCGCCGATCGACGACGAGGCGGACCGCGCCTGGCCGGTCTGGGCCGGAGTGCTGCCGTTGCATCTTGTTGCCGACAAGCCGGTGGCCGATGCGTATGTCGTTCCTGGCCAGGAACCACCCGCCACGCCCTTATGAATGGGGTCAAGGGGCCTCTCGGCCCCTTGCGGGTCCAGGGCAGAGCCCTGGCCTTGTCTCCCCTTACCGCGCCCGCCGCAACAGCACCCGCACCGACCCCGGATTAGCCGGATGCGGATGGGTCGCCGCCAGCACGATCGGCCGCAGGCTGGGCTGGTTCAGCCAGAGCGGCAGTTCCCGGCGCAGCACGCCGCCGGTCTCACCGGCGCCGCGGCCGGTGATTACCTCCACGCAGCGCACCCCATCGGCGTGGGCGCCGTGCAGGAAGGCGTGCACGGCGTGGAAGGCGCGCTGCGCGGTGCGGCCGTGCAGGTCGAGCGTGCGCGACGGTGCCAGCTTGCCGGAGCGGAAGCGGGTCCAGGTGGCGCTGTCAAGCCCGCCGGGTTGCCCGCCAACCGACACGGCGGCGGCCTGCGGCCGGACGGTACGCGGTGGTGACGGGGGGACCATCAGGTCCGGCGGTTCGGGCAGTGAGGGGATGTCGTCGGGCAATGGCGGCACGGCCCGCCCGGGCAACGGCCGGACCGCGCGGGCGTAGCTCGCCCACACGGTGCGGTCCTGCTCGGTCAGGGCGGTGCGGCGGTGCCCGGACACTGCCTAGCCGGCAGACATGGGCGGGGCGTGATGCGTCCTCAACGGCCGGCTCCTCGAGGTAATAGGTGCCAATATGGTGTCGTTGTCCGGACGATGGCAGCGGGTCAGTCTATCGCGGTGGGATCGTCGTCCACCAGCACCACGTGCAGCCGGCGCGGGCCGTGCGCGCCGAGTTCCAGGGTGGACTCGATGTCGGCCGAGCGCGACGGGCCGGTCACCAGCATGACGTTGCGTGGCAGGAAGCCGCCGGTGACGGGGTCGTGTCCCTCGGCGCGCAGCCGGTCCCACGCATCTTCCAGCGGCCCGACGATGCGGCTGGCAAGCAGCACCACGATGGCGGTGTCGGCCAGCAGGTTCAGGGTGGTCGGGCGGTCCGGCGTGCCCGGCAGCATCAGCGTGCCGGTCTCGGCGATGGCGGCGTAGCCGTGCTGGACGCTGACCAGGTCGGTCGGCTCGGCGCGGCCCTCGCGGAGGCGCAGCAGCGGGCGGGTCGCCCAGGGGAGCGCCTGCAGCTCGGGGTGCGGGGCCAGGACCAGGGCGGAAGGAAGATTCTGCGCCGCCAGATAGTCGGCGATCGCCGCCGGCACATCGGTGGGGCCGGGCACCCGGATGACGCTGCCGAATTCCTTTTCCACGTTGCGGATGAACAGCGCCACCTGCGCGGGGCGCGGCAGCAGGCTGCGCGCCGGGATCAGGTGGCGCGGATGCGCCCGCAGCCGCGCCCGCAGGCCCGAGGCCAGATCGTCCGGCACGGGCCCGCGGCGCAGCCCGCGCCGGATGGCGCCGAGGACGGCTTCCTTCGACATCAGGCCCGCCCCGCGCGCTGCTCGCGCGCATAGCGGGCGAAGAACGTAGCGCCCTCCGGCGCCGGCAGGTCGCGCCCGCCGGTCCAGCCGCCGGCAAGGGGGAGAGAGGAAAACCGGCCGCGTTTGCGCCCCAGCCGGCCCAGCCCCGCCGCCACCGCCCGGGTGATGAGACGGTAGGCCCAGGGCCGCCGCGCAAACCAGCCCCATACGCGCAGGCCGGCGCGGGCGGTGGGCGGCGTGAGGTGCCGTTCGAACTGGCGCTCGCGCCAGTGGCGCATCATGCCGGGCAGCGGGATATGCATGGGACAGACGCTTTCGCATTTGCCGCAGAAGGTGCTGGCGTTGGGCAGGTGGCCGGCCTGGTCCACGCCGATCAGCGTGGGCGTCAGCACCGCCCCCATTGGACCCGGATAGACCCAGCCATAGGCGTGTCCGCCAACGGTGAAATAGACCGGGCAATGGTTCAGGCAGGCGGCACAGCGGATGCAGCGGAGCATCGGCTGGAACGGGCTGCCCAGCATGGCCGAGCGGCCGTTGTCGATCAGCACCACGTGGAACTCGTCCGGACCGTCCAGTTCGCCGGGCCGGCGGGTGCCGGTGGAAAACGTGGTGTAGACCGACATGTCCTGCCCGGTGGCCGAGCGTGCCAGCAGGCGCAGCAGGGTGCAGGTATCCTCCAGCGTCGGCACCACTTTTTCGATGCTGGCCAGCACGATGTGAACCCGCGGCAGGGTCTGGGTCAGGTCGCCGTTGCCCTCGTTGGTGACGATCACCGTGCTGCCGGTTTCGGCGATGAGGAAATTGGCGCCGGTGATGCCCACATCGGCGGCCAGGAAGCGCGCGCGCAACTGGGCACGCGCCTCGGCCAGGATGTCGCGTCGGTCGGCGAACACACGGCCGGGCGGCAGGTCGGTGTGCGAGGCCCGGAAGCTTTCCTCCCAATCCTCGCGGTTGAGGTGGAAGGCGGGGGCGATGATGTGGCTGGGTGGCTCGCGGCGGAGCTGCAGGATGTATTCGCCGAGATCGGTCTCGACCGGGGTGATGCCGTGCTGCTCCAGGTGCTCGTTGATGGCGAGCTCCTCGGAGATCATGCTTTTGCCCTTGGTCACGGTGCGCGCGCCGACCCGCTGGCAAATCGCCAGCACGGCGGCACGGGCCTCGTCGGCGGTGCTGCACCAATGCACCTGGCCGCCGGCGCGCTCGACGTTGGCGGCCCAGGTTTCCAGGTAGAAATCGAGATTGGCGAGCGTGTGGTCCTTGATGTCGCGGCCGGTTTTGCGGAGTTGCTCGAACTCGGGAAGCTGCGCGATCGCGGCGGCGCGGCGTGAGGGAAACGCCGGGCGGGTAAATACCAGCGCCTTCTGCAGGCGCTTATCGGCCAACGCGTGGGCCGCGTTTTCCCTGAAGGCGGGGCTGGTGGCGCGCATCCTCGGTCTCCGCGGCGGGGTTCCACTCTAGCGGGGATGCTGGATGCGGCAAGCCGAGGCCGCACGCTATCGTGACCGGAAAAATCGTAACTGGAAAATTCGTCTTCGCCCCTAGGGCCCGGCACGCGTCTTCACGCGCCGGGCCAGGGGCCTCAAGAACGGGTGCCCGTCAGGCAAGTCAGCGACCAACAGGCGGAGCACTCGTCCGTCGTGTGGCAGCAATCACCTTCGTCGCAACGGCAAGCGGGACGGCTACTTCACCGTCGGCGGCAGGAAGTGGAGCGCTGCCGGCGGCGCGGTCGCACCCTCGATCCAGTTGAACCGCTCGGTGCGGAGCACGACGACGTGGATGAACAACGCCAGCGCGAACAGGGCCGCACCCAGGCCCAGCAGAGCCTTGCGCGGATCAAACAGAGTCCAGATCCGCCACAGTTGGTTCAGGTCGTCAGAATAGGCCATGCGTTCCTCCTTACACCAGATTGCTGAGGAGCTGCTGGACGGTGTCCAGCGCCGAAGTCGTGTAGCCGCCGACGGGCGGGAACCACGGGCGCCATGACCAAACGAGGATATGGGCGACCACGGCGACGCCGACGAAGACGATGGCGCTCGTGTTGAAGATTTTGTGGAAGTCTTTGGCTTCCGCGTCGGTCAGGCCCGACGGGTTGCCCTTTTCGATATAGGCGCTCATTTCAGCACTCTCCGGATTGCGGCCCTTCGGCCCGTGCCGCGCTCGTCCCGCGCAGCTGGGATCGCCAAGGCATGTCGTGCCCGGCAAACCGATGCCAGGAGCCGCGCGGATGACTGCGCCACTCCTGGTGACCGCGCCCGACCAGCCGTCCGGTTGGACAGCCTCCGCGGCGCGGACGAATAGCGTTGTTGCAAGTTTGCCCGGCGAGCATGGCCCGCGCGGCACCCGGCACCGCACACACGACCGCTTCGCGACGAACCACCGTCTGCGCCGGTGGCGGCGGACTGCATGCCTTGCTCCTTCGGTCTGCCAGATCGAGAAAACTGTCAATGTATAATGACAGACGGCACGACAAGGCAAGTTTACAGTTTCGAGGTCGCCGCATCCGCCGCACGATTCCCCGCCGGGGCAGTGGCGGCCGGCGGTTCAGCGGGTCGCCGCGCCGAGCACCAGGTCGGGCAGCCACAGGGTCAGGGCGGGCACGTAGGTGATGATCATCAGCACGCCCAGCAGCAGGATCACGAACGGGAAGATGCCGCGGACCACCTCGCCGATCGGGGCGGCCGAGATGGTGGACAGCACGAACAGGTTCAGCCCCACCGGCGGGTGGATCAGCCCGATCTCCATGTTGTGGGTGAAGATGATGGCGAAATGCACCGGATCGACGCCGAGCGGCTGCAGCGCCGGGCCGAGGATGGGCATCACCACCAGCAGGGTCGCGATCACCTCCAGAAAGCAGCCCATCACCAGCAGCAGCAGGTTCATCGCCAGCAGGAACTGCCAGGTGGCGAAACCGTGGTCGAGGGTGAACTGCACCAGCCGGGCCGGGATGCCGGAGATGGTCATCCAGTGGCCGAAGGCCAGGGCGGTCGCGACGATGAGCATGATGGCGCCGGCGGTGCGGATGGCGTCGGCGATGACGCCCAGCGTGTCCGCCAGACGGAAGCCGCGATAGTAGAACAGGCTGATCAGCAGCGCCGACACCGCCGACAGCGCGGCCGCCTCCACCACCGTCACCAGCCCGCCATAGATGCCGACCAGAACGACCACCGGCACCACCATGGCCGGCAGCGCGCGCAGCGAGACGCGGGTGCGCCGGGCGAACGGCATTGCCGGCTCGATCGGGAAGCGGCGGCGGCGTGCGTCGTACCACACCCAGGCGAAGAACACCGCCGCCTGCAGCAGCCCTGGCAGCAGGCCGGCCAGGAACAGCCGCGGCACCGACTGTTCGGTCACGATGCCATAGAGAATGAGTGCCAGCGAGGGCGGGACGACGATGCCGATGGTGCCGGAGGCGCCGATGACCCCGAGGGCGAAACTGCGCGGATAGCCGCGCGCCAGCATGGCAGGCAGCAGGATGGTGCCCATCGCCAGCGCGGTCGCCACCGACGACCCGCAGATCGCCGCGAACAGGGTGCAGGCCACCACGGTCACCAGGCCGAGCGAGCCGCGAATGCCGCCGAGCCAGGCGGTGGCGAGGTCCACCAGCGCGCCGGCAATGCCGCCCTGGCGCATGAAGGCCGCCGCCATGACGAACAGCGGCAGCGACATCAGCGTGGTGGTGTTCAGCTGGTCGATGATGACCTGCGGCACGCCGATCAGCGGTTCGCCGGACAGGATGTACAGGGCCGCCGTGAGGATGCCGAGCACCAGGAAGATCGGCATGCCGAACGACAGCAGGCCGAAGAAGGCGGCAACGACCGGCAGTGGCCCCATCATTCAGCGGGTGGCCGGAACGACGAGGTGGGCGGGCGTCTCGTGGATCGCACCGCCCACGCGCATCGTCGCCGGATCGAACTGCCAGAGGAAGCGCACGAGGCGGACGACGTAGCGGTTGAACATGAGCGCCCCGCCGATCGGCAGCGACAGGTCGTAGACCCACATCGGGAAGTCGAGTCCGGTGTAGCTGCGCTCGTCGAGCATCCGGGCGGTATCGACGATGGTCCAGCCATACCAGACCAGCCCACCGCAGAAGGCCAGCGCCACCAGGCAGTTGAACACCTCCAGCCAGCGCTGCGCATCGGCCGGCAGCAGGCGCAGCACCAGATCGGGGCGCACATGGCCGTCGCGGTGCACGAGCTGGCTGGACACGATCATCAGTGCCCAGATGATCAGATAGACGATGATCTCGTCACCCCAGCCGGAGCCGAGCGAGGGGTTGATATAGCGGCCGGCGATCTGCCACAGGCCGACCCCGAGCGCAGCACAGCCGAGCAGACCGACGGTCAGGCGCTCCAGCGCATCCCAGGCGCGCATGCAGCGCCCTATAGGCTTTTTTGGCATGGACGTGGCCTCCCTGTTGCGGCCGTTTATTTCGTCCATCATGCGGCCCGCCCCGGCCGGCGTCAAATACAACCGGCTGCCGGCGGAAATTTCTGCTTATATTACAATATTCTACAACCCTTGGCGGGTGCGGGGCGCCGTCCCGGCTACGGCATGGAAGGCCGCCACCCGTCCTGGCCGCGCATGCGCCGCGGCGACAGCATGTCCCACGGGCTCGGCATCTCGCCCACCTTCACGTGCACCAGCGCCGGTGCCCGCGCCGCCAGCGCCTCGCGCAGCGCCGTTTCCAGGCCCGCCGCGTCGGCGGCGCGGAAGGCGTTGGCGCCGAAGCTGCGGGCGAAGGCGTGGAAATCCGGGTTGGCGAGGTCGCAGGCGATCAGCCGGCTGCCGAAATGCTCCGCCTGGATGCGGCGCACATTGCCGAAGGCGCCGTCGTCGAACACCACCGCCACCACCGGCAGGGCGTGGCGCATCGCGGTGGCCAGTTCCTGCGCCTGGTACATGAAACCGCCATCGCCGCAGATCGCCACCACCGCCCGGTCCGGCAGGGCGGCCTGCACGCCCAGCGCCGCCCCGTAGCCCCAGCCCAGATTGTCCTGATAGCCGGGCGAGAGGTAGCGGCGCGGCGCCGCCACCGGAAAGGCAAGCCGGCCGCAGAACCCTACCTGGGTCACGTCTTCCACCACCACCCCGTCTTCCGGCAGGGCGGCGCGAAGTGCGCGCAGGAAGCCCATCTGCGGCTCCTGGCGGGCCATGCGGTCGGCGAACCAGGCCTGCGCCGCGGCCAGATCCTCGCGCGGGGGCCGCAGCCGGTTATGCGCCGGCAGGGCGGCCAGCAGCGCGCGCAGGCCCGCCGCGGCGTCGGCGTGGACCGCGGCGTCGGGGCGGCGGAAGCGGGTGATTTCCTCGGCGTCGATGTCGATGCGGACGATCTTCAGGTCGGGGTCGGTGCCCCAGACCGACTGGGCGAAATGCAGCCGCGTGCCCACGCCCAGCACGGCATCGGCCTGCGGCCACAGGCGCTGCCCGACCGGTAGCGAGGCGGCCAGGGGATGCGTCGTCGGCACCACGCCGCGACCGCGCCGATAGGTGACCACCGGCGCCTGCAACAGCTCGGCCACGGCCAGCAGGTCCGGTCCCGCATCCAGCGCGCCGCCGCCGGCGATGATGATCGGCCGCTCGGCCGCGCCCAGCAGCCTGGCCGCCAGCGCCACGGCATCGGGATCGATTTCGGGGCGGAACGGCGGCAGCGGATCGACCGGACTCGCCTGCCCCGGCCGGCCCCAGATGTCGATGGCGCATTCCAGTGCCACCGGCCGCGGGCGGCCGCTGAGCGCCGCCCGCACCGCCTCGGCCACCAGCCCCGGCGCCTCGGCGGCCGAGGGGATGCGCGCCGCCCATTTCACCATGTGGCGCAGCAGGCCGAGCTGGTCGGGCAGCTCGTGCAAATGGCCCCAGCCACGGTCGATGGCGTCCGACGGCACCTGGCCGGCGATGGCCAGCACCGGCGCGCCGGTGCTGTAGGCCGTCAGCAGCGCCGCCGTGGTGTTCAGGATGCCGGGGCCCGGCACCGCCGCGTAGGCTTGCGGCCGGCCGGTCGCCAGCGCGGCACCGAGCGCCATGTAGGCGGAGGTCTGCTCGTGGCGCGGATGCAGCACCCGCATGCGGCCGGCGGTGGCGTGCACGGCATCGAACAGATGGTCGTTGTGCACGCCGGGCAGGGCGAACAGCGTGTCGATGCCGTGCCGGAGCAGGGCGTCAACGGTGGCCTCGGCGGTGGTCATGCGGGGCATGGCGGGTTTTTCGATCCTGGAATCGGGGCGGTGGTCTTGCCGTCCCGAGTATGGAATAGGACGTTCCCGACGGTCGCGGCCGGGTGATGGTGACCGTCAAGACGGGCACCTGCAAGCGGTTGCCCGGTGCGTCCAGAAACGGAGTGGAACATGTCTGTGCTTCGACCAGCCGCCGTGCTGCTGGCGCTTGCCTTCCTGCTGCTGGCTGCCCCGCTGTTGGCGGCCGGCGCGCGCGCCGACACCATCCACGTCGGCGTCACGGTTTCGGCCACCGGGCCGGCCGCTTCGCTGGGGCTGCCGGAGCAGAAGACGGTGACGCTGCTGCCGACTGAAATCGCCGGCCAGAAATTGGAATACACGGTGCTGGACGACGGCGGCGACAGCACCCGCGGCGTCGCCAACATGCGCAAGCTGATCGACGACGGCCAGGCCGACGTGGTGATCGGATCGTCGGTCACCCCGGTTTCGATGGCGCTGATCGATGTTGCCGCCGAAAAGAAAGTGCCGTTGCTCACGATGGCGGCGGCGGCCCGCCTGGTCGCGCCGATGGATGCGCAGCGTCACTGGGTGTTCAAGCTGCCGCAGAACGACAGCCTGATGGCCGATGCCATCCTTGACCACATGGCAAACCACGGGGTGAAGACGGTTGCCTTCATCGGCTTCAACGACGCCTATGGCGATGGCTGGCTGCGCGAGACGGAGCGCGCCGCCGCCGCGAAGGGCGTGCAGCTGGGCAGCGTGGAGCGCTATGCCCGCACCGACACCAGCGTGACCGGGCAGGTGCTGAAAGTGATCGCCGGCAAGCCCGACGCGGTGCTGATTGCCGGTTCCGGCACGCCGGCGGCGCTGCCGCAGAAGGCGCTGAAGGAGCGCGGCTACAAGGGGCCCGTGTACCAGACGCACGGCGCCGCCAATAACGACTTCCTGCGCGTCGGCGGCCACGACGTGGAGGGCACCATCCTGCCGGTCGGGCCGATCGTGGTGGCGGCGCAACTGCCGGACAGCAACCCGATCAAGCAGGTCGCGCTGACCTACGTGCACCGCTACGAGGCGGCCAACGGGGCCGGTTCGGTGTCGTCCTTCGGCGCCCATGCCTGGGATGCCGGGCTGCTGCTGCAGGCCGCCATTCCGGCGGCGTTGGCGGTGGGAAAGCCCGGCACTGCGGCGTTCCGCGCGGCGCTGCGGGACTCGCTGGAGGGGCTGCACAACGTCACCCTCTGCCACGGCATCACCAGCATGACGCCGGACGACCATAACGGCTTCGACCAGCGCGCTCGGGTGATGATTACCATCCAGAATGGCGTTTGGAAGTTGCTGCCCTGAGGAAGCAAGGAAGGCCAGGGCTCCGCCCTGGACCCGCCCTGGGCGCAGCGCGCCTTGGCGCGACGGGCGGAGCCCTTAGAACCCATTCCATAAGGGGTCCAGGGGCCTATGGCCCCTGGTGGGGTGCAGGGGCAAAGCCCCTGCCGGGGTCCGGGGCTGCGCCCCGGCAACCACACTGATGGACCCCACCATCACCCTGATCCTGCTGCAGGACGGCATCGTCAACGGCGCCATCTACGCCCTGCTGGCGCTGTCGCTGGTGCTGGTGTTTGCCGTGACCCGCGTGGTGTTCATCCCGCAGGGCGAGTTCGTCGCCTATGGCGCGCTGACCTACGCGGCCCTCGATGCCGGGCAGATGCCGGGCAGCGTGTGGCTGCTCTGCGCCCTGGGGGCGGCCGCCTGCGGCGCCTCGCTGTGGACGCAGCGGCGCATGCTGCCGCCGCGCGCCCTGGCCCGCCTGCTGGCGGGCACGCTGGGGATTCCGCTCGCGGCGCTGCTGCTGACGCGCGAACTGGCGCCGCTGCGGCCGGGCGTGCTGGTGCAGGCGCTGCTCGCATTGCTCATCGTCACCCCGATGGCACCTTATCTGTACCGGGTGGCGTTCCGCCCGCTGGCACAGGCATCCGTTCTGGTCCTGCTGATCGCGGCGGTCGGCGTGCATCTCGCCATGGGGGGGATGGGGCTGGTGTTGTTCGGGCCGGAAGGGTCGCGTGCCGCCGGCTTCTCGGACGGCAGCCTCGATCTCGGATCGCTCACCGTGCCCGGGCAATCGCTGTGGATCGTCGGGCTGACCCTCGCGCTGATGCTGGGGCTGTATGGCTTCTTCGAGTTCACTCTGTACGGCAAGGCGCTGCGCGCCACCGCGGTGAACCGGCTGGGGGCGCGACTGGTCGGCATTGGCACCGCCCAGTCCGGCGAGATCGCCTTCTCCCTCGCCGGCCTGATCGGCGCGCTGTCCGGCATCCTGATCGTGCCGCTCACCACCGTCTATTACGACACCGGCTTCATCATCGGGCTGAAGGGCTTCACCGCCGCCATCATCGGTGGCATGGCCAGCTACCCGGGGGCGGCCCTGGCGGCGCTGGCGGTGGGCGTGCTGGAAAGTTTTTCCTCCTTCTGGGCCAGCGCCTTCAAGGAGGTGATTGTGTTTACCGCGATCATTCCCGTGCTGCTGTGGCGCAGCCTGCGCGGCGGCGTCGTGGAGGATGAGGAATGATGCGGCGCACGCTCTGGCCGTTGCCGGCGCTGCTGCTGTGCATCGGTCTGCCGTGGCTGCCCTGGCTGCCGCCGTTCTGGGTGACGCTGGGCAACTACATCGGCATTTCCACCATCGTCGCCATCGGTTTGGTGGTGCTCACCGGCATGGGCGGCATCACCTCGTTCGGCCAGGCCAGTTTCCTCGGCTTCGGCGCCTACACGACGGCCATTCTCACCGTGCAGGCGGGGCTGTCGCCCTGGCTCACGCTGCCGCTGGCGCTCGCGGTCAGCGCGGTGGCGGCGCTGGCGATCGGCGCGATCACGCTGCGCCTGTCCGGCCATTATCTGGCGGTCGGCACCATCGCCTGGTCGGTGAGCCTGTACTACACCTTCGCCAACCTCGACCTGTTCGGCCGCAACGACGGCATTTCCGCCATCCCGCCATTATCGCTCGGCGGGCTGCAACTGATCGACGGGCGGCTCTATTTCAGCGTGATCTGGATCGGCGTGGTGCTGGCCGCCCTGGCCACCGCCAACCTGCTCGACAGCCGCGCCGGCCGCGCCATCCGCAGCCTGCGCGGCGGCGCCCGGGCGGCGGCGAGTTTCGGGGTGGACACGCCGCGGGCGCGCACGCTGGCCTTCGTCCACGCCGCCATGCTGGCGGCCTTCGCCGGCTGGCTGTACGCGCACATGCAGCGCTCCGTGAACCCCACCCCGTTCGGCCTGAATGCCGGCATCGAATACCTGTTGATGGCGGTGTTGGGCGGAGCGGCTCACCTTCCCGGCGCCCTGCTGGGGGCGGGGCTGGTGACGATCGTGAACGATGTGTTGCAGGATCTGCTGCCGAAGATCATCGGCACGCAGGGCAATTTCGAGACCATCGTGTTCGGGGTCATCCTGGTGCTGGCACTGCAGACCTGGCCGGAGGGCATCTGGCCGCACATTGCCCGGGTGCGCCCGCGCCCGCATCTTGTGCGGCCGGACGCCCCCGAACTGCCGGCGCGCAGCCTGCCGCCGCGCGGCGAGCCGGTGCTCTCGGTGCGCGGGCTGCACCGCCGGTTCGGCGGGCTGGTGGCGGTGAACGACCTTTCGTTCACCCTCTTTGCCGGCGAGATCGTCGGCCTGATTGGTCCGAACGGCGCCGGCAAGACCACCACGTTCAATCTGCTGACCGGGGTGGACCGGCCGAGTGCCGGCGAGATTGAATTTCTCGGCCGGCCGCTGGTGGGGCTGACGCCGCCGGCGATCGCCCGGCTCGGCATTGCGCGCAGCTTCCAGCACGTGAAGCTGGTGCCCAGCATGTCGGTGATCGAGAACGTGGTGATCGGCGCGCATCTGCGCGGCCATGCCGGGGCGCTGCGCGGCGTGCTGCGGCTGGACCGCGCCGAGGAGGCGCAATTGTATGCCGAGGCTGCCCGCCAGCTTGCCCATGTGGGGCTGGCAGCCTTTGCCGACCGGCCGGCGACCAGCCTCGCGCTCGGCCAGCAGCGCGTGGTGGAGATCGCCCGTGCGCTCTGCCTCGACCCGGTGCTGCTGCTGCTGGACGAGCCGGCCGCGGGGCTGCGCCACACCGAAAAGGCGGAGCTGGCCGCGCTGCTGCGCCGGCTGCGCGGCGAGGGCGTGACGATCATGCTGGTCGAACACGACATGGAATTCGTGATGAACCTCACCGACCGGCTGGTGGTGATGGATTTCGGCACCAGGCTGGCCGAGGGACCGCCGGCTGCGGTGCGCCGCGACCCGGCCGTCATCGAGGCCTATCTGGGCAGCGTGGCGTGACGCCGGTTCTCGAGCTTCAAAATGTCTCGGTGGCGTATGGCGGCATCCCCGCTGTGACTGGCGTTTCCCTGCGCGTGGCGGCCGGCAGCATCGTCACCGTCATCGGCCCGAACGGGGCGGGGAAATCGACCCTGCTGAACGCGGTGATGGGCGTGCTGCCCGCCCAGGGTAGCATCCGCTTCAACGGGCGCGACCTTCGCGACGCCGGGGTGGAGGCACGCGTGCAGGCCGGCATGTCGCTGGTGCCGGAATTGCGGGAATTGTTCGCCAGCATGAGCGTGGAGGACAATCTCCGGCTCGGCGCCTTCCGCCATCGCGCCGAAGGCCGCGCCGCGGCGACGCGCGGGCTGGATGCGATTTTTGCCCTGTTTCCGCGATTGCAGGAGCGCCGGCGGCAAAAGGCCGCAACGCTGTCGGGTGGTGAGCGGCAGATGCTGGCGATGGGGCGGGCGCTGATGGCGCGGCCCGCCCTGCTGATGCTGGACGAGCCCAGCCTGGGGCTGGCGCCGCTGATCGTGCGCGATATTTTTCACACCATCACCGAGCTGCGCCGCACCGGGGTCGCCATTCTGCTGATCGAGCAGAATGCCCGTGCGGCGCTGCAGGTTTCCGACCATGGGTATGTGCTCGAGACCGGACGGGTCACGTTGCAGGGGCCGAGTTCCGACCTCGCCGCCGACAAGCGGATCGTGGAATTGTATCTTGGCCACGGCACGCAATAGGAGACTTCATGACACCCAGCCGCATCGCGCTTGCCCTGTTGACAGCTGGCCTGATGGCCGGCGTGGCGCCGCCTCCCGCCGCGCACGCCGCGGACGAATTGGTTCTGTCGGGGCGGGCCCAGACCGGGGCGGATGCGCGCGACGTGCGTTTCACCTTCGGATGCACGCCGAAGAGCGGAGCGAACTTCACCGGCGTGCTGTCGGTCGTCCTCACCGTTCCGGAATACGAGCAGCTCAGCCCGGTTTTCCCGTTCGAGACCTTCGAAGGTCCGGATGCGGACGCGGGCAAGCTGACCAGCCTCGAGGCGACCGGTGCCGGCAGCCCGGCCCGCGACATTTTCGAGGTCGCCGGATCGGCCGGCATCGATGCCGACAAACCCTTTAATTTCGAGTTGGACGCCGCCATGCGCGGTGAAGTCCTGCGGCTTCGCGCCGTCGCGAAGGTGCTGCGCCGGCTCGTCGCCGGTCCGGGCCAACTGGTCTGGCGGCAGGCAAACCCGCATCCGGGCGGCGTTGCGTTGGTAGCGACCCTGCCGGTCACGCCGGCCGACGCCGCGCGGCTGCAATCCCTGCTCGGGCCGTGCCTGGCGGTCGCGGGCCGGGGCGGATAGCGCCTACCCGGCCGGCCCGGCGATGAACGGGACTCAGCCGCGTCCCGTGCGGGGCCGCAGGAGGGCGGTCATGCGGTCGGACAACTGCTTCGGCGAAACCGGCTTCACCAGATAGCCGCCAACGCCGAGTCCGCAGGCCGCGCGCACGGTTGCCTCATCGGTCGCCGCGGTCAGCATGATCATCGGCAGCCTGGTGCGCACGGGGTCGGCCGACTCCCGGACGTGCCGCATGAAGGTCAGCCCGTCCATCGGCGCCATGTGGAAATCGCAGAACACCAAATCGGGCACGAACCCGTTGTCCAGCAGGGTCAGCCCTTCTGTTCCGTCGGCTGCATCGCGGATGTCGCGGACGCCGAGCGATCGCAGCATCAGCTTGAGGAGGTTGCGGATGAACACCTCGTCTTCGACGAGCAGGATGCCCGTGTTCGCGAAGTCGATGGATTTCATGGCGTCGATTCCTGTTGGGCATCAGCGAGGAAGGTTGCAATCGCCGTCTGTGCCGCCGCGAGCTCAAGCGCCACGGCCGCATGGTGTGCCAGGAGCGCTGCCAGGTTGTTGCCGGGAGCCGCCTGCTCCAATGCCCTGGCCGCGTCGCCAAGCCGGGCTGCCCCGATCGACAGCGAGGACCCCGCTAGGCGATGGGCGGTCGCGGCGACCCGCTCGCGCGGCAGGGCAGCGTCGGCCTCGACGGCGAGCAGCGCCTGCAGCTCGCTGTTCAGGCGGCCGGCCAGCTCGAGGTATTCGCGCAGCAGCGTCTCGCCATCCGGGTCCCCGGGGAGGAATAGCTGGCGATAGATGTGGTCATCGAAGGACGTGCGGACGGGGGGGGTGGACGCTGGTGGCGGCAGTGCCGCCGGCTTGTCTGGGATGGCCACGGCCAGGTGACGCACCACGAGCCGCGACAGATGCTCCAGCGTCAGCGGCTTGATTGCCACATCGGTCATCCCCGCGGCCACGCAGCGTTCGCGCTGGGTGGCGGTGACATCGGCGGTCAGGCCGATCACCGGCAGTCCGGACAGCGCCGGGTCCGCCGCGGCGCGGACGGCGCGGGTCAGGGCCACGCCGTCCATGCGCGGCATGTGGCAGTCCGTGACCAGCAGGTCGAACCGGCCCGCGTGCAGCATCTGCAGGGCCGCCTCGCCATTCTCCGCTGCGTCCACGGTCAGGCCCAGCACCTCAAGCTGCCGCCGGGTCAGCCAGCGGTTGGTCTGGTCATCATCGACGACGAGGACCCGCCCCTTTGCGGTCAGGCCAGCGGGCGGCGAACCGCCGTCGGCCCCGGCGCTGGTCAAGGTCTCGGCGCCGGCGGGTTCCGCTGCGTCGGCCTGGATCAGCGGCAACAGCAAGGTGAACACGCTGCCTTCGTTCACCCGGCTGGTGACGTCCAGGCTGCCGTTCATCAGCCGGGCGAGCCGCCGGGAGATGCACAGCCCGAGCCCGCTGCCGCCGAAATTGCGGGTGGTCGAACTGTCGGCCTGGACGAAGGGTTCGAACAGCCGGGCGATGACATCGGCCGGCATGCCGATGCCGGTATCGCGGACGGCGAAACGCAGCCTTGGCGACGGTTCGTCCCGGGTGACATCCACGTCCACCCCGATCTCGCCGGACGCGGTGAACTTGGCCGCGTTGCCGATCAGGTTGTTGAGCATCTGCCGCAGCCGGAGCGGATCGGTCGTCACGTAGTCCGGCACCTCGCGGCTGACCTGCAGGGTCAGATCGACCCCCTTGTCCAACACCGCGTAGCGGTGAGGCTGCACGATGGCGGTTACCAGATCGCGCAGGTTGGCGGGTTCCAGGAAGATCGACAGCGATCCGGCTTCGATCTTCGAGAAGTCCAGGATGTCGTTCAGCACCGCCAGCAGAGCCGAGGCCGAGCTTTGCACCATGTTGGCCATCTGGTTCTGGTCCGGGTCCAGTCTCGTCCCGCGCAGCAGCTCGAGCACGCCCAGCATTCCGCTCATCGGCGAGCGGATCTCGTGGCTCATCACCGCGAGGAACTCCGATCGGGCCTGCGCCGCGCGGTCGGCTGCGTCGCGCGCCGCCCGCAACCTCGCCTCGGTTTGCTTGCGCGCCGTGATGTCGGTGTAGGTGCGAACCAGGCCGCCGCCCGGCATTGGCGTGCTGCGGATTTCGAGCACGGTGCCGTCCGGTCTCGTTCGCTCGTACGCCTGTGGTTGGTCGAACAGGCCGTCCACCAGCCCGAAGCGTTGCAGCCAGGAGTTTTCGTCGCGAAGGTTCCCGGCGAATTCGCCGCTTTCGAATTGCCAGCGTGCGACCTCGTCGAATGCCGGGTTGTCCGCCATCAGCGCGTCCGGCAGGCCGAGCAGTTCGACGGTCTGGCGATTGCACACCTGCACCTGATGCGCGGCATCGATCATCATGAGGCCGTGGCTCATGTGGTCCAGCGTCATCTGCAGGAGGCCGGATTTCCGTGCGGCGGCGGCTTCGCTGGCCTGCAGCTTCTGCTGTGTGCGGTGCAGCCGGGCCTGGTGCATGATGATTCGAACGGTGACCGCCAGCAGAAGCAGGGTCATGATCGTCGCCAGGACAAGATACGATGTCTGGCTGGCCCCGTGGGCGAGCAGCACTTCATCTTCCGCGATGCCGACGCAGACGAGCAGCGGATAGAAGCGTACCCCGCGATAGGCGTAGATCCGGGTGACGCCATCTGCTTCGCGCGCCGATGTGAAAATCCCCGCCTGCGCCTGGGCGTACTCGCCCATCAGATGGCTCACCAGCGATTGGGCCAGCGCCGGGTCATTGCCCCTGGCCTGGGCGTTGGCGCGGACGGCGCCATCGAGACCGGCGACCAGCACGACGCCGTTCGCGCCAAGGTCAACCGACTCATAGAACCGCGAGAAATACTGCGGCGAGAGCGACACCACGACGATGCCGTCGAACGCCCCGTTCGCGGTCATCAGCTTGCGGGTGAGCTGGATGGACCATTGCTGGCTGGCCCGGCCGAACACCGGCTTGCTGACGAAGATGTCGTCGCCGGGGCTGTCACGTTGCACCTTGAAATGCTCGCGGTCGCTGAGATCGACCCGCGCGTCACCCTTCAGAAAGTTGGAGATGGTCAGAATCCCGTTTTTGTCGGTCAGTGAGATCTGGAAGGTCATGTCGGTGACGGCCTGCGTGCTCCTGGCCCAGGCCGTGAGGTCGAACCCCGTCCGGTCCCGCTCATAGGAATCCCGGACATAGAGCAGGGTCTGGTCGATGGTCTTGATGGATCGGACGATATGTTCCTCGAAGACGCGCGCCAGGTTGGAGGTGTCCTGTTCGGCGCCCCGCAGGGCCTGCGCCCGCTCGGCCGAACGGGAATGCAGGACACCGCCCCAGATCAGCGCGATCCCGACCACCCCGAGAATTGCCCCGCCATGCGACACGAGACCGCCCAGCGCCCGGGCGATGCCGCGGAAATGCAATACGTTCGCATGTGCACGCCGAGCGGTAGCAGCCATTTCTCCATCGCATGTAGGTGATTGCCCGGACACATTCGGCGCGGTGGGTTAGCAAATCATTGAACGACGGCGCGCGCCTGCCCCGCCGGCCGGGCCGGCGCCGGCCGGGACGTGCATCCGGGCGCGAAAATGAGGTAAACTGTTGCCATGAACGCGCACCCGCTCGACACCTACAAGCTGGTCCAGAAGCTCAAGGGCGTCGGCTTCTCCGAGGAGCAGGCCGGGGCGGTCACCGACGCGCTGCGCGAGACCCGGGAGTTCGACCTGTCGGAGCTCGCGACCAAGGCCGATATCCAGGCTTTGGCAGCCGCGACCAAGGCCGACATCCAGGCGCTGGCAACCGCCACCAAGGGCGATATCAGGGACTTGCAGGCCGAAATGCAGGCCCTGGTAGCCGCGACCAAGGCCGATATCCAGGCCCTGGCAACCTCGACAAAGGCCGAAATGCAGGCCCTGGCAGCCGCGACCAAGGCCGATATCCAGGCCCTGGCAGCCGCGACAAAAGCCGATACCCAGGCCCTGGCAGCCGCGACAAAAGCCGATACCCAGTCCCTGAAGGGCGACATCCGTACCCTCGAAGCCACGACCAAGGCCGATATCCGCACCCTGGAAGCTCACATGATCGGCAGGATTGCCGAATCACAGCGGGCGATGGTTCAGTGGGCGGTCGGTTTGTTCCTCGCCCAGCTTGCCAGCGTTGCCGGTCTGCTCAAGTTCCTCCACTAGCAGCGAACGGATCGCCGTCCGCCCGGAGGCTGCCATGCCCACGCTCGGACACGCTTTGCTGGAGGCCCTGCGCGCTTACGGCGCCCGGGAGATTTTCGGCATTCCCGGCGATTTCGTGCTGCCCTTCTTCAAGGTAATCGAAGAGAGCGGCACGCTGCCGCACTACACGCTCAGCCACGAGCCGGGGGTGGGCTTCGCGGCGGACGCGGCGGCGCGGTTCCGCGGGTCGATTTCGGTGGCGGTGGTCACCTGGGGGGCCGGCGCGTTCAATCTGGTGAACGCCATCGCCGGCGCCTTCGCCGAGCGTTCGCCGGTGGTGGTGATCTCCGGCGCCCCGGGCATGCCCGAGCGCGCCGCCGGCTTGCAACTGCACCACATGGCGCGCGCGCTCGATACCCAGGCGCGGGTGTTCCGCGAAATCACCTGCGACCAGGCGATCCTGGGCGATCCCGCCCGCGCCGCCGGCGAGATCGCCCGGGTGCTGCGCAGCGCGCAGGAATTCTCCCTGCCGGTCTATATCGAGCTGCCGCGCGACCTGGTGGGCGCCAGGGTCGGCCCCGTCGCGGTGCTGCCGCATTGTCCGGCCGACCCGGACGCCCTGGCCGAATGTGCCGACGAAATTTTGGCCCGGCTGCGCGCCGCGCAACGTCCGGTGGTGATGGTGGACGTGGAGATCCGCCGCTACGGCGTCGAGGAAAAAGCCGCCGCATTGGCGCGCGCGCTCGGCATTCCCGTGGTCACCACCTTCATGGGCCGCGGCCTGCTGTCGGCGCATCCCGACGTGGTGCGCGGCACCTATCTGGGGGCGGCCGGCGATCCGGCGATCACCGAGCTGGTGGAAGGGTCGGACGGGCTGCTGCTGCTCGGCGTTATCCTGTGCGACACCAATTTCGGCGTGTCGGTGCGCAAGGTGGACATGCGCCGCGCCATCCTGGCGATCAACCGCGAGGTGCGGGTGGCGCATCATAGCTACGCCGCCATTCCGCTCGACGATCTGCTCGACGCCCTGCTGGCGCGCGCGCCGGCACCGGGGCAAGCCGGGCCGGCGCCGCCCCCGCCCCCACCCAGCACGCTGATTGTGGACGATGCCCCGCTGCAACCCTCGGATGTCGCCGCTGCGGTGAACGATTTGTTCGCCCGGCACGGCCCGATGCCGATGACCGCCGATATGGGCGACTGCCTGTTCACCGCCATGGAGATCGCCAACGCGCCGCTGGCCGCCCCCGGCTACTACGCCGGCATGGGGTTCGGCGTGCCGGCCGGGCTCGGCGCCGGGGTTGCCACCGGCCAGCGGGTGCTCGTTCTGGTGGGCGACGGCGCGTTCCAGATGACCGGGTTCGAACTGGGCAACTGCCGGCGCTACGGCTGGGATCCGATCGTGCTGGTGTTCAACAACACCGGCTGGGAGATGCTGCGGGTGTTCCAGCCCGAGAGCCGCTTCAGCGACCTCGACGATTGGCGCTTTGCCGAACTCGCCGGGCCGCTGGGCGGCGAGGGCGTGCGCGTGCACACGCGGCGGGAACTCGCCGCGGCGCTGGCGCATGCCCATGCGACGCGCGGGACATTCCAGCTGATCGAGGTGATGCTGCCGCGCGGTGCCACCTCCGGCACGCTCGCCCGCTTCGTTGCCGGCTTCAAGGCAGCCCGGGAGCGCCGGGGCTGAGCGAGCGTGAACCCGGCACCCGACCCAATGCACAGAGGGACCCGTCGAACTCATGAGCCGTTCCCGCGCGCTGCTGCTCACGAGCGTTCTCCTCGTCCTCGCGGCGGGCGGCTACGGGCTGTGGCGCTGGCCGCTCGCCCTGCCGGCAGCCTTGTTCGGCAAGCCGGCCACGCCCGGCCGGATCACCGTCTCCGGCAACATCGAAGCGCACGAGAGCGTTCTGAGTTTCACCCAGGTGCAGGCGCCCATCGTCGAACTCCCCTTCGATGAGGGCGCTTATGTCGCCCGCGATACGCTGCTGGCGCGCGTCGATGACCGCCTCTATCGCCAGCAGATCGAGATCGACCGCGCCAACCAGCAGGTCGCCGCGGCCCAGGTTGCCGTCAACGAACGCAGCCTGGCCGCGGCCCAGAGCAGCGTGGACAGCGACCAGTTCGATCTCGCCGAGAAGCAGCGCGACGACAGGCGGCAGGAGGCGCTGGTGAAAACCGCGGCGACCTCGGTGCAGGCGCGCGATCTCGCCCGGACCGCGGCGCTGCAATCGGCGGCCACGCTCACGCATGATCAGGCCATGGTGCAGGTGGCGGCCACCAACGTGGCCCTGGCCCGCGCCAACGAAACGGCGGCGGCGGAGAAGCTGCGGCTCGACGAAATCACCCTCGGCTACACGGTGCTGCGCGCGCCCTTCGCCGGCGTGATTGCGGTGCGCGAGGCCGAACTGGGCCAGTTGGCCGGGCCGGGGGTGGCGATCGTCACCCTGGACGATCTCGACCATGTCTGGCTGCGCGCCTACGTGAACGAGCAGGATATCGGCAAGGTCCGCCTCGGCGGAGCGGCCGAGGTGACGACGGATACCTATCCCAACAAGATCTACCGCGGCCGCATCAGCTTCATTTCGCCGGAGGCGGAGTTCACCCCGAAAACCGTCGAGACGCACGCCGAACGGGTGACGCTGGTCTATCGGATACGCATTGACATCGATAACCCGACGCATGAATTGTTGCCGGGCATGCCTGCCGATGCCAGCATCCCCCTGTTGCCACCCGGGCCGTGACGGACCCGGCGGGTGAGGTCGCGGTGTTGGCGCGCGGCCTCGTTCGCCGTTTCGGTCCGGTATCGGCGGTGCGGGGCATCGACCTTGCAGTCCGGCGCGGCGAGATATTCGGCCTCGTCGGTCCGGACGGCGCCGGCAAAACCACGATCATGCGCATGCTGGCCGGCGTGCTGCGCCCCGATGCCGGCGAGATCCACCTCGAAGGCGTCGATGTCGTGGCCGATCCGGAGCGCGCCAAGCCGTTGCTCAGCTACATGCCGCAGCGCTTCGGCCTGTATGAAGACCTGACGGTTGCCGAGAACATCTTCTTCTACGCCACGCTGTTCGCGGTACCCGCCCGGGTGCGCCGCGACCGCAGCCAGGAATTGCTGGCCGCCGCCGGCATGCTGCCGTTTCGCCGCCGTCTGGCCGGGCAGCTCTCCGGCGGCATGAAGCAGAAGCTCGGCCTGGTCTGCGCGCTGATCCATACCCCCCGGGTCCTGCTGCTCGACGAGCCCACCACTGGGGTGGACCCGGTCTCCCGCCGCGACTTCTGGGGCATCCTGTATGGCCTGCGCGAGCACGGTGTCACCATCCTGCTCTCCACCGCCTATATGGACGAAGCCGAGCGCTGCTCGCGCCTCGCGCTGCTGCATGCCGGTGCGATCCGCCACTGCGACACCCCGGCGCGGCTGAAGCAGGCGATGCCAGGCGCGCTGCTCGCGGTGGTGACGCGCGATGCCCGCCGCGCCCATGCGGCGGTGGAGGGGGCCGCCGGCGTGCTCGGCCTGCTGCTCATGGGCGACCGCGTCAACGTCCGGGTGGACGATGCCGAGCGCCGGGCGCCCGAGCTGCGGGCGAGGCTCGCCGGGCAGGGCATCGCGGATGCCGACATCACGCCGATCGAGCCGGGCATCGAGGACGTGTTCGTCGCCCTGCTCGGATCGGGCAGCCCGGCATGAATGATGACGGCCCCGCCGTGGTCGCCCAGGGATTGACCAAGAAATTCGGCAGCTTCACCGCGGTGGACCGGCTCGATCTCAACATCGCCAAGGGCGAAATCGTCGGCTTCATCGGCCCGAATGGCGCCGGCAAATCGACCACCATCCGCCTGCTGTGCGGATTGCTGCAGCCGAGCGCGGGCCGTGCCTGGGTGGCCGGCTTCGATGTCGGCCGCGAACCGGATGCGGTGCGCGCGCATATTGGTTACATGTCGCAGAAATTCTCCCTCTACGGCGATCTCACCGTGCGCGAGAATCTGCGCTTTTTCGGCGGCCTCTACCGGGTGCCGCGCCGCGATATCGATGCGCGCATGCGCCTCGCCGTTGCCATGGCCGGACTGGAAGGGCGCGAGGATGCGCTGGTGCAGACCCTTGCCGGTGGCTGGAAGCAGCGGCTCGCGCTCGGCTGTGCCATCCTGCACCGGCCGCCGGTGTTGTTCCTCGACGAGCCCACCTCGGGGGTTGAGCCGGAGGCGCGCCGGCTGTTCTGGGACCTGATCCACCATCTGGCGTCGGAAGGCGTCACCATCCTGGTTTCGACCCATTACATGGACGAGGCGGAATATTGCAACCGGATCGCCCTGATCGACGCCGGCCGGCTGGTGGCGATCGGCAGTCCGGGTGAACTGCGTCGGCGCGAGCTGGGCGGGGTGTTGTTCGAACTCGAGTGTTCGGCGCTCGGCGCGGCGCTGGTGGCGCTGCGGCAGGTGCCGGGCGTTATCGATGCATCGATTTTCGGCAACAGGCTGCATGTGCTGGTGCAGCAGGCCGGCATCGCTGCCGATCTGCCGTCGTTGCTGGCCCGGCACGGCATCACCGCCGGTCCGCCGCGCGGCATCACGCCGAGCCTGGAGGACGTGTTCGTCCAACTCGTGTCCCGGCCGCATGACGCGGTCGCCGGCGCATGAACCTGGGCCGCCTGTTCGCGATCGCCTTCAAGGAGACGTTGCAGGTCTGGCGCGACCCGCGCAGCCTCGCCATCGCCCTGCTGATGCCGCTGATGCAGATGGTGTTGCTCGGCTACGGCGTCAGCCTCGACATCCGGCGCGTGCCGCTCTGCGTGTATGACCAGGAGCACAGCCAGACCAGCCGCGAGCTGGTGCAACGGTTCGTCGCCTCGGACTGGTTCGTTATCGCCCGCAACCTGAACGACGAGCGGGCGGTGCGTGATGCCATGAACCGCGGCACCTGCATCGGCGCGGTCACCATCCCGGTGAACTTCTCGCGGGTGCTGGCCAGCACGGGCAATGCCGAGGTGCAGACGGTGTTCGATGCCACCGATGCCAACACGACAACCATCGCCACCGGCTACGCGCAGGGTGTGATCGCGCTGGCAACGGCCGATTTCGCCGCACGCTGGGCCGCCGCGCACGGCACCCGGCCGCCCAGCGTGGGCAGCGTCGATCTGCAGCCGCGGGTTTTGTTCAACGAGGGGCTGGACAGCCGCAATTTCATCATTCCGGGCGTCGTCGCGGTCATTCTGGGTCTGATCGGCGCCCAGCTCACCTCGCTCACCGTCGCCCGCGAGTGGGAGCGCGGCACGATGGAGCAGCTTATTTCGACCCCGGTGACCGCGCTCGAAGTCATGATCGGCAAGCTGATCCCCTATTTCGCGATCGGCTTGTTTGACGCGGCATTCTGCCTCGCTGCCGCCGCCTTCTGGTTTCAGGTGCCGTTCCGCGGCAGCCTCGTCACCGTGCTGCTGACGACCGGCCTGTTCACCGTCGTCGTCATGGGCATCGGCTATCTCGTCTCGGTGCGCATCCGCAGCCAGCTCGGTGCCAGCCAGGTGGCACTCATGCTCACCATGCTGCCGACCAGCCTGCTGTCGGGCTACACGTTTCCGATCGATCAGATGCCGGCGCCGATCCAGGCGGTGACCCTGATTGTCTACGCCCGTTATTACGTGACCATCCTGCGCGCGGTGTTCCTCAAGGGCAGCACGGTCGCCGATCTGGCCGTGCCGATCCTGGCGCTGGTGCTGTATGCGGCGGCCATCATCTGGATCGCCGCCCGCGCCTTCCGCAAGCGCCTGGATTAGCCGATGTTCGAGCGTCTGTACGTAATGCTGGTGAAGGAGTTTCTCGAACTCCGCCGCGACCGCTGGGCAATGTTTCGCCTGATCGTGCCGCTGCTCATTCAGGTGCTCGTGTTCGGCTATGCCGCGACCTTCACGGTCAACCATGTGTCCACGGTGGTGCTCGATCTCGATCACAGCCAGGCCAGCCGCAGCCTCGTTTCGCATTTCGTCGCCACCGGTCGCTTCGACATCGTGGATATCGCGCAGACGCAGCTTCAGGTCACCCATGCCATCGACACCGGCCGCGCGGTGGTGGCCATCGTCATCCATGCCGGATTCGCCGAGAAGCTGGGCAATGGCCGGACCGCGCCGTTGCAGGTGTCGGTTGACGGCACCAATTCGAACACCGCGCTGATCGCGCTCGGCTATGTCAGCCTGATCGTCGCGCAATTCCAGGCCGAGGCGATGGCCAATGCCTGGCCGCTGCCGGCCGGCGCGGCCGCCGCCGGCGCCGCCGTTCCGCTACAGGAACGCCCCTGGTTCAATGAAGGTCTCGACGACCGCTGGTTCTTCATCCCCGGCGTGATCGGCACGCTGACGCTCATTCAGGTGGTCAGCCTGACCGCTTTGGCGGTGGTGCGCGAACGCGAGGTGGGCACGCTCGAGCAGATCATGGTGAGCCCGATCCGGCCATTCGAGTTCATCCTCGGCAAGACGTTGCCGTTCTTCCTGATCGGTCTCGCCGATGTGGCCCTGGTGACTATTTTCGGCGTGCTGTGGTTTCGCGTTCCGTTCGTCGGCAGCCCGCTGGTCATGCTGCTCGGGTCGTCGCTGTTCCTGGTGGCGGCGCTCGGCCTCGGCCTGTTGCTGTCAACGCTCGCGCGCACGCAGCAGCAGGCGTTTGCCCTGAACTTCTTCCTGGTGAATCCGTTTTTCATTCTCTCGGGATTCGCCTTCCCAATCGCTGCCATGCCGCAGGTGCTGCAATGGTTCACCCTGATCAATCCGTTGCGCTATTATCTGGTGGTTCTGCGGGCCGTGTTCCTTAAGGGCGTCGGGGTCGATGTGCTGTGGCCCCCGCTGACCGCCATGGGCGTGTTGGGGGTCGGGTTGCTCACGCTGAGTGTGCTGCGTTTCCGCAAATCGCTGGATTGAGGCCGCATTCGCACGCCTTCCGCCATGCCGGTTCCCGATCATCCGCCTCCGGGCAGGGCGCGAGGGGCTTTGGCGTGATCCACCTCAGCCCGAATGGCCTTCAGGTAGTCGAGGATAATCCTGAGCGGCTTCAGAAAGCCAAGCAGTGAGATGGCGCCCAGCAGGCCGAATGCCACCGTAACCTCAGTCGAGTAGAGCACCGAGATGTCAAGGTCACCATGCAGCCGGCTGGCAGCGAGAGTGTAGACGAAAATGAGTGGCATCGTCCCGATGAAGGTCGCCAGCGTGAAGGTGACGATGCCAACATCGAACGAACTGCAGAACACGGTAATCAGCGGGTTGGGAATCCAGGGCGAACTGCGCAACAAAAGCAAGGTGGCAAAGACGTTCCTGACATCGAGTTTCGTCAGGCTGCCGCCCGGCGGAATGACGGCACGAAAGAAAAAAAACGCGCCGGCAGAGCCCGCCGTGGTGGCCATATCCGCAATGAGCGCACCTTCATAAGCGCCATAGAAGTACCCGAAGGCGATATAAAACAACGGTCCTGCCGGAATCGAAAAAAAGATGCTGACGACGAATGCGGTAAACAGGCTCGTGGCGCCGATGCCATGGTGCATCCCGCTCGCCCATCCGTCGAGGGTGCCCATCGTCAGCAGTTGCGCCCGGAAATCCGCGCTGAATACGATGTACGTCGCAAAGCCGATAACGACGACAGCCACGTAGGCAAACTGGGCAATGCGCCGGCTTTGCGGGGTCACGGCGAAACGCTTCCGTCAGACCTGAACCAGGCGACTTTGAATGTCCGCCGGAAACGCGCTCATCCAGGCATCGTTGACCGCGAGCACGGTCTCGAAGGGAAAACGTTGGTAGGTGTTCCAGAACAGCACCCGCCGGCGATGCAGAAGCTGGTTTTTTGCATATAGGGTCAGCGTATGGAAGGCTTTGGCTGAAAAGGTCCCGTCCAGGATGAGCCCGCTATCTTCTGCGATCCGGGCACTCTCTGCGACAGCTGCGGACATTTTGCCATAGCCGGGGAGCCAGGTCTCAGCGTCATAGGCGAATCGGCCCCGCAGGACATCCTCGGCCGTAACGTTGTCGGCGACGAGACCGAGCTTTTTCACCCAGGGCATCGATTCCGCCAGAAGGTGCTTTGCGTGCGCGACGCCGAAAGGCTCGCTGGTATTGCCGTTGACAACCAACCTGGCCAGCATGCCCTTGTCCTGGGAACAGGTGGCGACGATGCGTGTCGACCATCGCAGAATATAAAATCCAAGGGCCAGGCCCATGGCGGTTCCGCCGCTGCCAATCGGCAGAAACACAAAATCCGGAGGGCCGTCCATCGCGCAGGATCGGCTCTCGATTTGCCGGGCCAACTCCATCGCGGCCTCGACATGTCCAAGCACGGCCAACGGGGATGAACCGCCTGGATCGATGAAACCTTCCGCGCTGCGCTCTGTCGTCTTATTCAACTGGCTGTGCAGCCCGATCGACAGGGCGACCGCGGCGTCCCCTTGCAGGAACTTCATGGTCACGCCGGTGGCGGCAAGCAGACGCAGCTTGATCTTGACGTTCTCGGTGATTTCCTGCGGGTACAGATTGAGCACGACATCCATGTCATCGGCTGCAGGGGCCGCATGGAAATCCGCGAACCGGGCTGCCAACGCCAGATGAGCGCAGTGATTGCTGCCATACGCCCCATGGGAATAAATTTTCCGGACCCCGCCATAATAAAGGTTCGGCAGCAGAAATTCGTATTTGCGGACCTTGTTGCCATAGATGGCGATGCGATCGTTGCCTTCGTCCTTTATGAACAGACGTTCGACACCGACCTGAGCGCGAAGATCCCGGTCGGCGGTGATCACGGCGCTCGGGCGCTCGAACATCGGCGCCCATGGCAGCACGGCCCTGCCGTTGCCGAGATGGAATTGACGCTCCCCGAGCAAGCCCGTGGTGGCCCTCTGGTTCAACGCCAAGGCCGGGTCGAATACATTGGCAATCTGCAGCGGGAAAAAAGACTTCTCGGTATATTGGGTCCAGGGAAACCGTTCAGCCAACGCCAGCACCGCCCGCGCATCGCCGCCGAACTGGGGCGGCAAAGCTCCCCGGGAGAGGCTCCCAGGACGGTCAGCAGCGTCTTCGGGCCAGTGCGACGCGACGCTTTTCAGGGCATAGCCACCGGCCATCGCCGCCGTGCCAGCCAGCAATCGGCGACGCGAGAGGACGGCGGGACGCAACTGGAAGGGTTCCTCGTTCATGTTGAACGCAACCTATGGGAGATTGCGTAGATAGAATATCGCGTGCTCCAGCATAACATCAATGTATCGCTGGTGATATAACAATCTTGTGATCCGCCCCCTCGAGGGCTGCGGCGATCACTTAGTGTCCGTCCGGAAAGTTCATGTGTGATATCCGGACGTTAGCGGTGGACCACAACGCGCCAAACCGCGCTCCAGGACAACGGCAGGCCATCCAATTGAACTCTCGATGAGAAGGTCACCAGCGGCCGCTCGTAACC
>CAIXDS010000334.1 GCA_903918195.1 uncultured Acetobacteraceae bacterium | reverse complement strand
GGCATCGATCATCGCGAGGCCGGGCACCATGGCGCGGGCATGGGCGAGCGCCATGCCGGGGCGGATGCCGAGCGCCAGCGCCGCCTGGTCGGCGGCGGCCACCACCATCCGCCGCCCATCGCTTGCCGCGGTGATCAAGGGACTCTCAGGCGACGGCGCGCCGGGGCTCCGGCGCAGCCGGTCGGTCGGCCCCCGGCGCAGCCGGTCTGTCGGCCAGCTCGGCAACCAGACGGCAACGACCCGTCGCATCGAACGCCTCCACGATCCAGGAATGCGCCTCGCCACCACGGCAGCGGATCAGCTCCAGTCGCCAGAGTGCCGGGCCGATCCCCGGTGTTTCCGGCGCGTGAAGAACGGGCGGTGCAGACTGGACCGTGCCAACCCGCCACCGCGTCACGGCAGCGCTGGGCTCCCGCAGCACCGGATCGTCGAAGCGGCGGCTGCGGCGGAGCAGGAAGGCCGTAACGCCGGACCGCTCGGCCGCCAGTTGCAGGCGGCGCGACGCCGTGAGGCTCAGCGCACCGCTGAACTCGCCGACGACACAAGCCAGGCCGCGGTGACGCAGGCCCTCCTCCATGACCAGCAGCACGGTCCCGGGCTTCCGGGCATGGACATAGACCACTCGGTTCGGCGTCAGGCCGACCTCGGCCAGTGCGGGCGGGTAGATGTCGCGCTGCTCCAGCACCCACAGCACCTCGCCCGGAACCCTGGCAAGAAGTCCGGCCGCCAGCAGGGCCGCCGCCGCCCCGTGCTCGACCTGCGGGCCTGCCCCGCACGCTTCGTGCAACGCTCCTTTCAGGAGGCCGCCGCCCGGGAGGGCCGCGTCGACATGCGAGAGGCCGAAGCTCAGGGGCATCGCTCCGCGGTCCGCAGCCGCACGTCGCTCCAGGCGCGCGGTGGTGGTTCGGAGGGCTGAAAGGTCGGCGATGTGAGACCCTGGCTGCATGTCCTCTCCGCGCGCGGGACAGAACATATAGCGAACACCACGGTCCAGAAAGAGGAAATCAGTCCCAGGCACGTCCCGGCGGCCTGAGAGTCTGGCGATTCAAGCCATTAGAAAGCTTTGCTACACCGTTGGGTAATAGGCCATGCCATTGCTCGGTTGCGGAATCTGGTCCCAACCACCGAACGCAAGGCTCTGATGGCGGGAGGCCATCATGGCTGGAGTCAGGTCAGGGTGCAGAGGCAGGCATTCGTCCCCGGCGGGGCCGTGATCCGCGCCTACGCCTTGGGCTTCCGGGCCGGCTTCCGCGGTTTGGCCGGCGGCTCCGGCTTTCGCGGCGGCGCTGTGCGCGGCTCCAGTGGCGGTGATGGGTTCGGCGTCGGGCGGCCGATGTCGTAGAAAAGCTTGCCCCACACCGGGTCCTCGTCACTTTCCGAGGAAGGCGACGGTGGTGGTGATGGCTTGGGTTTGGGCATGGCGGGCGTCCTCGGTCGAGTGCTCACCATAGCGCCATTCGACTTCCAGGGGGTGCCGCCTCGAAGCGCCGACACAGTCCCGGTCGGCCAGATCAACAGGGCCTCTGCCGCGATAAGCCGAAGGCACCCGGCCGGGCTAAGGTTCGGCCTGACCGCTCATCCCGGCGTCCTACGCCGGGATGGCAACCTCGATCCCGCTCGTCGTCATCGGGAACCCACGGTCGAAGGTCACCAGGCGGTCACAGCGGGCCCGCCCCGCCTCGGCGAGAATGACACCGTCGGCGAAATCGCCGCCGGCCGCCAGCGCCGCCAGTCCCGCCTCGGCCAGCGGACGATCGACCTCCACCCCGCGGCTCTCGATCAGGCGCCGCAGCACCCCGGCGACCTCGCCGGTGCCGTAGCGATAGGCGCGGCGGAGAACCCAGACGACCTCGCACAGCACCACGGTCGACAGCACCACCACCTCGGCCTGCTCGATCGCCCGCGCCGCCGCTTCTGCCTGTGCCGCGTCGTCGCAGACCAGGTAGCGAACGACGATTTTGGTGTCGGCTGCGATCTTCATGCGCCGCCGCGCGGCTCCTGCTCGATCGCCTCCTGCATTTCCTCGAGCGTCACAACGCGCTGGCCTGGCCGCTTCAGGGCGCCGCGGAGATCTGCGAGGGCGGGGATATCGTCGAGCGGCCGCAGTTCCACCCGCCCGCCGGGCAGCAGCGTCACCGCGAGTTTGCGCCCCGGGCCGGCACCGAGATGCGCCAGCACGCTTTGGCGCAATGTCACCTGGCCCTTGGCCGTGACGGTGAGTTCGATCGGCACGCAT
>CAIXDS010000333.1 GCA_903918195.1 uncultured Acetobacteraceae bacterium | reverse complement strand
GATCCACGGCTTGCAGGCCGGGTTCCGGCTGGCGCTGACCGGCACGCCGGTGGAGAACGACCTCGACGAGTTGTGGAGTCTGTTCAGCTTCGTCACCCCCGGCCTGCTGGGCTCGCGGGAGAAATTCCAGAAGCGCTTCGCCGGCCCGATCGAGCGCGACCGCGACCCCGGCGCGCGGGCGGCGCTGAAGACGCTGCTGCGGCCGTTCCTGCTGCGGCGCACCAAGGCGGCGGTGCTGAGCGAATTGCCGCCGCGCACCGAGCAGACCATTACGGTGGAAATGGAGAAGGAGGAACGGGCTTTCTACGAGGCGTTGCGGCAGCAGGCGCTGGCCGCGATCGCCGCCCTCGATGCGCCGGCCGGCCGGCGCAAGATCCATATCCTGGCGGAACTCATGCGGCTGCGGCGGGCCTGCTGCAATCCGGCGCTGATCGATCCCAAGGCGGCGGTGCCGGGCGCCAAGCTCGCGGCATTCCTTGAATTGGTGGAGGAACTGCGCGTCAACCGCCACAAGGCGCTGGTGTTCAGCCAGTTCACCGGCCATCTCGAGCTGGTGCGCGCGGCGCTGGACGAGCGGGGCATCACCTACGCCTATCTCGACGGCAGCACGCCGGCGGCCGAGCGCGAGCGCCGCGTGGCGTCGTTCCAGGCGGGCGAGGCTGATCTGTTCCTGATCAGCCTGCGCGCCGGCGGCACCGGCCTGAACCTGACCGCGGCCGATTACGTGGTGCACCTCGATCCGTGGTGGAATCCGGCGGTGGAGGACCAGGCCTCCGACCGCGCGCATCGCATCGGCCAGACCAGGCCGGTGACGATCTACCGGCTGGTCATGGCCGACAGCATCGAAGAGCGGATCGTCGACCTGCACCGCGCCAAGCGCGAGCTGGCCGCCGAGTTGCTGGAGGGCGCGGACACCGCCGGCCGTCTGACCGAGCAACAGTTGCTGGAGCTGATCGGCGGCTGAGAAAAAGTTTGATCCTGGAATCGAGGGAACGCATCGCGCGGCGCCTCGGTGCCGCGCTGTAGCTGGCATTTTGGCCAGGGGCCCGGGTACGCGCCGCCTTCATAGGCAGCGGCATCAAGGTGCCGACACGGGAGTTCAGGTAGCCCGCATCGTGCCTCGTCGCAGGCCGATGCAATCGGCCTGCAAGCGCGTCCTGGCGAACGGAACGACCCGGGATATGCGGACGCGAGCCTTGCGTTAGATCGCCTCCTTCAGTTCCTTCGCTGGCCGGAAAGCGATTTTCTTGCTGGCCTTGATGGTGATCGCCTCGCCGGTTGCGGGATTGCGGCCCGTCCGCTCGGGCCTGTTCTTCACCTCGAGTATCCCAAGGCCGGCGATGCGCAGGCGATCACCACCCTTGAGGTGCTGCACCAGGATGCCGACCAGGCCGGTCAGTATCTCATCGGCGTCCCGCTTTTCGATCTGCTGATGCTCGGCGATCTCGGCGGCGAGGTGCTTCAGCGTGATCGTGGCGACGGGGGCAGCCTTCGCCGGCGACGCCACTGGCGCTTTTGCCGCCGACGGCTTCGCGAGCGCTACCTTCGGGTTGGCCGTTGGCAGTTTGGCAGGCGGCGCCTTGGCCCCCTTCTGGGGTGCCGCTGTCGCCGTGGGCTTCTTTGCTGGCATGACTGGAGTGGCTTCCTGAAAACGCGTGATCCGCGGTGACGTGTGCGTCCGCCGGAACAGCGGACATTGTGGTTGACCCGAAATGTTCAGGCGGTGAGGCGCCGATCGAGCCGGGCGCGGACGTGGGTGACATTCGGCGGTAGCAGCGCGGCAATGCGGTTCACCCAGATGGTCGGTGGTTCTTACGACATGCGGATACCCTTCCGGGTCGAACTCGTCCAGCATCGTTGCTGTCGATCCAGGTGGGCCATCTGACCTGTATCCTGAACGTGCCCCGATTGCGTTGACAGTGTTTGATACCCGTATTGCTTTGGTAACGCCGGTGCCGTTACCGTACCCCGTGACCGGGTTTTGCCAAATTGGATTCGCCCCGGTCGGAAAGGACCCAGACGACCATGGCCATCAGGGAAGACGTCCAGAAGCGCGCTCCGCGCGGGACGAAGAATGTGACGCAAGCCTTCTTCGCGGCACTCGATGATATCGCCGACGGCCAGCAGGCGGTTGTCGGTGCCGCGGCGCTGATCGCCATTCGCGATGAGCTGAAGGGACAGCGCCTGAAGATCAAGGAAGCTGCCGCCGCGGCGAAAGCGAAAGCGAAAGCGAAGACGAAGGCGCCAGCGAAGAGGAAGGCACCGGCCAGGGCAAAGCCGGCGGTAAAGGTAGCGGCAAAGGCGCCGGCCGCCCGAGGGGCCAGGAAGGCGGCGCCGGCAAAGCGCGCGCCGGCGGCAGCGGCGGCGGGTAAGCGAGCCGCCGCCAAAAAGACACCGGCGAGGAAAGCGGTCGTACGCAAAGCCCGTCAACCGAAGGGATCTGACCAAGCCGTATCCCCGGCGGCGGAAACCGCTACGGAGTAGAGCCCGGCGGCGCGGGTCTTGCGCTGCACAGCGGCGGACGTCGCGCCATGTGCAGGGGCGGCCGCACAACGGCCGCGCCTCGTCGGCCGATTTGCGTTGTCCTGTCCTGTCGCTCGCGCAGCCTCGACCATTGCCGGCTGGGGCGCCGGTTGCGCGTGGCGATGGCGAGGAACTTCCGATGACCGATCGATTCCCGGTTTGGTCGCCGGGTCGTTCGGAACCAAAGCGACCATAGCCGGACAGGCGGGCCAGGCGACGTCAGCAGAAAATTCCGTGGCGGCCCGGGCGAACGGTGGACGGCCTCGCCAATCAGCCCGGTCCTAACGCCCGCTGTTCCTCCTGGGTCGGCAGTGGTTGGCAGCAAGCCGGTCCAGGCGCGGGTTGAACTGTGCTGGGGTCAATCGCCGCAGCGGCTTCCGGGTCGGCCAGACCTGGAGGATGTCGGCCGAGTCTTCCTGTCCCGGACCGGACGCCGGGCCGATGATCCAGGTCGGCAGACCGCGGCGGGAGTACTCCGGATACATGCCCCGCGCGTAGTCCTCGAAGCGCCCCGCGTCGGTAGCCCCTGGCGCGAACACCAGCATGGCCACGAAGGCGTTGCAGGTGCTGCACTGCATCAGCTTGCTCTCCACCACTTCGCCCGACTCGACGGGCGGTGCCGGCGGCACGATCGGCCCTTTGTCGGTGGGGGATCCCGCGATCTGCTCCATCTGCCGTGCGATCTCCAGCCCGAGCGGCTCGAAGATAGCGCGGCGCTCGGCCGTCCGCGGGTCAGCCGGGTCGCCGGCCACTTCGCAGGAGATGTGCGTGTTGCGGCCTCCGGGCAGGCCCTGCAGCAGGATGCGCCCGAGCGCACCCAGGGTGCGGTGGCGGAACTCGTAGGCCCATTCACCCCCTAGCAGGGGCCGCTTTTCGAAGGTGATGTCGGGTGGCAGGGAGATCATGGGGCATCTCCATCGTCGAAGGGCGAGGTCAGGTCTTCCGGATACTGCCCGCCGCGTTCGACAAAGCGCTGCCACGTTGCCCGGCCCAACGCGCTGATGACCAGGCGCCTGTCCGGTTCATATTCCGGATCGAGCAATCCCAGCCGGATCAGGGGCAGGATCGTGGCGTGTCCGAATGGCTTTTCGAGGCCGTCGCGCGAGACCAATTGCCAGCCGGGTCTGCCGCTTGGCCTCTGGACG
>CAIXDS010000332.1 GCA_903918195.1 uncultured Acetobacteraceae bacterium | reverse complement strand
GTTGGTGAGGTTTAAGCCAATGGCAAACAGCAAAGGCAGTCACCAGGACGGTTGCATCAATACGACCATGCGGCAGTTGGGGAAGCCCATCGGCGTAGCGCCGACAAAGGGGTTGATCGACGCAGGGCAGGAAGACGAGCGAAAGGGCCGGATTCCCACGAAAAATACGATGGACCTCGGCAACATGAAACCTGCTGATATCAATGGACCTATGGGTACCAGCGTCAAATTTAGAAAGTAGCCACATCTCGCCGCGATCATGCGCGATAGCGAAAAATGCCGACCTACCCGTATAGCTGGCTACGTTTCGACACGGCGCGCACGGAACTAGCCAACCGGTTAGGCGACCCGAATAAGGTTTTCTGGACCGATACGGAACTTGGCATCTACATCGTCGAGGCGTTGCGCACCTGGAACAGCTACACCTCGTTCTACCTCAACCGCGATTTCTTTTCCTCAGTGGCCGGCCAGATCTGGTACGACGCCTCTTATGTCCTCGCCTCCCTCCGTGGCTATAACGTCACCGACCTCCAACTACTGACCGAAATCGAGTACCATCTGATGGAGCCTCCAACCGGGGCGACGTGGAGTGGCAGCGAGATGTTCACGGTTACGGACATCCTGACTGCCATTCAACGTCGTCGAGATCAATTCCTCAACGAGACAGGCTGCACCATCACCCAAGGAACGGTATCGGTAGCAGCTAATCCTGCTGCAGGGCGCGTTGCGCTCACATTCAGCAACTTCGACATCATCGATTTGCGGCGGCTTGCCTGGGTCGATATTGGAGGCAGCTACACTTTGCTCTGGCGTGAGGATAGCTGGAGCGTCAATTCGTTCTATGCGAGTCGGCCCGGCAGCGCGCCGGCGCCGGTTTGCTACTCGATCTCGACCGAATCGCCGCTTACCGTGCAACTCTTCCCTTCCCCGAGTTCCGCGGGCGAACTCGAGACGGTCACAGTTAACACAGGCAGCACACTCGACGGCAGCGGGGTTTTGCTAGGCATTCCAGACGATTTCACGTTTGTCGTGAAATGGGGTGCGCTTGCCGATTTGCTGCGCAAGGACGGCCCTGCCCGCGATCCCGCCCGAGCAAAGTACTGCGAAGATCGCTGGGCGCAAGGCATTATCCTCGCCAATATGCCGACGTTGCTGGTGAACTGTTATATCAACGGCGAGCCCGCCAACGTGGAGAGCGTCTTCGACTTCGACACATGGACGGCGGGATGGCAAAACACCTCGGATCAGCCGACTACGGTTGGCATGGCTGGGCTGAACCTCATGGCCCTAAACCCGGTGCCGGATGACGCCTACACGGTGCAGGCCGACTTCCTGCGCAACATGCCCGTACCCGTGGCAGACAGCGACGATCTCCAGATCGGCCGCGAGATGTGGGATGTCATTTGCGGTTACGCCGAGCACCTGGCTGCGTTCAAGATGGCCGGCGCGGAGTTTGTCGCGACTGAGCCGAACTTCGAGCAGTTCCTGCGGATCGCGATGGAGCAGAACGGACGGCTGCGGGCGAACGAGCAATTTGTCGAGAGCATTCATAACCGGGCAAATCGCGAGGCGGTCAACCGGCCCCGCATCACCAACGACCCGACAGTGCGGACG
>CAIXDS010000331.1 GCA_903918195.1 uncultured Acetobacteraceae bacterium | reverse complement strand
GGTTACGAGCGGCCGCTGGTGACCTTCTCATCGAGAGTTCAATTGGATGGCCTGCCGTTGTCCTGGAGCGCGGTTTGGCGCGTTGTGGTCCACCGCTAACGTCCGGATATCACACATGAACTTTCCGGACGGACACTCAGAGAGGAAATTCACGATCGCCACCTTTGCCGCAGCCAACTCTGCCGCCAGCGCGGCATGGCGCGCCTGGAGCGTCCGCAGGTCTTCCCGGGCTGCGTCGCGTTCCAACGTTCTGGCCGCCTCGGCGAGCCGCGATGCCCCGACAGTGAGCGATGAACCCACCAGGCGATGAGCGGCCGCCACCACCGCTTCGCGCTCGGTGGCGGCGTCAGGCGCGATGGCGAGCAGCATCTGCAACTCGCCGTTCAGATCGTTGGCCAGATCGAGATAGTCCATGAGCCACGCCGCGCCCTCCGGATCACCGTCGGAGTACAACTGGCAATACGTTTCGGGGTCGAATAATGATGGGTTCGCCGACAGGCCAGCGGCGTCCGCCGGGACAGGCGCACCAGCCCCGTTGCTGGCGGCAGCGCGGCCGAGCTTGCCTTCCAGTACCTCCAGCCGCGCCGGCTTGGTCAGCACGTCGTCCATCCCGGCCTCGCGGCAGCGCTGCGCATCCTCCGGCAAGGCATTGGCGGTCAGGGCGATGATCCGCACGCGGCTGGCAGGGCCGTCCAGGGCGCGGATCGCCCGGGTCGCTTCGAGTCCGTTCATCTCCGGCATCATCATGTCCATCAGGATCGCGTCGAAACCGCCCTCCCGCGCAGCAGCCACGGCCGCCACGCCGTTCCCGGCGACCTCTACCGTATGACCCAGCCGCTGGAGCATCCCGACGATCACGATCTGGCCGATCGGATCGTCCTCGGCCACCAGGACGCGCCGCACGCCGCCCGCTTGCACCGGCATCACCGTTGGCGCCTCGACCGCCGCCGCGGCTTTCGGCAGGCGAATGCGGAAATGGAAGCAACTCCCCTCGCCTTCGCGACTTTCCACCACGATCTTGCCGCCCATCCGGGCCACCAGCCGCTGACAAATGGCAAGGCCGAGGCCGCTGCCGCCGAAGCGCCGGGCGATCGACCCATCCACCTGGGAGAATTGGGCAAACAGCCGCGGCAGCGCCGCCTCCGGAATGCCGATGCCGGTGTCCTGCACCACGAACTCCACCTCGGCCGAAGCACCCGGGTCATGATCCTCAGGGCTTGGACGGACCGTCAGGATCACGCCGCCTTTCTCGGTAAATTTAAGCGCATTGCCAAGCAGGTTGAGCAGCACCTGACGCAGCCGCGACGGATCGCCCAGCAGCATGGGCAGCTTGGCCTCGGGCAGTGCCAGTTGCCAGCGCAGGCCCTTGGTATCAGCACTCGCTTGCAGCATATGGATGGATTGTTCCGCCACGGTGGCGGGGTGGAAGGGGATGCTGTCAAACTGAACCTGATCCGCCTCCAGGCGCGAGAAATCCAGGATGTCATCGACAATCCGCAGCAGGTGATTGGCGGAAGCCTGCAACCGGTCCACCCAGAGGTGCTGCGCCGCATCGAGGCTGGTGCCCAGCAGCAGTTCCGAAAGACCGATCACGCCGTTGATCGGGGTGCGGATTTCGTGGCTCATCGTCGCCAGGAAGCTCGACTTGGCGCGATCGGCCCGCTCGGCTGCCTCTTTGGCCGCCCGCATGACCTCCCTGGCCTGCTTCATGACGGAAATGTCGGCGGCCAGGACATAAACGCCCCGCACCCCCCCGGCCTCGATATCGGGGACGAAATTGACGATCGCATAACGGCCCTGGTCGCCATCGTAGCCAGGAATGACGCATTCGAACGTCTGGATGTAGCCGTTCAGGGCCGACTCCAGATAGGGGATGCTGAACCGGTACAATTCCTCGCCGAACACCTCGCGGACCGCCATGCCCGCAACCCTGTCGGAATTGATGCGGAACCAAATTCCATGGGAGCGGTTGGCAAAGCGGAATATCTGGCGTTTATCAATATAGCTGATTGGCGACGGAACATTGTTCAGGATTGCCTGGAGGTCTCGTTTGCTTTTTTCCAGTGCATTTTCGAGCGATTTCCGTTCCGTCAGGTCCTCGGCGACCAACATGAGGTGGCGGACACCGTTCACCAGCACAGAAACCAAACGGGCATGACCCCAAATTTCCTTGCCAGACAAACTTACGTAGCGGAATTCGACCTCTTGCATCTGATTTTCAGCCAGGGCGGCAAGAGCGGCATCCAACATCCCGGATTGCCGCCAGGGTTCGAGTTCCCTGAAGTTCTGTGCCAGCATGGTCTGTTGAGTGGTGCCTGCCATCCGGGCTGCGGCAGGGTTGGCGAGAACGCACTGGCCGTCGGCCAAATACAGCGCGATCGCGATCGGGGCATCGCGGATGATACGCTCGTTGAAGGCCGCCAGGTCTGCCATCTCGTCCCGGGCCGCGCGCAGTGCCGCTTCGGTGTCCTTCAGGGTGGTCACGTCGAAAACCAGGGCATAAATTCCGTGGACCTCCCCGTCCCGGACGTCGGGGATGTAGCGTACCAATGCGTGGCGGATGAAGCTGCCATCGGGGCAGGGAATGGCGCGTTCGAATTCCTGAGCTTCACCGCTCAGGGCTGCCGTCAGGTAGGGTAGGTTGAGCCGATAGCGTTCCTCGCCGATCACGTCGCTGATGTGCCGTCCTGGAATGCAGTCGGGGTCGAGGCCGAACCAGGCCTCATAGGCGTGGTTGGCGAATCTGTTGCAAAGGCTACGGTCCCAATAGCCGATCATGGACGGCATGTTGTCCAAAATCGACCGCAGGTCGGCTTCGCGTTCGACAAGAAGTTGATTTCGTCTCCTAATTTCCGTCTCCAAGAACTTACGCTCTGTAATGTCATCGACAATCAGCAGCAAATGGTGAGCGCCGTTTCGAAGAAATGGCACAAAACGACAATCAATTTCGACTTCTTTGCCAAACGAACTCCAGTGATGGTGGTCGTAATTGACCATCCGGTTCTCATCCAAGGCAGAATGAGCCCGGTCCATAAGTCCGGATACGCGCCAGGGCTCAAGCTCCCTGAAATTTTGCGTCATAAGCACATCGGGACTCGTCCCGACGATATCGGCCGCCGCCGGATTGGCCAGAATGCACTGGCCATTCTGCTGGTATAGGAGAATACCGAAGGGTGCCTGCTCAATGATATGCCGGTTGAATGACGCCAGTTCGGCCAACTCGTCCCTGGCGGCCTTCAGCGCCTTCTCGGCCTGTTTTCGCTGGGTGACGTCACGCAGGATGCCGATGGATTCCCAGGCAGTGCCGATGCGGGCTCGCGCCAGGGAAAGTTCGATGTCGATCTCGGTTCCGTCTTTCCTGAGCGCCGTCAGTTCGACGGTCTTCCCAAGCTGCTTTGCTTTGGCGGCAGAGAAAGAGTCACCAATACACTGATGAGATTGATATCGTGCATTTGGTGGGACAAGAAGTTCATGGACTTGTCTGCCTGCCGCTTCTTGCTGGCTGTAACCAAGAATCCGTTCTGCTGCGTTATTCCATTGATGTATGGCGCCAGACTCGTTGACAGTGATGATGGCATCCTGCGCGGTTGCAGTCAGTGTCCGGAAGCGCCTTTCGCTTTTTTCCAACACATCGTTGGCGATCCTGAGCTTGGCATACTGGACGAGCACCACACGCAGCAGGCCTGCCAGGCCGGCAAGGGCAAACAGGATGATCAGGCCAATCCCGGCCAGTTTATTCCACCAGGCAGCAAACATCGCCGTCCGTGTGAGTCCGACATTGACGACGACGGGGAACCCGTTGACCGGGCGGGTGCTGACCAGCCGCACCTCTCCGTCCAGCACGCCGTCGCCCCAGTACTCGCCGCCGCCTTCTGCCACGGTGCGATGCCAGTTCGAGCCGGGCGGAATGGCGGGCTCGCGCAGTTGCTCAACGCTTGGGAAGCTGGTGAGGATCAGCCCGTCGTGCCGGACCAAAACGATCCGCATGCCCGGCGGCAGCCCGAGGGCAGCATAGCAGGCGTCGATATACGCGAGTTGCACGGTCGCCGTCAGCAGGCCAAGGAAGCGGCCGTCCGGTGCGGAGATGCGGCGCATGACCAGCATCATCCGGCTGCCGTTGGCACGGCTGACCGTCGGCTCGCTGATGCCCAACTCGGGCGCGCCATCCCGCCGCATCGCCGCGAAGTAGGGGCGGTCCGCCACCGTGAATGACGGCAGCGGCCAGGAGAGCGACGTGTTCGTCAGGTTTCCGTCGGCATCGACCGCAGAGAGCCATGCCGCCTGCGGCAGTCCGGAAAGGCGGGAGACGAACGCGTCGTGCCAAACCCGCGTGCCGATGGCGGTGCGGAACTGCTCCGGTGTCGACACCCTCTCCAGCCCCGCATCGCGGGCAATGTCCTTCAGCACCACATCCACGGCCTGCAGCAGGCGTTCGGTCTGGGCGGCGAGCACGGTGGCGAGGCGGCGGTTGTCGTGCTCAGCCGTTGTGAGCGCCTCCTCGTGCAGGTTGCTTGCAATCAGTCCCGCAGTGAGCACGATGGCCATTGCCAGGGCAGCGACGGCCGCGTAGGTGGCGCGGGTCGAGTCGGTCAGGTTGGTGACGATCGAGGCGGCCTTGGCAGAAACTCCGGCCAGACTGCGTGCAGCCGAGGCCAGGAGTGGCCTGAGACGGCTCAGGATCGGACCATTTTTGCGGGGGTCCCGGCGAGGTGCCCCCGGTCCGTCCGGCTTGATCGCACTTGTCAAATCCACAGCTCCGAAGACACGGAAACGCGGCGAGTTCCAACGCGCGAATCCGCACCTCAAAGGTAAAGATCATGTTATTCGGCTGATCATTTCGCGACCTGGCCTTGTGGGGAAAATGCCGCAGGTGCAGGCAACCGCCCGGCCGAGATACGCGGAATGTCGATCCCCTGGCCGCCCTCACACGAACAACCGCCCCTGCCGGGCATCGCCGCACGGCGCGGCCTCACCCATCGCTTCGGCCACCAGTTCCGCCTCCGCCAGCAGGGCGTCGTCGCCTGCCTCGCCGCGCACGCTTTCCCGTCCGATCTCCAGCAGCACCGGCACCGCCAGCGGCGAGACGCGCGACAGCACTATGTGCCGGATACGCCCCCTCACCCGCCCGAGCAGGCCGGCGATCCGCCCCACATCGGTCAGGCCGCCGGCAGCATCGGCGCGGGTGGCCCGCAGCAGGATATGGTCGGGCTGGTGGCGGCGCAGCACGTTGTAGATCAGGTCGGAATTGACCGTGACCTGACGCCGCGACTTCTCCGCCCCCAGGTGGTGGCGCTCAATCAGGCCGGCGATCACCGCGACATTGCGGAAGGTGCGGCGCAGCATGGAGCTTTCCGCCATCCACGCCTCCAGATCGTCGCCCAGCATGTCCTGCTCGAACAGCCGCGCGACCCCGGTGGGCGCGCGGGCCGACCAGCAGGCCAGCACGTAATCGGTGGCGACGAACCCGAGCGGCGCCATGCCGAACCGCTCCATCCGGCGGGTAATCAGCATGCCGAGCGTCTGGTGCGCGTTGCGGCCCTCGAAGCAATAAGCGACCAGGTAAAACCGGTCACCGCGCGGGAACGTTTCGATCAACAAATCATCGCGCCCGGGCAGGCGCGAGACCGCTTTCTGCAAGGTGAGCCATTCCCGCACCGGCGGCGGAAACGCGCCCCAGCTGGCGGACTCCTGCAGCATCCCGCGCACCCGGTCGGCCAGGTTGGTGGTCAGCGGCATGCGCCCGCCGGCATAGGCCGGCACTTTCGGCTCACCGGCGCCGCCATCGGCCACCTCGCACACCGTTTCGCGCAGCCCCACGAAGCGCAGCAGACGGCCGGCGAAGATAAACGTGTCGCCCGGGGTGAGCATGTTGACGAAGTATTCTTCCACCTCGCCCAGCGTGCCGCCGCCGCGCCCGGCGTAGCGCACCTTCAGCAGCGGTTCTTCCACAATGGTGCCGATATTCATGCGGTGCTGGCGGGCGATCCGGTCGGAGCGCACATGCAGCCGACCCTCGGCATCGCGGAACAGTTTGCGGTAGGTTTCGTAGGCGGCCAGCGCGTAGCCGCCGGTTTCCACGAAGGCCAGCACGTCGTCGAAATCCGGGCGGGTCAGCGCGGCATAGGGGGCGGCATGGCGCACCTCCTCGAACAGCGCGTCGGGATGGAACGGACCGGCGCAGGCGACGCCCAGAATATGCTGCGCCAGCACATCGAGCCCGCCCGGCCGGGGCGCATCGCCGTCCAGTTCGCCGGCCGCCACACCCTGGATGGCGGCCTCGCATTCCAGCACCTCGAACCGGTTGGCCGGCACCAGCACGGCGCGGCTGGGTTCGTCCATGCGGTGGTTGGCGCGGCCGACGCGCTGCAGCAGCCGGCTGACGCCCTTGGGCGCGCCGACCTGCAGCACCTGGTCCACCCCACCCCAATCGATGCCGAGGTCGAGCGAGCTTGTTGCCACCACCGCGCGCAGCCGCCCTTCGGCCATCGCCTGCTCCACCCGGCGGCGCTGCTCCGGCTCCAGGCTGCCGTGGTGGATGGCGATCGGCAGGGTGGCGTCGTTCAGCTTCCACAGTTCCTGGAACAGCAGCTCAGCCTGGGCGCGGGTGTTGACGAACACGATGGTCATGCCGGCGGCGGCGATGCGCGCCAGGATCTCGGGCGCGGCGGACAGGCCCATATGCCCGGACCAGGGCAGCCGGCCATGCGGCAGCATCATGGTGATGTGCGGTGGCACCCCGCCGGTGACCTCGATCAGGTCCACGTCGCCGCCGGTGGCGTCGCGCGAGACATAGGCAAGCAACGGCACGCGGTGAGCCACGGTGGCGGAAAGCCCGATCCGCCGCGCCGCCGGTGCCAGGACGCCAAGCCGGGCGAGGCACAACGACAGCTGGTCGCCGCGCTTGTTGCCGGCCAGGGCATGCACCTCGTCCAGCACGATCGCCGACAGGGTGGCGAATGGCGCCGCCGCGTCCGGCATGGACAGCAGCACGGCCAGGCTCTCCGGCGTGGTGAGCAGGATGTTGGGCGGCGCCTCACGCTGGCGGCGGCGCTTGTCGGCCGGGGTGTCGCCGGTGCGGGTGTCGATAGTGATGGCCAATGACATGTCCGAAACCGGACGCATCAGGTTGCGGGCGATGTCGCTGGCCAGCGCCTTCAGCGGGCTGACATAGAGCGTGTGCAGCCCGGCGCGCGGGACGGCGTGCAAGTCCACCAGCGTGGGCAGGAATCCGGCCAGGGTTTTGCCCCCGCCGGTGGGCGCGATCAGCAGGGCGGAGCGGCCGGCCCGGGCGGCGTGCAGCACGCGCAGCTGGTGCGGTCGTGGGGTCCAGCCCTGGCGGGCGAACCAGGCGGCGAACGGTTCCGGCAAGCTTTGCGCCATTTTCGCCTCGGCAGCGTATTAACATGCGACCAGGATGCATATTTGGGTTGCAAAATCGTCCTGGGTACGATAGTTACTAATGAGCGTAACAAAGGAGGAACATCCAAAATGACCGACGTCAACGCCGGCCGGCCGCGGCCTTCTGACAGCATCGTCGCCGCCACCACCGAAATCCTGAAGGATTATGCCGCCATCGCCGCAAGGTGGCGTCCGTCCGCGCATTTCTTTGATGTTACCAAGGAATTGCTGAAGGCCCCGTTCTCGTTCGTGCAGCACCAACTGCACCGTCCGGGGCACCAGGCGCGCACCTATCTCATCGATGCCGGCGTGATCTTCCTCGCCGCCACGCTGCTGGCCGGAATCGCGGCCGTGATCTGGCCGAATTCGACATTGCTGACGGCCCAGGCCGTGGTGATCGGCATGGTGGTGGTGGCGTTGCTGGTGGGCAATGGCGTGGCGCTGGTGCTCACGCGCCTGTCCGGGAAAACGGCCGAATCGTCCAGTCTCGCCACCGCGGCGCTGTACGGCGGCGGGTTCAGCCTGCTGTGGGTGTCGGCATTCAAGCTGGTCGGGCTGGTCGGCCCGGCACTGGTGCCGGGCTATAGCGGGTCGCCCTTCGAAGCGCTGACCGTGCTCGGCGGCATGGGCGGGGTGCTGTTCGGTGCCCTGCTGCTGCTCGAATGGCCGCGCCGCATCGCGGCCCTGGAAGAGGGCACCTACTACACCGCCGTGGCAGCCCTGTTCCTCGTGGTCGGCGTCACCCTGAAGGTGGTCGGCATCGCCTGATCCGACGGGGGAGCGTGCCCGGCGCGGGCGTGCTCCCCCTCCGTGTTCATCGCGCGAGGCCGCATCCGGCCGGGCCGCCAGCGATTCTCATTTTGACCTTTTGTGCTGTTTGTCGAGGCTCCTTGGCGGGCGGTGGGACGAAGCGGAGGGTCGAGAGGGGCTCAGGGCGGCTGCGGGGGTGGTCTGACGAAGGCCAGTGTTTGCATGAGTTCATCC
>CAIXDS010000330.1 GCA_903918195.1 uncultured Acetobacteraceae bacterium | reverse complement strand
CCAATCCCTGGCAGGTGTGGATCGCGTCCGGCATCCCAGTGGTGAGGAGCCTTCGTGGAAGGCGCCGCTTCCCACACAGCTCTGGCCCTTTTATTTTGCCAATTAAATCAATCAAATAGCTTAACCTAGTGCCTATGGGGCTCTACCCTGGACCCGCCAAGGGCCGAGAGGCCCCTGGACCCCATAACTTAAACGAATGGGTTCTAAGGGCTCCGCCCTTAGCAGGGTCCAGGGGCAGAGCCCCTGGCCTTCCTTCACCCGCTTGCCCTGCCGGCCTCAGCCCCCGGTCTGGAAGAAATAGGCCAGCGCAAACAACAAGTACACGCCGATCAGCAGGAAGCCCTCGTACCAGGTCGTCTCACCGTCGGCGGCGATCGCGCGGACGATGAAGGCGGCGCTGGCGATGGCGAACAGGTCGAGCGGGCTGCCGAATACCAGGTTCATCGGGTGGCCGATCGCCCATGACACCAGCACCAGCACGGGGGCGACCACCAGCGCGATCTGCAGCGCCGAGCCCACGCATATGCCGACCGCGATGTCGATCCGGTCCGCCCGCGCGAATGCCACCGAGGCGAACAGGTCGGCCACCGTGCCGACCAGCGCCAACACGACAACGCCCATGAACACCGGCGACAGCCCGAGCAGCGCCGCCGTCTCGGCGAGCCGCGCGGTGACCAGTTCGGATTCGACCGCGATCGCCGCCGTGCCACAGACCATCACGCCGAGGGCCAGCTTCAGACTCCAGGTCGGCGTGCCCTCCTCAGCGCCGGTTGCGAACATGTCGCGGTGGGTGACGAGGACATAGATCAGGTGCGCGCCATAGAGCAGCAGCAGTACCACCGAAACACACAGGCTCAGACGCTCGTCCAGCAGCGACCGGTCGACTCCGGGCGCCAGCACCCGCTCGGTCATGTCGAAAATGGCCGGCAGCAGGATCGCCACGGCGACCAGCAACAGCAGAGTGGAGAGCAGGCCAATCTGCGCCTTGCCGAATATCTGCAGCTCGTGCCGCAGCCCGCCAGCCAGCGCGGCAATGCCCAGGAACAGCAGCGTCGTGCCGATGATCGAGCCGGTGATCTGCGCCTGAACCACCTGCGTCTGCGCCTGCGAGAGCACGAACAGCGCCAGCACCAGTTCGGCGGCGTTGCCGAAGCTGACATTGAGCAGGCTGCCGATGGTGGCGCCGGCATGCTCGGCCACCTGCTCGGTGCCGCGCCGCACCCAGTCGGCGAGCACGGCGATAGCGACCAGGCCGGCGAGAAAGATCCAACCGGGCGCGACGGCATCATACCAGTGCAGCACAAGCGACACCGGCACCACCAGTAGCGGTGCGCCCTTGCGGATCTGCATGGCCAGCCTCATCTGCGCGCCCCCTTTTGTCCGCCGCAGAGTAGCGGCACCGCATCCGTCGGCGCAACGATGCCGTGCCGGCCGGACATGTTGGCCACGGTCACCCGGTTTCGACGTTCACCACGCGAAAGACGTGTTCCTCGCCGTCGGGGCGGCGCAAGGTTACCAGTTCGCCGGGGCGGAATACCGGCCCTTCCAGCGCCCAGAGCGGCTCATCTTCGGAGCGGACGCTGCGCAGCGCCCAGCCGGTGGGCAGCGCCACCAGCTCCAGGGCGCGTTCGCGGCCGTCGGGCAACACGCGCCGCGCGGGCCAGGGCAGGGGGGAAGCGGCGAAGGCGGCATCGTCGATCCGCGCCTGCGGCGTCAGGCCGAGCTGCAGCTCCATCCGGTCGGCAAGATCGCCGTCCGGCCGGTCCGGGGCATAGACCAGCAGCATCGTCACCCTGGCCAAGCGGCGCCGCTCAGATCGCCACCCGCATGCCCAGTTCCACCACGCGATCGCTGGGAATGCGGAAGAACTCGGTGACCGACACGGCATTGCGCGCCATCACCAGGAACAGCCAGAGCCGCCAGATCGGCATTTTCGGCACCATCGCCGGCACCAGCGTGTCCCGGCCCAGGAAGTAGCTGACCTGCATCGGGTCGTAATCGACGCCTTTGTCCCGCAACTCGGCGAGGTCGCGCGGGATGTTGGGGCTTTCCATGAAGCCGTAGCGGGTCACCACGCGGTGGATGCCGGGCGCCAGTTCCTCGACGCTGGTGCGCTCGGCCTGCGGCACTTCGGGCAGGTCCACGTTGAGCACGGTGACGAACAGTACCCGCTCGTGCAGCACCTTGTTGTGCTTGAGGTTATGCAGCAGCGCGCCGGGCACGTAGTCCGGGTTGCCGGTCAGGAACACCGCCATCCCCGGCACCCGCACGGTGCGCGACTGCGGCAGCCGGGCCAGGAAGCTGGCCAGCGGCAGGCTGTCCTGCTTCCAGCGGGTCAGCAGCAGGTCGCGGCCGCGCTTCCATGAGGTCATGACGGCGATGAGGGCGAGCCCGAGCGCCAGCGGCACCCAGCCGCCCTCGGGTACCTTCACCATGTTGGCGGTGAAGAACACCAGGTCGAGCAGGAACAGGGCGCCGAACACGGCCAGCACCACCGGGCGGGACCAGCCGAACTGGCGGCGGAACACCACCGCGGCCAGGAAGCAGGTGCACAGAAACGTGCCGGTGACCGCGATGCCATAGGCGGCGGCGAGCGAATCGCTGGTGCGGAAGCTGAACACCAGCAGCAGCACGCCGGCGGCCAGCGCCGTGTTGATCTGGGGCACGTAGATCTGCCCCTCCTCGGTCGCGCTGGTGTGGCTCACCGTCATGCGCGGCAGGAAGCCGAGTTGCACGCATTGGCGCGTCATCGAATAGGCGCCCGAGATCACCGCCTGGCTGGCGATGACGGTCGCGGCGGTGGCGAGTACGACCAGCGGCAGGCGCAGTTCCTCGGGCGCGAGCAGGTAGAACGGGTTTTCCACGGCTTTGCTGTCGGCCAGCACCAGCGCTCCCTGGCCGAAATAGTTGAGCGCCAGCGAGGGCAGCACATAGAAGGACCATGCGAGCCGGATCGGCCGGCGGCCGAAATGGCCCATATCAGCATACAGCGCTTCGGCGCCGGTGACGGCGAGCACGACGGCGCCGAGGGTGAAGAACGCGACCCAATGTTGCTCGAGCATCAGATCGACCGCGTAAGCGGGCGACAGCGCCGGCAGCACGGCCGGGTTGCGCAGCACCGCGACCAGGCCGAGCGCGCCGATGATAAGGAACCATACCATCATCACCGGGCCGAACAGCCGGCCGACCGTGTCGGTGCCCTTCCACTGCAGGGCGAACAACACGATGATGACGACGGCGCAGACCGGCAGCACGAACGCGGCAAGGTGCGGCGTGGCGATCTCCAGACCCTCGACGGCGGACAGCACGGAAATGGCCGGGGTGATCACGCCGTCGCCGAAGAACAGGCAGGCGCCGCTGATGCCGACCAGGGCCAGCACGTTGCGCATCCGCGCGTCGGCGGATACCCGCTGGGCCAGCGCCATCAGGGCGATGATGCCACCTTCGCCCCGGTTATCGGCGCGCATGACCAGCAGCACGTATTTCACCGTCACGATCAGCACCAGTGACCAGAAGATCATCGACAGGATGCCGAGCACCTCGGCGGTGCTGATGCCGCCCTCCGAGAAGTGGTCGAGGCTGGCCTTGAAGGCATAGAGTGGGCTGGTGCCGATGTCGCCGTAAACGATGCCGAGCACCCCCAGCAAGGCACCGGCACGCAGCTTCGCCGGCGCGGCGACTGCGGACGCAACGGTCATCGGGCGGGGTTTCGCACGGTGGCTCGGGTCATTCGTTGTCTCCTGCTGCCGGGAGACCGGCGCGGACGGATACGCCGTGACATCAGCGCGTGCAAGCAAAGGTAGGGTTAAGGGCTCTGCCGCCGGTCGCGCTTGCTCAGGGCCGGCTGCCAAAGATCGCCGAGCCGACCCGCACATGCGTGGCACCGTGGGCGATGGCGGTTTCGTAGTCGGCGGACATGCCCATCGAGACGATCTTCAGCCCGTGCCGGGCGGCGCGGTCGGCCAGCCAGGCGAAATGCGGGGCGGGGTCGGCATCCAGCGGCGGGATGCACATCAGCCCGACCAGGGCGGTGCCGAAACGGGCCTTGCAGGCGGCAATAAAGGCGTCGGCTTCGGCGCGGGGGATGCCGGATTTCTGCGCCTCGTCGCCGACATTCACCTGAACCAGCAGGTCTGGCGTGCGGCCTTCCCTGCGGATGGCGTCTTCCAGCGCATCGGCCAGGCGGGGGCGGTCGAGGGTTTCAATCACATCCGCCACCCGCACCGCCTCGCGCACCTTGTTGGTCTGCAGGCCGCCGATCACATGCAGGCGCAGCCCCGGATGAGCGGGGCGGAGGGCGGCGAACTTGGTGGCGGCTTCCTGCACCCGGTTCTCGCCGAACACGTGCTGGCCGGCGGCGAGTGCGGCGGCCACCGCAGCGGCGGGATGGGTTTTCGATACGGCGACCAGGGTGACATCCTGCGGCTCGCGGCCGGCCTGCCGCGCGGCGGCGGCGATGCGGTCGCGTACGCAAGCGAGATTGGCGGCGATCTCGGGCGGGGAGAGTTCGGACATGGACGGAAGGCTTGTCGCCTGGGCGCGCGCGGTCAAGTCGCGACAGCTTCGGCGCGGCATTTTCCCCGGGCGGCGAGTGCTGTGGCTGTTCACCGACGCGCGGCGGCTGCCCGACCCGCTTGCCGCGGCGGCGCGGCTGCCGCGGGGCCTGGGCGGGGTGGTGCTGCGGCATGACGGGGTGGCGGATCGGGCAGTGTTGGGGCGGGCGCTGGCGCGGCTGTGCCGGGCGCGCGGGCTGGCGCTGTCGGTGGCCGGGGACTGGCGGCTGGCGGCGGCACTGGGCGCCGGACTGCACCTGCGCGGCGGCCGCCGGCCGCCGGCGGCCCCCCGGTATCTGCATGCCGTGACCAGCTCGGCACATAGTGTGGCAGATTTGCGACGGGCGCGGCGGGTGGGGGCGCTGGCATTTCTGTCGCCCGCGTTTGCCACCGCGAGCCATCCTGGCGCGCCGGCGCTGGGACCATATCGCTGGGAATTCATGGTGCGGCGCGGCGGATTGGGCGCGGCGGCTTTGGGCGGAATCGACGGGCGGACGGTGCGCCGGTTGCCGGGCTGCGCCGGGGCGGGGGCAATCCGTGCCCTGGAGTGACGGTTCCAGGGCCAATTTGTGTCCCCAAGGACACACTGTTTCGGAAATGCCATGGCGGCGTGTTGTTGCGGTTGCGGCGGGATGAAACGGTCGTCAATACTCTGGGAGGTCCGGCTGCCCCTCCCGTTGCGGGGTCCATCGGTTTCCGGTGGATGTCGTGTGAAACGGGGCGGGGCCTGCCATTACCGCCGGCACGCCGGCGACATGAGGAGGATTTTGATGCGCAAGCTCCTGCTGGCCAGTGTGGCCGTGCTGAGCGGTACGGTGGGTCTGGCGAGTGTCGCCAGTGCCCAGCTTCTGAACACGACGAACACGGCCGCTCCAGGCACGCCGGCGGCGGCGATCCCGGTGTACGGCAGCGCCGGCGCGCCGGGCACCGACATTCCGGGCTTCGGCCCGCCGCTGTCGCCTGGCACCTACACGGTGCGTCTGGGCGGGCGGCTGGTGGGCTATGCCGGCGTCGGTGCCGACAGCGGCCAGAATCCGGGCTATGTCAACGGCACCGCGAAGAGCCTCGGGACGGCGACGAACACCAAGCTCACCTCCTACGGCATCGGCGAATATGCGCGGCTGTTTCCGAGCGTGGACGCGGTGGCGGCGAACGGGCTGAAATACGGCGCGTTCCTCGAAATCCGCGCGGATAACGGCGCGGCCCCGGGCGGCGGCGCGAACGGCTCGGTTGGCGGCGCCAACCCGACCCGCGGCGAGCTGTACTACCGGCGCGAGACGATCTATCTCGGCACCGACCAGGCCGGCTTCGTCCGCGTCGGCTCGACCGACCAGCCGACCTCGCTGTTCATCACCGGCACGTTCGAAAACTTCGACGACGGTGGCTGGAACTCCAACGTCTATAACGCCTACCCGACCACCAGTGGTTCGCAGCCGACCTATCCGTTCCCGGATGTCAGCGCGCTGTATACCCCCAACAAAATCGTCTACCTGTCGCCGAAATTCGCCAACCTGGTCGATTTCGGCGTGTCCTTCGCGCCGGACAGCGGCAACGTGAGCCCGGGCATCGGCAACTGCCCGTACGCCAACACCAGCACCAGCGGCGCAGGCTGCGACACGACGCAGTCGACCAGCGTCGGGGCCGAGACCAAGCGTAACCGCAACATCCTCGACGCGGTGGTGCGGTTCCGCACGGCGACCGGCCCGGTGGGCATCGCCACGACGCTCGGCGGCATCTATGCGGGCCACGTTGAGTATAACGGCACCCTGCCGACCACCGAGCAGGCGCTGTATAACAACCTTGCCGTGTTCGACTGGGGCGGTCAGGTCACCTTTGGCGGCCTGGCGGTTGGTGGCCACGTCGATTACGGCCAGTTCAACACCGGCTGGACGCCGCAGCCGCAGGGCGGGCGCGACGCGCTGGCCTGGATCGCCGGCACGTCCTATCAGTTCGGCTCGGCGGTCGTCGGCGTTTCGTACTTCAACGTCCAGAACTCCGGCTACTGGAACTCGACCGTGGCGAACGGTGTGGGCCGGACGTTCAACCAGTCCGGTCTGGCGGCGGGCGGCACGCTCACCATCGCGCCCGGGCTCTATGGCTTCGTGAGCTACCTGTACGGCGACAAGCATCAGTCCGGCGTGGATCTGCTGACCGGCACGGCGGGTTCGACCAGCTCCGGGCCGTACGTGACGCACAACAACACCCAGGCGCAGTCGCTGATCGTCGGCACCCGGGTGGCCTGGTAAGCGAAGCTTCGGTTTCGGCGTTTCCCGGGCTTTGCGGTCCGGGCGGGGAGGGCGGTGGTTTCCACCGCCCTCCTTTCTTTTTGAGCGGCCCCGACCTTCCTTCACCCGCTTGCACTGCATGCTGTCGGAGCGGGTATTGGCGCAACGCCAGCGGTCCTGTATTGCTCGCCGCCACCTCCCCTTCAGACAGGCTGCGCATGACCCCGACACTGAAGATCGTCCCCGTGCTGCTCGTGCTTGGCGTGGCGGTCGCGGGATGCAACACGACCCCGGTGGCGCAAAACGAGTACAACGACCCGCGCTACAACGGCCCGCAAGGGGCAGCGACCGGCGGCGGCATGGTGTTGCTCGGGAACACGAAATCGTCGCGCGACGAGGGCGGCGGCGGCACACCGGGGCTCGGGGTGAACGCCTATCTGTGGCGCGCGGCGCTGGATACGCTGTCATTCATGCCGCTGGCCTCGGCGGACCCGTTCGGCGGGGTGATCATCACCGACTGGTATCAGCCGCCGGCATCGCCCGGCGAGCGGTTCAAGGCGACGGCCTATATCCTGGGCCGGCAGTTGCGCGCCGACGGCCTGCGGGTGAGCGTGTTCCGGCAGGTGCAGGAGGGTGCCCAATGGGTGGACGCGCCGGTGACGCCGGCCACCACCACCGAAATCGAAAACAAGGTGCTGGCACGTGCGCGCGAGTTGCGCTCGCAGGCAACCGTCTCGAACTAAGTCGGGCGGGCGGAGGTGGAGCCCTGTCAGGGTCGGGGGCCGCGTTCGGGCCGCAACGGTTGCCGTCGGCGCTGATCTGACCGATACAGTCGGCACGCCAAACCGACAGATTGCCCGATGAACACTGTGACCGTGACTGCTCCCGCCGCCGATGCGCCGCGCTATGATTTCCGCACCGCCGAGCCAGGCTGGCAGGCCGAGTGGGAACGCCGCGGCAGCTTCCATGTTGAGGACGTGCCGGCAGACGGCCGGCCGAAATATTATGTCCTGGAGATGTTCCCGTACCCGAGCGGGAAGATCCACATGGGGCACGTGCGCAACTACACGCTGGGCGATGTGGTGGCGCGCTACAAACGGGCACGCGGGTTTGCCGTGCTGCACCCGATGGGGTGGGACGCGTTCGGCCTGCCCGCCGAGAATGCGGCGCGCGAACGTCGCACCCATCCGGCGCAGTGGACCTGGGATAACATCGCCGCCATGCGGGCCGAGCTGAAACGCATGGGCCTGTCGCTCGACTGGGCGCGCGAATTCGCCACCTGCGATCCGGCCTATTACGGCCACCAGCAGAAGCTGTTCCTCGACATGCTGGCGGCGGGGCTGGTGGAGCGGCGGGAAAGCTGGGTGAACTGGGACCCGGTGGACGGCACCGTGCTGGCCAACGAGCAGGTGATCGACGGGCGCGGCTGGCGGTCGGGCGCGCTGGTCGAAAAGAAGCAATTGTCGCAGTGGTTCCTGAAGATCACCCGGTTCGCCCCCGAACTGCTGGCCGCCCTTGACGGGCTGGACCGCTGGCCCGAGCGGGTGCGGGTGATGCAGGCGAACTGGATCGGCCGCAGCGAAGGCGCCAGGCTGCGGTTTGCGCTGGCCGCGCCCACGGACGGCATCGACAGCGTCGAGGTGTACACCACAAGGCCGGACACGCTGTTCGGCATGTCGTTCCTGGCGATCGCGCCGGAGCATCCGATCGCCGCCGCGGTGGCGGCGCGGGATGCGCAAGCGGGCGCGTTCATCGCCGAATGCCGGCGCATGGGCACCAGCGAGGCGGTCATCGAGGCGACCGAGAAAAAGGGCTACGATACCGGGCTGCGGGTGCGCCATCCGTTCCTGCCGGACGCCACGTTCCCGGTCTGGATCGCCAATTTTGTGCTGATGGAATATGGCACCGGGGCGATTTTCGGCTGCCCGGCCCACGACCAGCGCGACCTGGATTTTGCCCGCAAATACGGGCTGAAGGTGCCGCCGGTGGTGCTGCCGCCGGGCGAGGACCCGGCCGGTTTCGCCATCGGCGCGACGGCGTATGACGGGCCGGGCGTGATGGTCCATTCCGGCTTCCTGGACGGGCTGGCCGCGCCCGAGGCGGCGAAGCCGGCCGCCATCGCCGAGCTTGAGCGGCTGGGCGTGGGCGAGGGGGTGGTAAACTGGCGGCTGCGCGACTGGGGCGTGAGCCGGCAGCGCTACTGGGGCTGCCCAATCCCGGTGATCCATTGCGAGGCGTGTGGCGTGGTGGCGGTGCCGGAAGCCGAGCTTCCCGTGGTGCTGCCGGCGGACGTGTCGTTCGACCGGCCGGGCAATCCACTCGACCACCATCCGACCTGGAAGCATGTGGCCTGCCCGTCCTGCGGGCGGCCGGCCCGGCGGGAGACCGACACGTTCGACACCTTCGTCGATAGTTCCTGGTATTTCGCCCGCTATTGCAGCCCGCACGCGGCCGAGCCGGTGACGCGGGCGGCGGCGGATCACTGGATGCCGGTGGACCAGTATATCGGCGGCATCGAGCACGCGATCCTGCACCTGCTGTATTCGCGCTTTTTCACCCGGGCGATGCAGGCGACCGGCCATGTCGGGTTGGACGAGCCGTTCGCGGGCCTGTTCACCCAGGGCATGGTGACGCACGAAAGCTACCGGGGCGCGGATGGGCGATGGCTGTACCCTGATGAGATCGACAAGCGGGGCGAGCAAACGGCGGTGCACCGCGAGACCGGCGAGCCGGTGACCATCGGGCGCGTCGAGGCGATGTCGAAATCCCGGCGCAACACGGTGGACCCAGGCGCGATCATCGATCGCTGCGGTGCCGATACGGCGCGGTGGTTCATCCTGTCGGACAATCCGCCGGATCGCGACATGGAGTGGACGGAATCCGGGGTGGTGGGCGCGTACCGGTTCACCCAGCGGCTGTTCCGGCTGGCGGAGACGGTCGCCGCGCTGCCAGCGGCGGGCAGTGTTCCTGATTCGTTCAGTCCGGCGTCCCGCACGCTGCGGCGGGCCACCCACCGCGCGATCGCGGCGGTGACGGAAGCGCTCGAGTCCTTCGCGTTCAACGTGGCGGTGGCGCGGGTGTACGAACTGGCCAACGCGATCGGCGATGCGGAGAAGGCGCCGGATACGGACGATCTGCGCTGGGCGCGCCGGGAGGCGGCGGAAATGGCGGCGCGGCTGGTGTCGCCGATGATGCCGCATCTGGCCGAGGAAATTCTGGCGCGCTTGCGGCCGGGCAGCCCGCTGGCGGTTGATCTGGCGTGGCCGGACTCGGACGCGGCGCTGGCGGCGGCGGAGACGGTGACGATCGCGGTGCAGGTGCTGGGCAAGCTGCGCGGGACGGTGGAGGTGGCGCCGGGTGCGGCGGAAGCGGATGTGCTTGCCGCGGCGGAGGCCGATCCGAACGTGGCGCGCGCATTGGAGGGGAAGCGGGTGGTCAAGCGCATCTACGTGCCGAACCGCATCGTCAACTTCGTGGTGGCTGGGCCGGCATGACAATCTTGCGGCGCGCGCTTGGGCGGCGAGGCCTGCTCGGATGGCCGGTGTTGCTGGCCTTGCCGGGCTGCGGATTCCATCCGTTGTATGCCAGCGACGGGCCGGCGGCCGGACCGGCGCGCGAGGGGCTGGGCCTGATTGCGGTGGCGATCATTCCGGAACGCGTCGGCCAGTTGTTGCGCCAGGCACTGCAGGCCCGGTTCGACCATGGCGACGCGCCGTCGGCGAAGCGCTTCGACCTGGCGGTTTCCTTCAGCTTTGGCGCCGAAGGGATTGCGATCCAGCACGACAACACCGTGACGCGGATTCGCTTCATCGGCCAGGCGAAGTGGACGCTGACGAAACGCGACGCGGCCCGGGCCACGGTCACCACCGGGAGTGCGAGGGTGGTGGACGGGCTGAACACGTTCGATGAGCAGTATTTCGCCCAGGACATGGAGACGGAGTCGGTGCAGCGCCGGGTCACCGATGAGGTCGCGAACCAGATCACGACGCAACTCGCGACGTTTTTCGACAAGCACCCGGTCTAGCCGCCCCGCGGGAGAACAGCGGCGCATGAAGCTTGAGGCGCGCGGCATCGAGGCGTTTCTGCGCGATCCCGGCCGCGCCCGCGCGGTGCTGCTCTACGGCGATGATGTGGGCCTGATCCGCGAACGCGCCGGACGGCTGGTGCGGGCGGTGACGGGTGCGGCTGACGACCCGTTCCGGGTGGTGGAACTGGAGCGCGACGGCGCCGGCGCGATCCCGGCCGAGATGGCGGCGTTGTCGCTGAGCGGCGGGCGGCGCGTGGTGCGGGTGCGGGATGTGGGCGATGCCGCCACCGGTTCGGTGCAGGCGGCGCTGGCCGGGCCGGGGGAGGCGCTGCTGGTTCTGGAAGGGCCGGGGCTGCAGACGAAATCCAAGCTTCGCACCCTGATCGACAAGCTGGCCGACGCGGTTTCCATTGGCTGCTATCCGGCCGAAGGGCGCGCGCTGGAGCAGACCATCCGGGGCGTGCTGTCGTCGCTGCAGGTCGGGGTGGACGAGGATGCGCTGGCCTGGCTGACCGGGCAGCTCGGCGCCGACCGCGCGGTGACGGTGAGCGAGATCGAGAAGCTGGCGTTGTTCGTCGGTCCTGGCGGGCGGGTGGACATTGCCGCCGCGCGGGAATGCGTCGGCGACCTGGCGGGGCTGTCGCTGGAGGATGCGCTGTTCGCGGCGACGGCAGGCGAGGTGGCGGCGGCTGACCGTGCGCTGGAGCTGGCGCTGGCGGAGGGGGCGGCGGCGGTGCAGGTGGCGCGGGCCGGGCTCGGCCACGTGCAACGGTTGCAGCGGGCGCGGGCGGCGATGGCGGACGGCATGTCGGCGGCGGAGGCGACGCGGGCGGCCCGGCCACCGGTGTTCGTTCGCCGGCAGTCGGGTTTTTCCCTCGCGCTGACCTTGTGGGCATTACCGGCGCTGGAGTGGGCGGCGCAGCGGTTCTGGGATGCGGAGCGCGCCTGCAAGCGCACCGGCGCGCCGGACCTGACGATCGCCCGCAACGCGCTAGCCGGCGTAGCGTTGCGAGCCGCCGCCGCCAGAAGGCGCTAAGAGCGGGTTCCAAGGGCCTAAGGCCGTCGCGCCGAAGGCGCGCTGCGCGCGACGGTGGGTGCAGGGCAAAGCCCTGCCAGGGTCGAGGGGCGGAGCCCCCGCTGCGTCAGCTCCGGTTCAGCAAAGCAACAATCCCATCAAGCTGATCAAGCGAGCGATAGTGAATGCGCACGCTGCCCGCTTTGCCGTCGAACGCGATATCGACCTTGAGGCCGAGCCGTCCGGACAGTTCGGCTTCCAGGGCGGTGGTTTCCGGGTCCTTGCTGGCGGCGCGCGGCCCGGCCTGGGAGGAATCGGACCGCTTGGCGGCCAGCGCTTCGGTCTGGCGGACGTTGAGGCCGCGCGCGATGACGGCCAGCACGGCGGTTTTTGGGTCCGGGTGGGCGAGCAGGGCGCGGGCATGGCCGGCGGTGAGGGCGCCCTTGCGGACTTCGATCTGCACGGTGGGGGGCAGGTTGAGGAGGCGGACGGTGTTGGCGACGTGGCTGCGGGATTTGCCCACGGCTTCCCCCAGCTGGTCCTGGGTCAGGCCAAATTCCTCCAGCAGCCGGCGGTAGCCCTCGGCTTCTTCGATGGCGTTCAGGTCCTGGCGCTGGAGGTTTTCGACCAGGGCCGCGGCCATGGCCTCGGCGTTCGACAGGTCGCGTACCAGGGCCGGCACTTCGTGCAAGCCGGCGGCCTGGGCGGCGCGCCAGCGGCGCTCGCCGGCGATGATCTGGTAGCGGTCCGGCGCGTCGGGATCGGGACGCGCGAGCAGGGGCTGGAGGATGCCGCGGGCGCGCACCGATTCGATCAACTCGGCGAGCGAGTCGGTGTCGATTGGGCCGCGGGGCTGGAAGGGGCCGGGGGAGAGGAATTCCACCGGGATTGGTCTGGGGCCGGCAGAGTCGCCGAATGCGGCGGGCGGTGGCTCGCCGAGGAGGGCGGCCAGACCGCGGCCGAGGCGGGGGCCGATCTCCTTGCGGCTCATGCGGCCCGGCCCGGGCGGCGTTCGCGGCGGAGAAACTCGTCGGCGAGCTGGACGTAGGCCTGGGCGCCGGGGGAGCGGGCATCGTAGACGATGACCGACTTGCCGTGGCTGGGCGCCTCGGAGATGCGGACGTTGCGCGGGATGACGGTTTCGTAGACCTGATCGCCGAAGAAGCCGCGCGCATCGGCGGCCACCAGGTCGGACAGGTTGTTGCGCCGATCGAACATGGTCAGCACGATTCCCTGCAGGCGCAGACCGGGGTTGAGGCCGCGACGGACGAGATCGATGGTGCGCATGATCTGGCTGATTCCCTCCAGGGCGAAGAACTCGCACTGCAACGGGATGAGGACGGCGTCGGCGGCCACGAGGGCGTTCAGGGTGAGCAGGCCGAGGCTGGGCGGGCAGTCGATCAGGACATAGTCGTAGCGGATGGTGGCGTCGCCGGTGCGCAGGGCGTCGCGAAGGCGGAATTCGCGCCGCTCCTCGTTGACGAGTTCGATTTCGGCGCCGGCGAGATCGGTTTCGGCGGGGACGATGCCGAGGTTTTTGACCGATGTGCTGCGGATGACCTCCGCGGCCGTGGTTTCCTGCGACAGCAGCGAATAGGTGCCGTTGGCGCGTTCTTCGCGGCCGAGCCCGAGGCCGGTGGAGGCGTTGCCTTGCGGGTCGAGGTCGATCAGCAGAACGGATTGGCCGGCGGCAGTGAGGGCGGTTGCGAGGTTGATGGCGGTCGTGGTTTTGCCGACGCCGCCTTTCTGGTTGGCGATCGCCAGAATGCGGCGGTCGCGCACCGGAGCGGGGACGGCGATGGGGGCGGCGGCCGGGCGCAGGGCTTCACGGGGTACAATGGGCAGGGCGGATCTCGCTGATGCGGAGAATGGTTGCGGACGGGTCGGTACGGCTGGGCGTCCTGTGGACCTGCATTTGCCATTGGGCGGCCGCGGCGGTCAATTCGTCTTCGGCTCCGCGCCCCTTCGGAAACAGGCAAATGCCGTCCGGAGCGAGCAGTTTCGCTGCCCAGCCCAGCAGGATTGCGAGCGGGGCGAGGGCGCGGGCGGTGACCAGGCGAGCAGGGGCGACCGAGGCGGTTTCGATCCGAGTCGCGTGGATGGTTGCGGCAGTGCCGGTGAGGCGTGCCGCCTCGCGCAGGAAGGCGGCTTTGCGCTGATCGGCCTCCACGAGATCGAAGGGGAGGCCGGTCGCGATCGCGAGCACGAGCCCGGGCAGTCCGGCGCCGGAGCCAAGATCGATGGCGCGGTCGGTGTCCGGCGGGATCAGGGCCGCCAGTTGCAGGCTGTCGGCGATGTGGCGGGTCCAGACCTGTTCGATGTCCCGCGGCGAGATCAGGTTGATCGTCCGTTGCCAGCGCAGCAGCAGGTCCACATAGACCGTGAGCCGTTCCCGTGTTTCACGTGAAACACCCTCGACCTCCGCCGGTGCGTGTTTCACGTGAAACACGCGCTTCTGGTCTGGCGGAGATGCGCCATCAGCGCCGCCAACGCAGCCGGGGTCATGCCCTGCAGCCGGGCGGCGGCGCCGAGGCTGGCGGGCCGGGCGGCCTGCAGCTTCTCCCGTAGTTCCGCCGATAGACCACCGACCTGGGCGTAATCGACATCGCCCTCGATCAGCACGGATTCTTCGCGACGGAACGCCCGGATGTCCGCTTCCTGGCGCGGCAGGTAGCCGGCATACAGAGCTTCGACCTCCAGATGGGTGCGGACACGCGGCGGCAGGGCGCCGAGCCAGGGAAAGACCGTCTCGATCAGGCCGCGCGCGATCTGCGGGTTGCCGAGAAGATCAAGGACGGAGCGCGGCTGCCCATCCCCCCGAACCGTGGCCCCGAGAAGCTGCAAGGGCGCCGTGCCGACCGTCTCCGCTCCGGCGCGGGCCAACACTGCCCCAACGGCGTGCCGATAGGCGGAGAACGCGGCGGCGCGGCCGGCCCCCACGCACCCCCACGCCATGCCGCGCCCGGTGAGCCGCAGATCGGCATTGTCCGCCCGCAGCGACAGCCGATACTCCGCGCGCGAGGTGAACATGCGGTACGGCTCATTGACCCCCTGCGTCGTCAGGTCGTCGATCAGCACGCCGATATAGGCCTCCGCCCGGTCCAGCGAGACCGGGGGCGCGCCGGAGGCAAGCCGCGCGGCATTGATGCCGGCCATGACCCCCTGTGCCGCCGCTTCCTCGTAGCCCGTGGTGCCGTTCACCTGGCCGGCGAGAAACAGGCCCGGGGCCTGCTTCAGCTCCAGCGCGGCGGTGAGGGCACGCGGGTCCACATAGTCGTACTCGACGGCGTAGCCAGGGCGGAGCATGCGCGCATGCTCCAGCCCGGGAATGGTGGCCAGCAGCGCCTGCTGGATATCCGCGGGAAGGCTGGTGGAAATGCCGTTCGGATAGACGGTCGGGTCGTCCAACCCTTCCGGCTCAAGGAAAATCTGGTGCCGGTCGCGCGCGGCGAACCGCACCACCTTGTCCTCGATGGAGGGGCAATAGCGAGGACCCCGCCCGGACAGACGGCCCCCATAGACCGCCGAGGCGGTCAGGTTCGCGCGGATGATGTCGTGCGTGGCCGGGGTGGTCGCGGTGATCCGGCAGCTGACCTGCGGATTGGTGATCCGGTCCGTGAGCACGCTGAAGGGCTCCGGCTCGGCATCGCCAGGATCGGGCTGCAACCCGTCCCAGTCAATCGTTCGCCGGTCCAGGCGGGGAGGGGTGCCGGTCTTCAGCCGCCCCAGCGGCAGATTCAGGCGCGCCAGGGCGGTGGCGAGGCCGAGGGAGGGGGCTTCACCGACGCGCCCGGCCGGCATGGTGTCCAGCCCGACATGGATCACGCCGCGCAGGAAGGTGCCGGCGGTCAGCACCGCCGCTCCGCACGCGATCCGGGTGCCGTCCGCGCACAGCACGGCCGCCAGACGCAGGCCGGCGCCGAACTCGAGGTCTTCGACCGATCCCTCCCGCAGCGTCAGGCCCGGCTGCTGCTCCAACAGCGTGCGGATGGCGCGGCGGTACAGGGCGCGATCCGCCTGGGCGCGCGGGCCGCGCACCGCCGGACCCTTGCTGCGGTTGAGCAGCTTGAAGTGAATGCCCGCCAGGTCGGCGGCCCGGCCCATCAGTCCATCCAGGGCATCGATCTCGCGGACCAGATGGCCCTTGCCGATGCCACCGATCGCCGGATTGCACGACATCTCACCAATCGTGGCGAGGCGGTGAGTCAGCAGCAGCGTGCGTGCGCCCATGCGCGCGGCGGCGGCGGCGGCTTCGCAGCCGGCGTGACCCCCGCCTACAACGATGACGTCGAAGTGCTCATCCACTGCGTAGCCTCCTGGCCGGGGCGCTGCCCCGGACCCCGCCAGGAGGCTTTGCCTCCTGGACCTCCACCAGGGGCTTGGCCCCTGGACCCTTCACTTGCCTATACAGAACTGCCCGAACACAGAATCAAGAATATCCTCAACCCCCACCTGACCCGTCACCCGCCCGATGGCGCGCAGAGCCAACCGCAAATCCTCGCCACGCAACTCCGGCAGCGGCGCCTCGATCGCCGAGGCCAGCCGCTCGGCCGCCTCCGCCAGAGCTGCCCGGTGGCGGGCGCGGGTCAACGGCGGCGGCCCCGCGCGCGCGGTCAGCCGGCGGGCGGCCCCGGCAAGCTGCGCCTCCAGCCGGTCCATGCCGATGCCGACGGGCGCGGACACCCCCAAATCCACATCGCCCGGAGCCGGCGCAAGATCGACCTTGGTGGCAATGCGCAACACCCCGGCGGCACCAGCGCTGCGAACAAGCCCCGGCGCGGTCGCATCCACCAGTTCGATCACCAGATCCGCGGCGGCGCCCCTGGCCCTGGCACGGCGCACGCCCTCGGCCTCAACCGGGTCGTTGGTCTCGCGCAGCCCCGCGGTGTCGAGCAGCGTCACCGGCACCCCACCGATATCCAGCCGCACCTCCAGCACATCGCGCGTCGTGCCGGGATGCGGCGAGACGATCGCGACCTCCCGCCGGGCCAGCGCATTGATCAGCGTGGACTTGCCGGCGTTCGGCGGCCCGGTGATGGCGAACACCAGGCCGTCGCGGAGACGCTCGCCGCGCCGGTGATCGTCGAGATGGGCCACGATCTCTGCCCGCAGTGCCGCGAGATCGGACCCCAGGCCGTCCGCCGCCTCGGGCGGCAAATCCTCGTCCGGGAAATCGATGAGCGCTTCCTGCGCCGCCAGCAGGATGATGAGGCGCGATGTCCAGTCCCGATAGAGGTCGCCAAGCGCCCCCTCCATCTGCGTCAGCGCCTGCCGCCGTTGCGCCTCGGTCTCGGCTTCCACCAAATCGGCGATGGCCTCGGCCTGCAGCAGGTCGAGCCGCCCGTTGAGGAAGGCGCGCCGGGTGAACTCCCCCGCCTCGGCCGGCCGGGCGCCGGCCTCCAGCAGAGCCTCGCAGACCGAGGCCAGCACGGCGCGTCCGCCATGCAGGTGCAGTTCGGCGCTGTCCTCGCCGGTGTAGCTGCCCGGGGCGGGAAACCACAGCACCAGCGCCCGGTCGAGCACATCCCCCGAGCGGCTTCGCAGGGTTCGCAGCGCCGCGAGGCGCGGCGGCGGCCGGCGCCGGCAGAGCCGGTCCAGCATGCCGGCGGAAAGCGGCCCGCTGATCCGCACCACCGTGATCGCCGCGCGGCCGGCGCCGGAGGCGACCGCGAAAATGGTCGCCCCCTCGGCCGCTGTGGCCCCGGTGGTCATGACCCCGCCCGCAAAGGCACTACCGGGCCGGGAGAAGCAGCTCGGGCACGCGGCCGCCGTCGCGCACGTGCCGCTCCAGCACCGCATCCACGTCCGCCCGGCTCTCGACCTTGTACCAAACCCCCTCCGGATAGATCACCATGCAGGGCCCCAGCTCGCAGCGGTCGAGGCACCCCGCCATGTTCACGCGCACGCCCTTCAGGCCGAGCTCCTTCGCGCGCGCTTTCATATAGTCCCGCAACTCCTCCGAGCCCCTGGCCGCACAGGAACCACGCGGGTGGCCCTCGGGACGGCGGTTGCAGCAGACGAAGATATGCGCCTCGAAATAGAGCGGAAGATCGTCCGGCAGGCGGTGATCGGTCATGAGAGTCCCCAGGCTGGGCGCGCGCCCGAAAAACGCCGCCCTCATTGGAAGTTCGATGTCGAACCAACGGCGATACCTGCATGGGCAGACTACGCGTCTCTTGCGCCGCCGGCGGCCCCCGTCGAGGCAGCTTCTCTCCACCTCTCCGCGTGCGCGTGCAAGTCTGGCCGGGGATCGTCCCGCAACAAACAGTTTCACCCACTGGCTTACCGGCCACACCGGCTTGACAGCGTGCCCGTGCGGCAGTGCCATCCCCCGCGCGTGCAGCTCAGGATGCCGGGATTGCCTCAGCTTTCGCTCCATACGCCGGTTGGCGACATCACCGTGTCCGAGGACGCGGAGCGGATCGTCGCGCTTGACTGGGGCTGGGGCAGGGACCAGACCGAAACTCCACTCCTGCGCCGCGCGCGGGATCAGCTCCACGCCTATTTCGACGGTGCGTGCCTGGCCTTCGACCTGCCGCTCGCGCCCGAGGGAACGCCGTACCGGCGCCGCGTCTGGGCAGCCCTGCAGGCGATCCCGCCGGGCCAGACTCGCACCTACCAGGAGATCGCGCGTGTGGCCGGCGGCAGTGCCCGCTCGGTGGGCGGCGCCAACGGTGCCAACCCGATCCCCATCCTGATCCCCTGCCACCGGGTGGTGGCCGCGGGCGGGATCGGCGGCTATTCCGGGGGCGACGGCCTGCCCACCAAGCGCCTCCTGCTCGACCTTGAGAGCCATTTGCTGGCCGATCCCGGTCAGCTGCCCCGATGATAAACGGCCCGTGCCTGCAACCGCTGGACATGATGGAACACACATGACGAAGGCCATCCGCATTCACGCCCATGGCGGCCCCGAGGTCATGCGCTGGGAGGACGTGCCCACGCCCGAGCCCGGACCCGGCGAGGCTCTGGTCCGCCACGCGGCAGTCGGCCTGAACTTCATCGACGTCTATTTCCGCACCGGCCTCTACAAGACCGGCCTGCCGGCGACCCTGGGCATGGAGGCGTCCGGTACCGTCATCGCGGTCGGACCGGATGTGACCGAGGTCGCCATCGGCGACCGCGTCGCCTATGCCACCGCCCCGATCGGCGCCTATTCCACCGAGCGCGTCATCGCCGCCAACCGGCTGGTGAAACTACCGGACAACATCGACTTCAACACCGCCGCGGCAATGATGCTGCAGGGCATCACCGCCCAGTACCTGCTTCGCCGCACCTACAAGGTGCAGCCCGGCGAGACGATCCTGGTGCATGCCGCCGCCGGCGGGGTCGGGCTGATCATGTGCCAGTGGGCGAAACATCTCGGCGCCACCGTCATCGGCGTGGTCTCCACGGACGCGAAGGCGGACCTCGCCCGGGCGCATGGCGCGGACCACGTGATCGTCGGTCATGCCGACCTCGCCGCCGAGGTCAGGCGCTTCACCGGCGGGGCCATGGTGCCGGTGGTCTACGACAGCATCGGCAAGGACACCTTCATGGCCAGCCTGGACAGCCTGGCGCCGCTCGGCATGATGGTGAGCTTCGGCAATGCGTCCGGGCCGGTGGGCGCGATCGATGTCGGTCTGCTCGGCGCCAAGGGCAGCCTGTTCCTGACCCGGCCGGGCCTGGCCACCTACACGGCGAAGCGCGCCGACCTGCTGCACGCCGCCAGCGAATTGTTCGACGTGGTCGGACGCGGGGTGGTGAACATCCGGGTGAACCAGACCTTCCCGCTGCAGGATGCCGCCCGCGCGCACGAGGCGCTGGAGGCGCGGCTGACCACCGGCAGCACCATCCTGCTGCCCTGACCCGGCTGTATGCTCGTTCAAGCTGGGCGCTGACCGCTCCGGCGACCGCGCGCAGCCACACCCTGCATCGGGCGGACTTTGCCGGGAACGGCGAGGTCGCGATGCTGGCCGCATGAACGACACCGACACTGCCAGCCAGCCCCGTGCGGTGGTCGGGCCGGTCGAGCTTCGCCGCATCCGCATCACCGCGCTGATCGTCGCCTGCGCGCTGTTTATGCAGAACGTGGACAGCACCGTCATCGCCACCGCGCTGCCCACCATGGCGCGCGCCTTCGGCGCCGAGCCGGTGCACATGAACGTCGCGCTGACCGCCTACCTGCTCAGCCTGGCGGTGTTCATCCCGGCGAGCGGCTGGCTGGCCGACCGCTACGGCGCCCGCAACGTCTTCCGCATCGCCATCGCCGTGTTCACCCTCGGCTCGGTGCTGTGCGGCGCGGCGCAGTCCTTGCCGGCGCTGGTGCTGTTCCGGGTGCTGCAGGGCATGGGCGGGGCGATGATGGTGCCGGTCGGCCGGCTGCTGCTGCTGCGCCGCGTGCCGAAATCGGAGCTCATCGCCGCGATGGCCTGGCTGACCACGCCGGCGCTGATCGGCCCGGTGGTCGGCCCGCCGCTCGGCGGCTTCATCACCACCTATTTCTCCTGGCGGCTGATCTTCGACATCAACATCCCGTTCGGCATCGCCGGCATCATCCTGGTGACGATGTTCGTGGACGATGTGCGCGAACCCACCGAGGCGCGGTTCGACTGGGCCGGCTTCGCCCTGTCCGGCCTGGCCCTGTTCTGCCTCATGTTCGGCTTCGAGACGGCCGGGCGCGGCGTGGTGCCGTCGCAGATCTCGCTCGCCGTGCTGGGCGTGGGGGTGGCCGCCGCGCTGGGCTACGCCGTGCATGCGGTGCGCCATCCGGCGCCGCTGATCGACTTCACCCTGCTGCGCTACCGCACCTTCCTGGTATCGGTCACCGCCGGCACGCTGTTTCGTATCGGCGTCGGCGCTATCCCGTTCCTGATGCCCATGATGCTGCAGCTCGCCTTCGGCCGCAGCCCGCTGGAAAGTGGCTTCATCACCTTCGCCAGCTCGGCCGGGGCGCTGGTGATGAAGCCGGTGGCGATGTCGGCGCTGCGCCGGTTCGGCTTTCGCGACACCTTGCTGTTCAACGGCGTGCTTTCGGCCGTACTGCTCGGGCTGTGCGGCGCGTTCCGGCCGGCCTGGCCGGTGGCGGCGATCTATCTGGTGCTGCTGGCCGGCGGGTTTTTCCGCTCGCTGCAGTTCACCGCCTACAACGCGCTGGCCTATGGCGACATCCCGCGCGCCCGCATGAGTGCCGCCACCAGCCTCTACAGCACCATCCAGCAGGTATCGCTGACGCTCGGCATCTCGACCGCGGCCGCCGCGATCAGCGTGGCCATGACCCTGGGCCACCATACCGAGCCGGTGCTGGCCGATTTCAGCCTGGGCTTTCTCGTCGTCGCGCTGTTTTCCCTCGCGGCCGCCCCGGTGTCGCTCATCATGCCGCGCGATGCCGCGTCCGACATGAGCGGGCACCGGCTGCGGGAGTAGGGGCGGGGGCTGGGTCGCTGGCGTGACGCGCCGACGGGAAGAAAGGCCGCGGTTACTCCGCGCCCGCCTTCGGTCGCTCCGCGACGGGCACCCCCAGCACCATTTCCTTGATGCGCTCCGGGTCGGACTGTTCCATCACCCGCCGCGCGAACCGCACGCAGTCGTCGATATTGGCCGCCCGCACCGCCTGCTTCACCCGCGGCACCGCCGAGGCGTTCATGCTGAAGCTGCGCAGGCCAAGGCCGATCAGCAGCGGTGTCAGCCGGGGATTGGACGCCATCTCGCCGCATACCGACACCGGCATGCGCATCCGCAGCGCCGCCTCGGTGGCAAACTGCACCAGCCGCAGCACGGCCGGATGCAGCGGGTCGTACAGCGCGGACACCTCGCTGTCGCCGCGGTCCACCGCCAGCGTGTACATCGCCAGGTCGTTGGTGCCGATGGCGAAGAAATCCGCCTCCAGCGCCAGCGCATCGGCTGACAAGGCCGCCCCCGGCGTCTCGATCATGATGCCGAGCGGCGGAATCGGGTCGGGCAGCCGGTCGCCACGGCGGCGCAGCCGACGCACCACCCGATCGTACACCTCGCGCGCGGCGCGCACCTCGCCGACATTGGTCACCATGGGCAGCAGCACGCGGGTGGGGCCTGACGCGGCGGCGCGCAGGATGGCGGCAAGCTGGACCTCGAACAGGTCGGTCCGGCGCAGCAGCAGGCGGATGCCGCGCATGCCCAGCGCCGGGTTCTGGTCGGCGACCTCGGGCACCACGCCCTCGCTCTGCAGCGCCTCGATGTCCTTCTCGCCGCCCCAGTCCAGCACCCGGATGGTGACCGGATCGCCGCCCATCGCCTCGATCACGGTGCGGTAGGTCTCCAGCTGGGCCTGCTCGTCGGGCAAGGTCTCGCGGTTCATGAACAGGAACTCGCTGCGCAGCAGGCCGATGCCGGCGGCACCGGCCTGGGCGATCAGCGGCAGCTCGGCCGGGATTTCCATGTTGGCCTGCAGTTCGATCGCCTCGCCGTCCTCCGTCACCGCCGGCAGGCGGCGCAGCCGGGCGAGTTTCTGCCGTTCGCGGGCAAAGGCGGTGACGCTGCGGCGGGCGGCGGCGAGCGTGAGCGGCGTGGGGTTGACCGTGACCACGCCGGCGGCGCCGTCCACCACGACGGTGTCGCCCGGGCGGGCGTTCTGGCTCAGCCCGGCCACCCCCAGCACCGCCGGCATGCCCAGCGCCCGCAGCATGATGGCGGCATGGCCATCGGCGCCGCCCTCGTCGGTCGCCACCCCGGCCAGCCGCGCCGGGTCGAGCAGGGCGGCGTCGGCCGGGCGCAGGCTCTCGCAGACCAGCACCGCGCCGTCCGGCACGCCGGCGAAGCTGCGGAACGGGGTCTGGGTGAGGTTGCGCACCAGGCGGCGGGCGATCTCGCGCACCTCCTCGGCGCGCCGCTCGCGCCCGGCGGGGTCCTCGTCGGCCGGGGGGGTGGCAAGGATGGCGGTGGTGATCTCCTCGCTGGCGTCCATCACCGCGGTTTCGGCGCTGACCAGCAACTCGCCGATGCGCCGGCGCGCCCCGCGCACCAGGCGGGAGGGACCGACCATCTGCAGGTAGGCATCGATCAGCGGGGCGATCTCGGCCTGGCTGGCCTCCGGCAACACGCCCAGCCGGGCGCGCAGCTTCTGCAGTTGCTTGCGCGATTGCAGCACGGCCGCCTCCAGCCGGGCCGTCTGTGAGCCGATGTCGGCGGCGGCGATCTTCTGGCGCACCACCTCGGCCCGCGGCTCGCTGGCGCCGAACACCGGCCCGATGGCAATGCCGGGCGAAACCGGGATGCCAACCAGCCGACGCTCCAGAACCTGGGCGTCGATTGGCGCGGCGGAGGGGGGCGCGGGGGCGGCGGCACGGGGCCGGCGCGGCGGACGCACAGCGTCATCCTCGGGTAGGGCCATCGCCTCGCAGCTTGTAAAGAAAATTATCTTGCGATGGAGTGCCGGCCGATATCAACGCGTATTTCGGCCGCTGCCGTTTAGTCGGTCTCGTTGAAGCCGCACTCGATCAGGTCGGTCAGCGCCTCGAGCGCTTCCTTGGCGTCCCATCCCTCGGCGCGCAACTCGATGGTCGCGCCCAGGCCCGCGCCCAGCATCATCAGGCCCATGATGGAGCGGGCGGGGACGATCTGGCCGTCCTTCACCACCTCCACGACGGCGCCGAAGCGCTCGGCGAGGGTGACGAACTTGGCGGCCGCCCGGGCATGCAGGCCGCGCCGGTTGCGGATGGTGAGGATTCGGGTCAGGACGGGGGCGGCACTGGCGTCGGCCCCGTCGCTGCTCATCCGGCCGGGTCCACGCGGGATGCCGAAAGGGATCCAAGCTGGACCGTCGTGCCAACGCTGCCGCCCGCCATGGTCGGAAGGCCAACGCAGCCGTTCACGCGTGTGCCGGACTCCGGCGATGCTTCGGGCGGGTTGTCGTTGGGCAGGACGTGGCTGGCGGCGGCGATATATTTGCGTCCGGCGGCCTGGGCGCATTCCACCGCGTCGGCCAGCGGCTGGATGGAGCGGACCTTGGCCAGCTTGACCAGCATCGGCAGGTTGACCCCCGCGATCACTTCGACGCCGGGGCGGTCCATCTGCGAAATGGCCAGATTGCTGGGCGTGCCGCCGAACATATCGGTCAGCAGCACCACACCGTCGCCGGCATCGACGGTTTCGATGCAGCGGCGGACTTCGGCGCGGCGTCCCTCGATGTCGTCATCAGGGCCGATACAGACCGTTGCGACGTTCCGTTGAGCCCCCACGACGTGTTCCATGGCCAACCGCAACTCCTCAGCGAGCCGGCCATGGGTGACCAGTACAAGACCGATCATGGGACGATGTCAGGCCTCCTGCGCCCGGACGGGTGGTTGCTGCGTTTCGGCTGGCGCGGCCGTAACGCGTGCCAGGGTTTGCGCGGGCGCGGTTTCCTCGCGGAGCAATTCACGATGTGTCGCTGTCACGCGCCAGCCTGCCTCGGTCAGATGCGATGCCAATTGCTCGACGATGTACACCGACCGGTGCCGGCCGCCCGAGCATCCCACCGCGATCGTTGCATATTTCTTGCCCTCTTGCACGAAGCGAGGCAAGACCAACCCGAGCATTCTCATGACCCCATCGAAAAAGGCCCGGTAGTCCGGGTCCTCCTCGATATGGGCACCGACTGCCGGATCCTTGCCGGTGCGCGGCCTCAACAAATCTACATAGTGCGGATTGCGCAGGAACCGAGCGTCGAAAACCATGTCCGACTCGCGGGGCAGGCCCGCCGAGAACGCGAATGATATCAGCCAGACCGCCAATCCGGAATGAGTGTCGGATTGTGCCTGCGGGCCGTACAGCCGTTCGATCTGCCGCCGCAGGGCCGGCAGCGGCAGGTCGGAGGTGTCGATGACAATATCGGCTGCCTCGGCCAGCGGGGCGGTCAGCGCCTGCTCGGCGATAATGCCGTCGGCCACCCGTCCGTGCGGTGCGAGGGGATGGCGCCGGCGCGTCTCGGTGTAGCGGCGCTGCAACACCGCCTCGTCGGCCCGGGCATAGATCAGTTCCGGCGCCACCGCAGGGTGCAGCCGCAGCCGCGCCAGCGTGGCCAGCACCGCGGTGGCGTCGAAGCCGCGGCTGCGGGCGTCCACGCCCACGGCGATCCGCCGGCCGGCCCCCGCCGGGCTGCCCTTCACCAGGTCTTCGATCATGTCGAGCGGCGGATTGTCGATCGCCTCGAAGCCGAGATCTTCCAGCACGCGCAGAATCGAAGCCTTGCCGGCGCCGGACAGGCCGGTGACCAGCAGCACGCGCTGGCGACCCGCGGCGGAGCCGCCGATCGCTCCCGCGGCGGAGCCGCCGGGTGGCGTACCGGCCGATCCGTTCATGGCGTGCCCGGCTCCCCGACAAATGCTCCGGCATGCTGGCGCACCCGCCCCTGGGCGCAGTCCAGAGCCAGGGCAACCCGTTGGGCCGCGCTGGCAGCGAAGGCGTCGAGCGCGATCACCGGCAGGCCGAGACTCTGGTGACGGGCCGGCGAGGGCAGCCGCTCGCCGGCCCGGCCCAGCTCGATCGCCAGGGCCAGCCGGGCGCGCGGCAGATGCGGCAGGCGCAGCAGGCCCAGCCCGCGCACTTCCAGCAGCCCGGCCAGCGCGGCCGGCGGGCTGGCCATGCCGTCCTCGACCTCCACGCGGTCGTCGGCCACCAGCATGAAGCCGCGGTCAAGCAGGCGCAGCAGCAGGTCCGACTTGCCGGAACCCGAGGGGCCTGTCAGCAGCACCCCCGCGGCGTCCCGCGCTGCACAACTGGCGTATATCTGCATGGCGCGCACCATGCAGATTCCCGCGCCGCAACGGAAGCCCGAATCCGGTGCCGCCCCTCGCAACGCCGGACACCGTGGCCGCAATGCCCTTGTCCGGGCCGGGGCGGCGTGCCAGCGTTCCTCCCCATGACGTTGTTTCAGCATGGTATCGCCGCGCCCCTGGTGACGGCATGACCGACCCGACCCGCCCGCCGGTTCTGCTGGAGGTCGATGCCCGCGGGGTGGCGCATGTCACCCTGAACCGGCCGGAGCTGGGCAACGCCTACGATGCCGACATGCTGGCGGCGCTGATTGACGGGCTGGCCCGGCTGGAGGGCGATGCCGCGGTGCGGGCGGTGGTGCTGCGCGGCGCCGGCCGGCATTTCCAGGCCGGCGCCGACATCAACTGGCTGGCCCGCACCGCGGAAGACGCGCCGGAGGAGGCGTTTCAGGCGTCCTTGGCCACGACCCGGGCGATGCAATTGCTGAACGAGTTTCCCCGGCCCACCATCGCGGTGGTGCATGGCGCCTGCTTCGGTGGCGGCTGCGGTCTGGTCTGTTGCACCGACATCGCCTTCGCCACGCCCGATGCGCTGTTCGGCCTGACCGAGGTGCGGCTGGGGGTGGCGCCGATTTCCATCCACATGGCGCACGCACTGGGGCTGCGGCACACGCGGCGCTACACGTTGACCGGCGAGCGCTTCGGCGCCGCCGAGGCGTGCCGGATCGGGCTGGTGCACGAGGTGGTGGCGGCGGCGGCGATCGAGGACCGGGTGGCCGATGTGCTGGACGCCGTGTTCCTGGGCGCGCCGCAGGCGATCGCGGTGACCAAGCACAGCTTCCTTGCCGCCAACGGCCTCACGCTGAATGCCCGCGAAATGGCCATGCTGGCTCATGAGAGCTGGACGCAGCGCAATTCCGGCGAGGGGAGGGAGGGTACGCGGGCTTTCCGCGAGAAACGCTCCCCGGACTGGTACGTGCCGCCGCTGCCGAAGGAGGGGTAGCGCCGCCCGCCCATGACCCTGCTGCGGGCCGACATCCTCAACGCCACCATCGCCACCGACGGCCTGTCGGTACGCCGGCGGGTTGCGTATGGCGCCGCCTCCCGCCAGGCCATGGACATCTGGCGTCCCGCCGGCGATGCCGCCGGGCTGCCGGTGGTAATCTTCTTCTATGGCGGCGCCTGGCAGAACGGCCGGCGCCAGGATTATCCGTTCGTGGCCGCCCCGCTGGCGCGGCTCGGCATGGTGGTGGCGGTGGCGGATTACCGGGTGTTCCCGCAGGTGCGCTATCCGGCGTTCATCGAAGACGCCGCCCGCGCGGTCGCGACGGTCCGGCGGGAGGCGCGGGGCTGGGGCGGCGATCCGGACCGGGTGATCGTCACCGGCCACTCGGCCGGGGCCTATATCGCCGCCATGCTGGCGCTCGACCCGTGCTGGCTCGCCGCCGCCGGCGAGGACCGCGCCCATCTGGCCGGCATGGTCGGGCTCGCCGGGCCGTACGATTTCCTGCCGATCCAGGACGAGGATGTCCGCGCGGTGTTTTCCTCCGCCGCCGACCTGCCCGAGACCCAGCCGGTGGCCCATGTGGACGGGCGCAACCCGCCGATGCTGCTGCTGCATGGTGCGGCCGACACCACCTGCTATCCGCGCAACACGCTGGCGCTGGCGGCGCGGGTGCGGGCGGCCGGCGGGACCGTGGAGGCGCGCCTCTACCCGGGCGTGGGACATATCGGAATCGTGATCGGGATGGCGCCGCTGTTTCGCTTCACGTCTCCGGTGTTCCGGGATTTTTCCGGCTTCGTTCTGGCGGGCGGTGTCCCCGGCAAGTGTCGCCACCCGGGACGCGGCGGGCTATAGACTGAGGCCCCGCAATCGTTCGAGTGTTTGCCTTGTCCGCGACCGGTCCCACCCTTGTCACCGGCGGCACCGGCTTTGTCGGTTCCGCCGTCGCCCATGCCTTCGCCGCGCGCGGCCATGCGCTGCGCCTGCTGGCGCGCCGTGGCAGCGACCGGCGCAACATCGCCGGGCTCGACGCCGAGACGGTGGAGGGCGACCTCACCGACCCGGAATCGCTGGTCCGCGCCGTCGCCGGCTGCCGCTTCGTCGTGCATGTCGCCGCCGATTACCGCATCTGGGTGCCCGACCCGCAGGCCATGCTGGCCGCCAATGTCGAGGGCACCCGGGCGCTGATGCGCGCCGCCCTGCAAGCCGGGGTGGAGCGGGTGGTGTATTGCAGCAGCGTCGCCGCCCTCGGCCTGACCGGCGACGCCACCCCGGCCGACGAGCAGACGCCGGTGATCCGGGCGAAAATCGTCGGAACGTATAAACGATCAAAATTCGACGCCGAACGGGCTGTCCTCGATCTGGTGGACACGGAAGGGTTGCAGGCGGTGATCGTCAACCCGGCCGCCCCGGTGGGTCCGCGCGACATCAAGCCCACCCCGACCGGCCGCATGATCGCCGACGCCGCCAGCGGGCGCATGCCGGCCTATGTCGATACCGGGCTGAACATCGTGCACGTGGACGACGTGGCCGAGGGCCATGCGCTGGCGCTGGAGCGCGGCGTGGTGGGCCAGCGCTACATCCTCGGCGGCGAGAACCTGACCATGGCGGCGCTGCTGGACCTGGTGGACCGGGAGACCGGAAGCCCGCAGCGCCGGGTGCGCCTGCCGGTGGCGGCACTCTGGCCGGTCGCGCTGGTCAGCGAGGCGGCGGCCCGGATCACCGGCGCCGAGCCGCGCGTCGCCCGCGACCATCTGCGTATGGCGCGCAAGACCATGTTCTTTTCCTCCGCCAAGGCGGTGTCCGAGCTTGGCTACCACCCCCGCCCGGCGCGGCAGGCGATCGCCGATGCCATCGACTGGTTCCGCGCCAACGACCGAATGAAGCCGGCATGACGGCGCTCGCGGTCGTCGCGCTACTGGCCTGGCTGTATCTCGTCGCCTTGCATGGCGGCTTCTGGCACGACGGCGAGCGCTTGTCCGCCTCCCGCCCGGCCGCTTGCCCGCCGGTCGCCGCTGTGGTGCCGGCGCGCGACGAGGCCGGTTTTGTGGCGGCGAGTGTGGGCAGCCTGCTCGCCCAGGATTACCCCGGCCCGTTCCGGGTGGTGCTGGTGGACGATGGCAGCACCGACGGCACCACCGCCGCCGCCCGCGCCCTGCCGGGCGCGGACCGCCTGACCGTGCTGGAGGGCGCCCCGCGTCCGCCAGGCTGGGCGGGGAAACTCTGGGCGGTGCAGCAGGGTTTTTCTGTCACCGACGAGGAACTTCTCCTCTTTACCGACGCCGATATCGTGCACGACCCTGGGCATTTCTCCGCCCTCGTCGCCCAGGCGGAACGCACCGGGGCTGACATGGTCAGCGAGATGGTGGCGCTGCGGTGCGAGAGCTTGGCCGAGCGCGCGCTGGTGCCGGCCTTCGTCTACCTGTTCGCGCTGCTGTACCCGTTCGCCTGGGTCAACGATGCGCGGCGCGCCACCGCGGCGGCGGCCGGCGGTACCGTGCTGATCCGCCGCCGCGCCCTCGAGCGCATCGGCGGCATCGTGGCGATCCGCGGCGCGCTGATCGACGACGTGGCACTGGCGAGCGCGGTGAAGCCGGGCGGACCGATCTGGCTCGGTCATTCGCGTCTGGCGCGCTCGATCCGGCCCTACCCGGGGTTTGCCGATATCTGGCGGATGGTGGCGCGCTCGGCCTATGTGCAGTTGCGCCATTCGCCGCTGTTTCTCCTGCTGACCACGCTGGGGCTGGGGCTGGTGTTCCTGGTGCCGCCAGGGACGGCCCTGTTCGCGCAGGGGGCGGCGCGCGCCTGCGGGGCGGCGGCCTGGGTCATTATGGCGGCCAGTTTCGTGCCCACGCTGCGGCGATTCCGCCTGTCGTGGTTCTGGGCGCCGGCGCTGCCCGCCATCGCCTTTTTTTACCTTGCCGCTACGATCGGCTCCGCCATCGACCACCATCGCGGCCGCGGCGTGGTCTGGAAGCACCGCGCCTATACGGGAAACACGGCATGAGCGACGCGGCGGCGGTCGAAAGCTGGTCCGGCAAGGACCGCGGCGACGAGAATTTCCCGGTCGGCTCGGTGCTGATCAGCGCCCGGATGCGCCCGCATATCCATGCCTTCTACGCCTTCGCCCGCAACGCCGACGACATCTCCGACAGCCCGGTGCTGACGGCCGCCGACAAGGTGGCGCGGCTGGATGTGATGGAGGACGTGCTGCTCGGCCGCCGCGACGCCGGCAGCCCGAGCGCCCTGCGTCTGCGCGCCAGCCTGGCCGAGACCGGCGTGACCCCCGGCCACGCGACCGACCTGCTGGTGGCCTTCCGCCGCGACGCCACCAAGCTGCGGTATGCGAGCTGGGACGAGCTGATGGATTATTGCCGCTTCTCCGCCATGCCGGTCGGCCGCCACGTGCTGGACCTGCACGGCGAGGACCGTGCCACCTGGGAGCCGTCGGACGCTCTGTGCGCGGCGCTGCAGGTGCTGAACCATTTGCAGGACGGATCGAAAGACCTTGCCGGCCTGGACCGCTGTTATCTTCCCGTCGACCTGCTGGCGGGCCACGGCGCCCGGGTGGAGGATTTGCGGGCGCCGGCTGCATCGCCGGGCCTGCGCGCCGTGTTCGACGCGCTGCTGGACCAGTGCGACGCGCTGAACCGCACGGCGCGCGCGCTGCCCCGCCGCACCCGCGACCGGCGGCTGCGGCTGGAGACGGCGGTGATCGTGGGGTTGTCCCACCGGCTGGCGGCAAGGTTGCGGCGCGGCGACCCGGTGGCCACGCGGGTGAAGCTGACCAAATCGGACGTGGTGCTGTCGCTGCTCGGCGCGCTGCGGTTCGTGCCGTGAGCCCCTTGCCGTGAGCCGGGGGCTTGGCGCGGCACAGGCCGACCTCGACGCGGTCGAGGCGGTGGTGCGCGACGCGGGTACCAGTTTCTACCGCGGCATGGCGGTGCTGCCGCCGGCAAGGCGGCACGCCATGTACGCCATCTACGCGTTCTGCCGCATCGTCGATGACATCGCCGATGACCCGGCGCCGTTCGAGACGCGCCGCCCCCGTCTGAACGAATGGCGCCGCCGCGTGGCCGCGCTGTATCGTGGAGAGGCGGATGACGCGGTGACCCGGGTGCTGCTGGGGGCGGTCCGCGCCTTCGCCCTGCGGCAGGCGGATTTCGAGGCAGTGATCGACGGCATGGAAATGGATGCCGAAGCCGCCATCGTGGCACCGACGCTGGCCGATCTCGACCTCTACTGCGACCGGGTGGCCGCCGCCGTCGGGCGGCTGTCGGTGCGCGCTTTCGGCGATGCCAGCCCGGCCGCCGACCTGGTGGCGTTTCATCTCGGCCGGGCGCTGCAGATAACGAACATTCTGCGCGACATCGCCGAGGACGCGGCCCGCGGCCGGCTGTATCTGCCGCGCGAACTGCTCGACGATTCCGGTGTGCCGGCTGATCCTTCGGCGGTGCTGCATCATCCCCGTCTGCCCGTGGTGTGCGAACGGCTCGCGGCGATGGCGGATGCAAACTTCCGGGATGCCGCCGCCGCCATGGCGCGCTGCAACCGGCGCGCCATGAAGCCGGCCCGGCTGATGGCCGCCAGCTACGCCGCCATCCTCGCCCGGCTGAAACGGCGCGGCTGGGACCGGCCGGAAATCCCGGTCAGGGTGCCGAAATGGCAAAAGCTGTGGATTGCGCTGCGGTACGGGATCGCGTGAGGCGCGTTCACGTCGTCGGCGCCGGGCTGGCCGGGCTGGCCACCGCGGTCGCGCTGGCGGGGCAGGGCGTGGCGGCGACGCTGTATGAGGCCGGACCGGCTGCCGGCGGGCGCTGCCGGTCGTATTTCGATCGCGCGCTGGGCTGCCGCATCGACAACGGCAACCACCTGCTGCTGTCCGGCAATCAAGCCGCCATGACCTATCTCGACACGATCGGCGCCCGCGCTACGCTTGGCGGGCCGGACGTGCCCTGCTTTCCGTTCATCGACCTCGCCACCGGTGAGCGCTGGACGGTGGCGCCCGACCTTGGTCTGGTGCCGTGGTGGATGTTCCGCCGCAGCCGCCGCGTGCCCGGCACCCGTTTGCGCGACTATTTTTCCTTGCTCGCCCTGCGCCGGGCCGGGGCGGACATGACCGTCGCCGAGGCGCTCGATTCAAACGGGACGCTGTACAAGCGGCTGCTGGAGCCGCTGGCGGTGGCCGCGCTGAATACCCCGCCGGACGCGGCGCTGGCGCGGCTGCTGTGCGCCGTAGTGGACCAGACGCTGCTGAAGGGGGGGCGGGCCTGTATCCCGCGCTTCCCGCGCGAGGGCCTGTCCGAAAGTTTCATCGACCCGGCGGTGGCGTGGCTCGAGGCGCGCGGCGGCCGGCTGCGAACGGGCTGCCGGGTGGCGGCGCTGCAGCAGGAAGCAAAACGGGTGACAGCGCTGGGGACCGCCGACGGCGCGATGCCGGTCGGACCGGACGAGGCGGTGGTGATGGCTGCCCCGCCCTGGGTCGCCGCGACGCTGGTGCCCGGCCTGTTAGCCCCGGACGAATTCCAGGCGATCGTGAACCTGCATTTCCGCACCGATGCCGAGCCCGGCGAGGCCGGGTTCATCGGCGTGCTGGGCGGCACCGCGGAGTGGATCTTCGTGAAGGAGAATATCGTCTCGGTCACCATCAGCGCCGCCAACCGGATCGTTGACCTCCCGGCCGAGGACCTGGCCGGGCGTGTCTGGCCGGATGTGCGCGCGGCGCTGCTTCTCGGGGACGCCATGCCGCCGATGCGGGTGGTGAAGGAACGGCGCGCCACCTTCGCCGCCACCGCCGCGCAGGAGCGGCGGCGGCCCGGCCCGCGCTGGCCGGCGGAGACCGGCGGCGCGCACAACCTCGTGCTGGCCGGCGACTGGACCAACACGGGCTTGCCCGGAACGATCGAAGGTGCGATCAACTCCGGGTACGCTGCCGCCGCCGCGATCCTGGCCGGCGCCTGACCGAAGACGGGGGCCGTTGCCTTGCCAAGAGATATTCTGCTCGCGCCCCATCCCGCGCAGCTTGCGGACGCGGTCGACCGCGCACGCGACGCCTTGTTGCGCCGTCAGAAGCCGGACGGGCACTGGGTGTTCGAACTCGAGGCCGACGCCACCATCCCGGCCGAATTCGTTCTGCTGGAGCATTTTCTCGACCGCGCGGACGCCGACCTGCAGGGCAAGATCGCCGTGTATCTGCGCTCGATTCAGGGTGCGCATGGCGGTTGGCCGCTGTTCCATGACGGCGCCTTCGACCTCTCGGCCAGCACAAAAGCCTATTTCGCCCTGAAGATGATCGGCGATTCCCCCGACGCCCCGCACATGGTGCGGGCGCGGGACGCCATCCTGGCCGCCGGCGGGGCGGAGCGGACCAACGTGTTTACCCGGGCGCAACTGGCGCTGTACGGCGAGGTGCCGTGGCACGCGGTGCCGTGCATGCCGGTGGAACTGGTGCTGTTGCCGCACTGGTTTCCGTTCCACCTGGACAAGGTGTCGTACTGGTCGCGCACCGTCATCGTGCCGCTGGTGGTGCTGATGGCGCTGCGGCCGCGCGCCCGCAATCCGCGCGGCGTGCACATTCAGGAACTGTTCCGCACCAGGCCCGCGCAGGTGCGCGACTGGATTCGCGGGCCGTACCGCTCGGCCTGGGGGCGGTTCTTCAAATATCTCGACGGCGTGGTGCGCACCGCCGAGCCGTTTTTTCCGCCCGCCATCCGCCGCCGGGCGATCGACTGGTCGGTGCGGTTCGTGACCGAGCGGCTGAACGGCGAGGATGGCTTAGGCGGCATCTACCCGGCGATGGCCAACACGGTGATGATGTTCGACACGCTGGGGTATCCCCCCGACCATCCGGACGCGGCGATCGCCTGGGCGGCCATCCGCAAATTGCTGGTGGTGGAGGAAGACAGGGCATACTGCCAGCCCTGCCTGTCGCCGGTATGGGATACCAGCCTGGCCGGGCACGCGGTGGCCGAGGCCGATGGCGGCGATACCCCCTCGGTCGCTGCCGCCAGCGCCTGGCTGCAGAGCAAACAGGTGCTCGACGTGGTCGGCGACTGGGCGGTTTCGCGTCCGCACGCCGTGCCCGGGGGCTGGGCGTTCCAGTACGAAAACGCGCACTACCCCGACGTGGACGACACCGCCGCGGTGGGCCTGCTGCTGCACCGGCATCTGGCGGAAAAGGGCGATGACCCGGCCCTGGCCGAGGCGGTGCGCCGGGCGCGCGACTGGGTGGTGGGCATGCAGGGGCGCGACGGCGGCTGGGGCGCCTTCGACGCCGACAACAATCACGACTACCTCAATCACATCCCCTTCGCCGACCACGGCGCCCTGTTGGACCCATCGACCGCCGACGTGACCGCGCGTTGTGTGGCGTTCCTGGCGCAGGCCGGCATGGCGGCGGACGATCCGGTGATTGCCCGGGCGGTGTCCTGGCTACGCTCGGAGCAGGAGGCGGACGGCTCCTGGTTCGGCCGCTGGGGCACCAACTATATCTATGGCACCTGGAGCGTACTGGGCGCGTTGAACGCGGCCGGGGTGGCGCATGACGACCCGGCGATTCGCCGGGCGGTGGGCTTCCTGGTCGAGACGCAGCGCGAGGATGGCGGCTGGGGTGAGGACAACGAGAGCTACGCCCATGCCCCGCGCGGCCGCTATCACCGCAGCAACCCGAGCCAGACCGCCTGGGCGCTGCTGGCGCTGATGGCGGCGGGCGAGGCGGACCATCCGTCGGTGGCGCGCGGCATCGCCTGGCTGGCGGCGCAGCAGAAGCCGGACGGGGAGTGGGACGAGGCGCCGTACACGGCGGTGGGGTTCCCTCGGGTTTTCTACCTGCGGTACCATGGGTACAAGCTGTTTTTCCCGCTGATGGCGCTGGCGCGCTACCGCACCCTGCGACGCAGCAACGAGCGGCGGGTGGCCTGGGGGTTCTGAGGGGGCGGGGGGAAGCCTTTGCTTTGTTTGCGGTTGCAAGCGCCTACCCTACATAGGCTTTTGGAAAACGAGTCCCTGGTTCAACGGCACCATCTCGAGAGAGACGGCGCTCAAGCGCAGTGTTTCACTCTACATCCGCCCATACAACTGATTGACAAGTGAATGGGCGATGGCAATGCCGGGCGTGCGCGACATGATCTGGAACGAGAGGATGAAGCTGCTGGCGAACCTGTTGAACACGTGCGCGGCGAGCTTCTTCACCCTCTGGGTGGTGGCGCCAGCCGCCGCATTCCTCTACACTGGCGGGCATTCCGGGGGAACCTTGTGGGCGTTCCTGGCCGGTGCTCCCATTGGGGTGCTCGGCGCTTTGTCGCTCCACCTCGCTGCCCGGCAGCCGCTTGCTCTGTTGAGATAATGACCGACACGACATTGTTCACGATCTATTGGCTCTCAGCCCCGCTGGTCGCCGCGGGTCTCGGATGGTGCGCCGTGTGGTGGGTCAGAAGGCTGGATCGCCGCGACCGCGCAAGCAAGACCTGAGCGTCTTCCCTCCCGATGCCGTCCGCATTCCCCAGTCCGGGCTGATCGGCCGCATGACCCTGGGTATCGTCACCGGCCTGGCCGCCGAGGCACGGCTCGCCCAACCGCTCGGGCTGGCGCGGGCCGGCGGCGGGATGCCGGACGGGGCGGAAGCGGCGGCCGAATGGCTGGTCCAACAGAACGTGCAGGGGCTGGTCAGTTTCGGGCTTGCCGGCGGGCTCGACCCGGCGCTGCGCCCCGGCGACATCGTGATAGCGGAAGCGGTGCTCGAGGGTGACCGCCGCTACCCCACCGACCCGAACCTGTCGGCCCGGTTCGGTCCGCGCGCCGGCAGCTTGCTCGCGGGGTCGGCGATCGTGGCCGATGCGGGGGAAAAAGCGCGGTTGTTCGCCAGCACGGGGGCAGGGGCCATCGACCTGGAAAGCGGCGCCGTCGCCCGCGTCGCCGCCCGGCACGGGATGCCGTTCGCGGTGCTGCGGGCCGTTTGCGACCCGGCCGGGCGGACGCTGCCGCCGGCCGCCCTGGTCGCGCTGGACGGGCGCGGTGCCATCGGGTTGTTGCGCGTGCTGGCCTCGGTGGCGCGGCGCCCCGGACAGGTGCCTTCCCTCATCGCCCTCGGCCGCGACGCCGCCGCCGCGCGGGCGGCGCTGAAACGGTGCGTCCAGGCCGGCTGATCAGTCGGCGAGTTCCGCCACCTGCATTGCCGCGTGCTCATCCTCGGGGGGAGGCTGGGGCGCGAGCGTCGCCATAGTGTCCTGCACATGGCGGCTGAACACGTAATCGGCTGGGCGCTGACCCTCGAGGGAGATTTCCGGCGCCATCGCCCCCTCGGTGCGCGGGCCGCGCAATGCCACCAGCAGCGTCTTCCAGGGATTGCGCACCGCATCGACCACCGCGGTCGCCTCGTAGCCGGAATGCACCATGCAATCGGCGCATTTCTCGTAGTTGCCGGTGCCGTATTTGTCCCAGTCGGTGGTCGCCATCAGCTCGGCATAGGTCTTCGCAAAGCCCTCGCCAAGCAGATAGCAGGGGCGCTGCCAGCCGAACACGTTACGTGTCGGCTTGCCCCAGGGCGTGCACAGATAGCGTTGGTTCCCGGCGAGAAAATCCAAAAACAGCGAGGACTGGTTGAACTTCCAGCCGCGTCCGCGCCCGGCCCGGAAGACATCGCGGAACAACTGCTTCGATTTCTGCCGGTTGAGGAAATGCGCCCGGTCCGGCGCGCGTTCATAGGCATAGCCCGGTGAAATCATCACCCCGTCAATGCCGATCGCCGTCACATCGTCCAGGAACGCCGCCACGCGCTCAGGCTTCGCGCCGTCGAACAGGGTGGTGTTGATGCACACCCGGAAGCCGCGCGCCTTGGCCGCCGTGATGGCCGACACCGCCCGGTCATAGGTGCCGTCCTGGCTGACCGCGCGATCATGCATCTCGCGGTCGCCGTCGAGATGCACGTCCCAGGCGAAGTTGCGGTGCGGCTGGTAGAGATCGAGCTTTTTTTCCAACAGCAGCCCGTTCGTGCACAGATATACGAACTTGCCGCGCGCCAGGATCTGCCCGACGATTTCCGGCAATTCCTTATGCAGCAGCGGTTCGCCGCCGGCGATCGCCACCACGGGTGCGCCGCACGAATCAACCGCGTCCAGACATTCCTGTACCGATAGCCGCTGGTTCAGGATCTCGGCCGGATAATCGATTTTGCCGCAGCCCGCACAGGCCAGGTTGCAGCGGAACAGCGGCTCCAGCATGAGCACCAGCGGGTAGCGCCGGCGGCCGAGCAGGTGCTGCTTCACCACATAGGCGCCGACGCGCACAATCTGGTTCACGGGGACGGACACTGTGCGGCTCCCTTGTGCTCTGCACCAAACGAACACGACGTCGCGTTCGCGTTCTGCCCTACGCCACGCGCGCCTGTCAATTGTGACGTGCGCATAACTTCAGTAAACCGGGCGCATGAACAGCGACGCGCCGCGGCGGCGCAGCCCCGTCCAGGAACGCAGCCAGGGCACCGTGCAGCGGGTGCTGTCGGCCGCCTCGTCGCTGCTGGCCGGTGGCGCGGCGGTGGAGGCGCTGACCACGGCACAGATTGCCTCGGCCGCCGGGCTCTCGGTCGGCGCTCTCTATCGTTTCTTTCCGGACAAGCAGGCGATCGTCGATGCCATCGCCGTGCGTCACATGGAATCGTTCCAGGAGCGCCTCGCCGGAATTCTCATGGCTGCCTTGCCAAAAGATGCGCCCAGCTTCCTCGGCACGGTGATCGATGCCTTCGTTGCCTATCTCGAGGCGAATCCGGATTTCCGCATCCTCGCCTTTGGTGCCGCCGGCGGCGGACGCTACGTCAGCCGACCGACGCGCGACGACTATGCCGGGGTCAAGGTGGCCGCGACCATCCAGGAATTCGTCGCCGGGGCGTTCGACATCGAAGCCTCGGACAGCTTTGCCTTTCGCCTGCGCATCGCCACCGAAATCGGCGACCGGCTGCTGGCCTTCGCGTTTGAACAGGCAAACCCGGCCGATCGCGCCCGCATCATCACCGAAGCCAAACATCTGCTTGCGACCTACCTGTTCGGCGGCTAGGGAGGGAAATGCTGGACTGGATTGCGCCGCAAAGGTGTGCAACGGTACGCCGTTTGCCGGAAACTTCCGCGTTCGAGATGGTGGTTCCTCGGCTTCCAACCCCGGACATGCGTGGTGTCCTGTTAGTGCTGTGGCAATTTCGCAACAAGCATGTCCCTGCCGAGAGGAACCGCTGGCCCGTGACGACGCCCTCCCTTCTCAACCCGCGTCGGCTGATTCCCCGGGACATGGCCTTCGGGGCCGCGGCAGCCTGAGCATGACAACCCGTCGCCGGCTGCTCGCCCTGATGGTGCTGCTCGCGCCCACCGCCGCATTCGCCCAAAGCCCCGCCTCGGCGCCGGTCGAGGCGATTAACCAGGGCATCCTGGCTGTCATGCACGCCGGTCGCAGCACCAGCTTCGCCCAGCGGATGCGGATGATGACCGCGGTGGTCCAGGCGGCCTTCGACCTGCCGCGTATTCTGGGCAGCTCCGTGGGGCTGCGGTTTGCCGCGTTTCCGTCGCCGGTGCAGGACGAACTGCTGGACGTGTTCACCCAGTTCACGGTGGCCAGCTATGTCGCCAATTTCGACGATTATAACGGCGAACGCCTCGACATCCTTCCGGATACGCGGCACGTCGGCAATGACGAGGTGGTGCAGACCCGGCTGGTGCAGGCTTCCGGCGATGTGCTGAAGCTGGATTACGTGGTCAGCCGCGACAGCGGCAGCTGGAAGATCATCGACGTGCTGTTGAACGGCTCGATCAGCCGGGTGGCGGTGCAGCGTTCGGATTTCCGGGCGCTGCTGGGCGGTGGCGAGGCGGGGCCGCTGATCACCTCGCTGCGCAGCAAGGTGATACGGCTCGCGGCGGGACAGACGGATTAGCGCAATGACGTGGCTGGCTGTTACCGCCGAGGCGATCGCCGCGGCCGGACTCGCACAGGCCGCCGCCGGATGGTGGACGGCCCGCCGCTTTGCTGCCGCCGCGCCGCTTCCGGGCGGGCCGCGCCCGCCGATGACCGTGCTGAAGCCTCTGCACGGCGACGAGCCGATGCTGGAGGCGGCGCTCGCCAGCATCTGCACGCAGGATTACCCCTGCTACCAGCTGGTCTGCGGCGTGCAGGACCCGGCCGACCCGGCGATTGCCGTGGTACGGCGGCTGCAGGCACGGTTTCCCGGCTGCGACATCGCCCTGGTGATCGATCGCGCGCAGCATGGCGAGAACCGCAAGATCGGCAATCTGATGAACATGCTGCCGGCGGCCAGGTACGATGTGCTGGTGATCGCCGACAGCGACGTGCACGCCCTGCCGGACTACCTGGCGTGCCTTGCCGATACGCTGGCGCTGCCCGGCAGCGGACTGGTGACGACGGTCTATTCCGGCTTGCCGGCCAATCGCAGCCTGGCGGCGCGGCTGGGGGCCACCGCCATCACCCATACCTTCCTGCCCGGCGCGCTGCTGGCGCGCGCGCTGGGGCGGCAGGACTGCCTCGGCGCCACCATGGCGCTGCGGCGCCAGACGCTGGCGGCGATCGGCGGGTTTGCCGCCCTGGTGCAGCATCTGGCCGACGACAACGTGCTGGGTCGGTTGGTGCGGGAGCACGGGCTGGCGGTGCGCCTGGCGCACACCGTGTGCGCCACCACCGTGCCGGAGACCGGGCTGAGCAGCCTGTTCCAGCATGAACTGCGCTGGGCGCGCACCATTCAGGCTCTGGTGCCGGCGGAATACGCCGCCTCGTTGATCCAGCACCCGCTCGCGTGGGCGGCACTCGCGGTGCTGCTCTCGGGTGGCGCACCGTGGGCGCTGGCCGGTTTTTCCCTCGTTTGGGCCGGGCGGGCAGCGGCGGCACGCGGGCTTCAGGCACGGCTCGGCCTTGTGCGATGCGGGCTTGCAACCCCGGCGCCGATCTGGCTTCTGCCGCTGCGCGACCTGCTGAGCATGGCCGTGTTCGCCGCCAGCTACGTCAGCGACCGGGTCGAGTGGCGCGGCCAGGTGCTGCACACCGCGCTCGACATGGCCGAATACGACGCCACATCCGAAGGCGCCGCCCCGCGGCCGGCGACAGGCTACGCGACTTTCGGGGGATCGAACCGATGATGAAAACCCTGTTCCTGCAGCCGCCGAGCTTTGACGGTTTCGATGGGGGTGCCGGTTCGCGCTATCAGGCGAAGCGCGAGATCAAGAGCTTCTGGTTCCCGACCTGGCTCGCCCAGCCCGCGGCCCTGGTGCCGGGCAGCCGGCTGATCGATGCGCCGCCGGCCCGCATCGGCCTTGACGCGGTGCTGGCCGAGGCGCGCGGGCGGGATTTGTGCATCATCCACACCTCGACGCCCTCGTTCCCGTCCGATGTGAAGGTGGCGCAGGCGTTGAAGGACGCCAACCCGGGGCTGAAGATTGGCTTCGTCGGCGCAAAAGTGGCGGTGCAGCCGGAGGAAAGCCTGCTGAAAGGCGCGCCGATTGATTTCGTGGCGCGCAACGAGTTCGATTTCACCCTCCAGGAGATCGCCGAGGGGCGCGACTGGGCGCAGGTGGACGGCATCTCCTGGCGCAATGCGGCCGGCGCCATCGTCCACAACCCCGACCGCGCAGTGCTCGAAGACATGGACCGGCTGCCGTTCGTGACGGAGGTCTATAAGCGCGACCTGCGCATCGAGGACTATTTCATCGGCTATCTGCTGCACCCCTATGTTTCGCTGTACACGGGCCGGGGCTGCAAGAGCCATTGCACCTTCTGCCTGTGGCCGCAGACGGTCGGCGGGCACCGCTACCGGGTGCGCAGCCCCGGCCACGTGGCCGAGGAAATCCGGCTGCTGAAATCCGCCTTTCCGCAGGTGCGGGAAGTCTTCTTCGACGACGACACCTTCACCGACAACCTGCCGCGCGCCGAGGCAATTGCGCGCGAGCTGGGCCGCATGGGCGTCACCTGGTCCTGCAACGCCAAGGCCAATGTCCCACGTGAAACATTGAAGGTGCTGGCCGAGAACGGGTTGCGGCTGCTGCTGGTGGGCTATGAGAGCGGCAACCAGCAGATATTGCACAACATCAAGAAGGGCATGCGGATCGAGGTGGCGAAGCAGTTCACCAAGGACTGCCACGAACTCGGCATCAAGATTCACGGCACCTTCATCCTTGGCCTGCCCGGCGAGACCAGGGAGACCATCGAGGAGACCATCCGCTTCGCCACCGAAGTGAACCCGCACACCATGCAGGTATCGCTGGCCGCCCCTTACCCGGGCACGTTCCTGCACCGGCAGGCACTGCACAACGGGTGGCTGGATGCCAGCCACGCCGATCTGGTGGACGAACACGGCATCCAGATCGCGCCGCTGCATTATCCGCATTTGTCGCACACCGAGATTTTCGAATCGGTGGAGGTGTTCTATCGGCGTTTCTACTTCCGGGCGCCGAAGATCGCCTCGATCGTGGGGGAGATGGTGCGCAGCCCGCAGATGATGAAACGGCGGCTGCGGGAAGGGGTGGAGTTCTTCCAGTTTCTTCGCGAGCGGCAGCGGGACCGGGCGGCGGCATGAAGGAAGGCCAGGGCTCTGCCCTGGACCCGCCAAGGGCCGAGAGGCCCTTGGAACCCAATCGTTTTAAGTGATGGGGTCCAGGGGCCTCTCGGCCCTTGGCGGGTCCAGGGCAGAGCCCTGGCCTTGCTTAACTGCTGACGATTTCGGCCTGTCGATAGCCGTCAACGAGGGCATCGAGCGCGCGTATCGCGACGGGGTTCTCACTGCCGCCAGCCTGATGGTCGCCGGCGAGGCCGCCGCCGACGCGGTGGCCCGGGCGCGACGCAACCCGGGGCTGCGGGTGGGGTTGCATCTGGTGGTGATCGAGGGGCCGGCGGTGCTGCCGCCTTCGGATATCCCCGATCTGGTGGATGCGCGCGGGTGGTTTCCGTCGGACCAGCTTCGCCTGGGGGTGAATTATTTCTTCCGTCCGCGCGTGCGGCGCCAGTTGGCGGCGGAAATCCGGGCGCAGTTCGCGGCGTTCGCCGCCACCGGGCTGCCGCTCGGTCATGCCGATGCGCACAAGCACATGCACCTGCATCCGACCGTGGGCGCGATGCTGGTGCGGACCGGGCGCGCGTTCGGGCTGCGGGCGGTGCGCGTGCCAGCCGAGCCGCCGGGGGTGATGGCAGCGTGCGGCGTGCCGGCAACGCTGGGCGCGCGGGCGCTGTATGCCTGGTCCGGGCTGCTGCGCCGGCAGGTACTGCGGGCCGGCATGGCGGCACCCGATGCGGTGTTCGGCCTAGCCTGGACCGGGCACCTGACCGAGGACCACCTGCTCAGGCTGATCCCGCATTTGCCGGCGGGGCGGAACGAAATCTATTTCCACCCCGCCGCCGGCCGCGACGCCACGGTCGACACACTGATGCCCGGTTACGAGCACGCGGCCGAGCTGGCGGCGCTCTGCAGCCCGGCGGTGCGGGCTGCAATGGCGCGGCACGGAATGGCGCCGCGCTGAGCCGCGTCAGAGCATGTGTACGCCGTATTCCGCACACACCGCCCCGATCGAATCGGCGGTCGGGGTGCCGGTGGCCGTCAGGTAGTCCAGGGCCCGGAACATTGCCGCGATGCGCCGGCCCGGCGTGCAGATCAGCAGGGCATGCGCCGTGGTGCCGCTTTCGTTGCGGAACCCGTGCGCCGCGCCGTGCGGCAGGTGGACGCAGGTGCCCGCGCCGGCGCGGAGTTCACCGCCCGCGGTCAGCAGGGTGAGCGTACCGCCGAGAATCCGGAACACCTCGTCATCTTCGTCATGCACGTGCAGCGGCACGGCGTAGCCGGGCGGGGCGGTGTGTTCGGCCAGGAACAGGCCGGTGGCACCGTCCAGCTTGACGGTCATCGTGGCGCCGAACACATCGAGCACTTCGCCGGTTTCGGCTGCGATCGCCTCGATCCAACGGATTGCGACATCCAGCATTATTACCTCCTTGTTTCTATGCCTGGGCGCCGGCCGCATCGACGAAGCGGGCGCGACACACCACACGTGGCGTCTGAACAGGCTGTCCGCCATGGCGAACAAGTACTTGTGTGGACGTCTTCGCCAGCCGTGTGCAGTCGGAGCTACGGGCGCGGGACATCCGGCCGTGCCGGCGCCGGACGCGCCGGGCCGACAACGACCTCGCCCGCCGGCGGGCCGCGCAGCACATCCCCGGCGGCGTCGCCGCGCAGCAACCCGTGCGGGGCAGGGGGGCCGTGCAGCGCGTCGCCGGTGGGCGGCGGCGGTGCCGCGCACAGCGTGCCGAAAGCGGGAAGCCCTTTTAGGCCCAGCGCCCCGACGACAGGGCCGGCGCCCGGGGCTTTCGTGCGCCCGGTGAGGTCAACGAAGATGTCCACATCCATCGGCGGCCCGACCGGGATGGCGGGGCAATCGGCCGGCTGGGCGAGTGCCGGCCCAGCAGCAGCATGAGCGGCCAGCAGGAGCATGATGAGAAGCGCCATGCCCCGAGACTGGCATGGCAAGGTGAACGCGGCGTTTCCGCCCGGCGGGGCGCTGGCGGTCGCCCTCCGAGGGGTGCCGATCCTCCCGGCATCCTGGTGACGCGGTTGAAACGGACCATTGCCTGGTCCATATTGTGATGCAATTCAGGCGGGTTATCGTTCCGATAAGGTGATGGAATGCAGATTTCCATAACCGACGCCAAGGGCCAGTTGACGGAACTGGTTCGGCGTGCCGAAGCGGGGGATGAGATTATCCTGACCCGCCACGGCCATGCTGCCGTGCGTCTCGTTCCGGTCCGATCGGTGCCTGACCGCACGGTTCGCCGGCAGGTTCTGCAAGCAGCGCGAAGCGCGGGGGCCGCCAAGGCGACCGCGGGGCCGGATGCCGCGCGCAGCCAGGACTTCCTCTATGGCGAGGATGGTTTGCCCGGATGATCGCCTCCGCATGATCGCAGTCGACACGTCGGCGCTGATGGCGATCGTTCTCGGGGAGGCGGCGGCCGATGCCTGCATTGCGGCGCTTGAAGCGGAGGCCGAGGTGCTGATTTCGGCCGGGACCGTGGCGGAAGCGCTGATCGTAGCTGCCCGCCGGAATGTTGCCGGGGAGCTGGCGAGTCTGGTCGATGGGCTCGGCTTCGAAATCGTGACCGTTACGCCGGCCTCCGCGCGGCGGATTGCCCAGGCCTATGCGCGATGGGGCAAGGGCATGCACCCGGCGGGGTTGAATTTCGGTGACTGTTTTTCCTATGAAGTGGCCAAGGAGCATTCCTGCCGCCTGCTGTTCGTCGGCAAGGATTTCGCAGCCACCGACCTGGAAAGCGTTCTGTAGCGTCGCTTACCTTGCCGCCGCCCCCACCATCTCCCCGACATAATCCGCAAGCGCGATAGCAGCGGTCAGCCCCGGGCTTTCGATGCCGAACAAATGGACCAGGCCGGGGATGCCGTGGGTCCGCGGCCCCTGCACGACAAAATCCTGGCTGGGGGCGCCTGGCGGCACGATTTTCGGGCGGATGCCGGCATAGCCGGGCTGCAGGGCGCCGTCCGGCAGGCCGGGCCAGTAGCGGCGCACGGCGGCGACAAAGCCGTCGGCGCGGCGCGGGTCCACGCTGTAGTCGATGCGGTCGATCCATTCGACATCCGGCCCGAACCGGGCCTGGCCGCCGAGGTCGATGGTCAGGTGCACGCCGAGACCGCCGGGCATCGGCACGGGATAAATCAGCCGGGAGAACGGCGGGCGGCCCGCGAGGGTGAAGTAGCTGCCCTTGGCGTAATAGGCGTTGGGGATGAAGCTGCGAGGCATGCCGGCGAAGCAACGGGCCACCGCCGGGGCGTGCAGCCCGGCGGCGTTGACCACAAGGCGGCAGCGCAGGCGCATGGGGTCGGCCCCGCCCACGGCGATTTCGCTGCCGGCATCGGTGACGCAGCCCCCGGTGATCGGGCTGTGGAACACGAACACGGCGCCGGCATGTTCGGCCTCGCCCTGCAGGGTCAGCATATAGGCGTGACTGTCCAGCACGCCGGTGCTGCCGGAGAGCAGGGCGGCGGTGCAGCAAAGCTTGGGTTCCAGCGCAGTCGCCTCGGCGGCGGTGAGCAGGCGCATCTCCTCGACGCCGTTGGCTTCCGCGCGCGCCTTGATGCCGGCGAGCCTTTCGCCTTCCTCGGCATTGGTGGCGACGATCAGCTTGCCGCAGTTGCGGAACGGCACGCCGCGGTCGCGGCAGAAATCGTACAGCATGCGGCGGCCCTGCACGCAGAAGCGGGCCATGAGGCTGTCCTTCGGGTAGTAGATTCCGGCGTGGATGACCTCGCTGTTGCGGCTGGAGGTTGCCGTGCCGATGCCGCCTGCCGATTCCAGCACGATCACCTCGCGGCCGGCCAGCGCCAGGGCACGGGCGATGGCGATGCCCACCACGCCTGCCCCGATCACCACGCAGTCAACGTCTTCCATCGCGGCTCTGCCCGTTTGCGACGCCGCTTTCACTGCGCCATGCGCGGGGGAACGACAAGCTCGTCATGCCGCCCCTGGCACGCCGCCGATTGGCGCGGTTGACATCGCCGTCCCTTGCATGGTCCGCCTTCCCGCATGACCCGCTTCCTGCCTGTCCTGTTGCTTGCCCTCATGCTCAGCCCCGGCCTGGATGCAGTCCCCGCCGCTGCCCAGGCGCTGCCCAGCCGCGCCCAGGCGCAAACCGCGCTCGACGTGCTGCGCGACGACGCCAAACGCACCCAGCTGATCACCGTGCTGGACGCGATCGTCCGCGCCACCCCCGATCAGCCAGCCGCCCGCGTCGCCCCGCCGGAAAGCCCCGCCGCGGCCGAGCCCGTTGCCGCCGCCCCGGCCGGCCTGATAGCGCCGCCCGAGGAAAAACCCCTCCCCATTCCGCTCGACCCGGACAGCGTCACCGCGGAGGTGCTCACCAGCGCTTCCGAGCGCCTGTCGCACCTGACGGACGATATCCTGACCACTGCCGAAGGGGTCGCCGATTTTCGCACCCTCGGCAACTGGCTGGTCCAGTTGGCCACCAGCCCCGACCGCCAGCAGCAATTGCTCAATACCGGCTGGCGGCTGCTGCTGGTGCTCGCCACCGGGCTGGCCGTCGAGCTGGCGACCCGCACCGCGCTGCGTCGGCCGGTGCGCGCGCTGGAACGCGCCGCGCCGGGCGGCCCACCGGCCGAGCCACCGCCCGAAGCCGACGGGCTGGCGGAAGCCGAGGCCGGCCAGACCGAGAAGCTCCGCCGCAAGCTGCCGGCGCTGCTGCTGCTGCGCCGGCTGCCCTATGCGCTCGGCCGCTTCCTGCTCGATCTCCTGCCGGTGCTGGCGCTGCTGGCGGTCGGCTACGTCATGGCCCAAACGCGGCTGGCCGACAGCTACACCACGCGGCTGGTCATCGTCGGCGTGCTGCAGGCGATGGGCGCCTGCTATCTGGCCATTGCCATCATGCGCCTGCTGGCAAGTCCCGGCACCCCGCGGCTGCGGCTGGTGCCGCTGTCGGAGCGGCGCGCCGCCTATGTGCTGTCCTGGACCCGCCGGCTCGCCGTGCTGGTGGCAGTGGGCACCACAATCGCCGAGACCGGCCGGCTGTTCGGCCTTTATCACATCGCCCACGACGCCCTGATCAAGCTGCTTTCAATGCTTGTGCTGGCCTGCCTGATCACCATCGTGCTGCAGATTCGCGCCCCGGTGGCCGCCAGCCTTCGTGCCCCCGACGGCCACACCGGCATCCTGGCGAAACTGCGCGACCGGGGCGCCGCGAGTTGGCATATCGCCGCCATCTTTTACCTGGGCGCGGTGTGGATGGTCTGGGCCTTCGAGCTGCCGAACGGGTTCACCCGGCTGGTGCGCGGGGTGGTGGCGACCATGGTGATCGTCGTGCTGGCGCGGCTGCTGTCCATCATCGCCGAGAGCGCGCTCGACCGCGCCGTGCGCATCTCACCGGAAACCGCGACGCGCCACCCGGGGCTGGAGGCGCGCGCGCGCGGCTACCAGCCGGTCGTCCGCACGCTGCTCACCGCCGTCATCACCACGGTCGCGATGGTGGCGTTGTTGCAGGCCTGGGGGTTCAACGCCCTCTCCTGGTTCACCGGCGGCGCGCTGGGCGGGCGGATCGCCAGCGTGCTCGGCGGCGTCGCCGCCACGCTGGCGGTGGCGCTGGCGGTGTGGGAGGCGACCAATATCGCCATCCACCTGCATCTGGCGCGGCTGACGCGCGAGGCCCAGGCCGCCCGTTCGGCACGGCTGCGCACCCTGCTGCCGATGCTGCGCACCACCCTGCTGGTCACCATCTGCACCATCGCCGGGCTCATGGTGCTCAGCGAGATCGGCCTGAACATCGCCCCCCTGCTGGCCGGCGCTGGCGTGGTCGGCCTGGCGATCGGCTTCGGCTCGCAGAAACTGGTGCAGGACATCATCACCGGCCTGTTCCTGCTGCTGGAGAACGCCATGCAGGTGGGCGACGTGGTCAGCCTCGGCGGCATGTCCGGCACGGTGGAAGCGCTGTCGATCCGCACCATCCGGTTGCGCGCGCTGGACGGCTCGGTGCATATCGTGCCGTTCAGCGCGGTCACCACCGTCACCAACCAGACGCGCGATTTCGGCTACGCGGTGGTCGATGTCAGCATCAGCCTGACCGAGGACCCCGACCGCATCGCCGACCTCGTGCGCGCGGCGGCCCGCGAGATGCGGCAGGAACCGCGCTGGGAAATCGCCATCCGCGACGATCTCGATGTGATGGGGGTGGAGAAGTTCCTCGACACCGCGCTGGTATTGCGCACCCGTACCAAGACGGTGCCAGCGCAGCGCTGGGCGGTGGCGCGGGAGCTCAACCGCCGCATCAAGGCGCGCTTCGACGAACTGGCGGTCGAGAGCCCCTGGACCAGCCATCGGGTGCTGGGCGTGCCGCCGCCGGAGCTGCCGCCGACGCCGTCGCCGGTGCCGCAAGGCGTCGGCGATCACGCGTGAAGGGCCGCACGGATTTTGCTGTCTGGCACTGCTTCGCTCGTGCGGGTTTGACTTCGCCGTCCGGCCCGGCTCATTCTCTCGCTCTTCCGCAAACCGCGCGCGCCCGGGCGCGACGGCGGTGCAACCCGCGGAAAAGGCCAAGGACTGCCGAGGATATGATCCCCGCCCTGATGCCGACATACAACCGCGCCGATCTCGCCTTCGAGCGGGGCGAGGGCGCCTGGCTGTATACGGCCGACGGGCGACGATTCCTCGATTTCGGCAGCGGCATTGCCACCGCCAGCGTCGGCCACGCCAACAAGCATCTGGCCGACGCGATCGCCGCCCAGGTGCACAAGGTGATGCACGTTTCGAATCTGTACCGCATCCCCCAGGCCGAGCTTCTGGCGCAGCGGCTGGTGGACGCGACCTTCGCCGACAGCGTGTTCTTCTGCAACTCGGGCGCGGAAGCGAACGAGGGCATGGTGAAGATGATCCGCCGCGCCGCTTATGAAACCGGCCACCCCGACCGCTACCGGATGATCACCTTCGAGGGCGCCTTCCACGGCCGCACCCTCGGCATGCTGGCCGCCACCGGCAACGAGAAATATCTGAAGGGGTTCGGCCCCCGGGTGGACGGCTTCGACCAGGTGCCGTTCAACAACCTCAACGCCGTGCGCGACGCGATCGGGCCGCACACCGCGGGCATCATGGTCGAGGCGGTGCAGGGCGAGGGCGGCATCCGTCGCGGCAGCATCGACTTCCTGCGCGGCCTGCGCGGCACCTGCGACGAGTTCGGCCTGGCCCTCGGCCTCGACGAGGTCCAGTGCGGCATGGGGCGCACCGGCAAGCTGTTCGCCTTCGAATGGGCCGGCATCGTGCCGGACGTCGTCACCACGGCCAAGGGGCTCGGCGGCGGCTTCCCGATCGGTGCCATCCTGGCCCGCGAGCATATGGCGAAATACCTGGTGGCGGGCACCCACGGCACCACGTTCGGCGGCAACCCGCTGGCCTGCACCGCCGCCAACGCCGTGCTCGACATCCTGCTCGCGCCCGGCTTCCTCGACGAGGTGGTGCGCAAGGGCGAGGTGCTCGCGGCGGCACTGGCGGATCTGGTGGCGGATTTTCCCGCCGTATTTGAGGAAGCGCGCGGCATTGGCCTGATCCGGGGCCTCAAATGCGCGGTGCCGGCCGGCGACGTCCAGGCGGCCTTCATCGCCGAAGGGCTGCTGAGCGTGACCGCGGGCGAGAACGTGGTGCGCCTGGTGCCGCCGCTGGTGATCACCGACGCCGACATCGCCGAGGCGATGGCGCGGATGTACCGCGGGGCGGCACGCTGTCTGCCCTCCGCCGGCAAGGATGCGGCCCAATGAGCACGGCGGCACGCCGCCGCGCGGCGGCGACGGACGGCAAAGGTGCGGCGCCCACCGCTTCCCCCCGCCACTTCCTCGACCTGCGCGACCACGATATCGGCACGCTGCGGCAAATGCTGGACGTGGCGGCCGGGTTCAAGGTGGCAAGCGGCGTGACCTCCCGCCCGCTCGCCGGCCGCACCCTGGCGATGATCTTCGAGAAACCGAGCACCCGCACCCGGGTCAGCTTCGAGGTGGCGATGCGCCAGCTCGGCGGCGACGTCATCATGCTGACCGGCAAGGAAATGCAGCTCGGCCGCGGCGAGACCATCGCCGACACGGCGCTTGTGCTGTCGCGCTACGTCGATGCGATCATGATGCGCACCGACGCGCACGAGAAGCTGCGGGAAATGGCGGCGCACGCCAGCGTGCCGGTGATCAACGGCCTGACCGCCGATTCGCACCCCTGCCAGTTGATGGCCGACGTGCTGACCTTCGAGGAGCATCGCGGCCCGATCGCCGGCCAGGTGGTGGCCTGGTGCGGCGACGGCAACAACGTGGCGCGCAGCTGGATCGAGGCGGCGGCGCGCTTCGGCTTCACGCTGCGGCTGGCGACCCCGGACAGCCTGCGCCCGCCGGCCGGGTTGATCGCCTGGGCGCGGGCGCAAGGGGCGAAGGTGGAACTCACCGACGATCCCGCGGCGGCGGTGGCCGGCGCGCGCTGCGTGGTTACCGATACCTGGGTGAGCATGTCGGACGACCCGCACACCAGCCGGCACAACCTGCTGGCGCCGTACCGGGTCACCTCGGCGCTGATGAAACAGGCCGCGCCGGATGCGATCTTCATGCACTGCCTGCCGGCGCATCGCGGCGAGGAAGTGACCGCGGAGGTCATCGACGGCCCGCAGAGCGTGGTGTTCGACGAGGCGGAAAACCGGCTGCACGCGCAGAAGGGCGTGCTGGCCTGGGCGCTCGGGGCGGCCCGTTAGCAGGTCCGATGCCCGACCGCGCTGCCGTAATCTGAAAGCCCGACGGCCGGTCACGGGCGCGGAATGATGCGCGGCACAGCATGGAACGGATCGCCAGCTTCGCTTCGGTCAGTCACCGGAAACATGGCTCCGGCATCGGGTGCCGGCCTGAGTTTTACAATTTGCGCGCGCAACTCCCTGAAATTGCCTGCTAATATGGATTTTGACGCGCCTTGTAGTGCTAAGGCTGTTCGGTGGTATGCCATGCAGTACATTGAAAAATTTAAATTTTTGTGTGCAACGACGCTGACGGCGATTTGTCTTGAAATACAGCATCACTCGAATGTGACCGCAAATTGTACTTCTGTACCCTAAAATATGTTACGGAACAACCTCCCCAAGCAGCTACAAAAACGAAATGCCAAGGGCAAATTTCCTATAACTATGTCTAAAAAGGAATATAAAAAGTAAAACCTGGCGTCCTAACTGGATCTGACAGATAATTTGGGCCGTTGGCCTTAACCATGCGAGGTACCCGATGCAGATCATTTCGACTCTGGATGCGTTGGATGCCAAGCTCGCCGAGTGCGATGCTGCGGGGCAGATCTCGGACGACGCGTTGCGGCAGGTTTTCACCACGTTCCGGATGGATTTCCCCACTGAGGTCCCCGCCGACCCGTTCAGCAGCGAGTATCACGAGTTCCAGATGGCGGCCTACCGGCGCATATCGGGTCGGAATTACGCGCCGCAGAACGAAGCGTCGGCGTTCGACGTGGCTGCCGCGGACCGGCGGCCGTTCCCGTTCTATACGAATAGTTGCCGAACGGCCGGCTATTTCACCATGGGCATGGGTTTCCTGCTGCACTCGCTCGACCTTCCGGCGGGAGCGCGGGTTGTTGAGTTCGGGCCAGGCTGGGGGAACACCACCCTGGCGATGGCAATGACCGGACTGGATGTCACAGCGGTGGACATCGAGGAGAATTTTTGTGAATTGCTGCGCCTGCGCGCCAGGCGCCATGATATAAGTCTGACCGTCATTCATGGCGATTTCATGTGGGCGGAAACAGTGATGGAACCATTCGACGCAGCCGTTTTCTTCGAATGCTTCCATCACTGCTCCGACCACATGCGCCTACTCCGGGCGTTGTGCAGCGCCATAAAGCCGGACGGCCGCATCTATTTTGCCGCAGAGCCGATTCTGCCGGACTTCCCGCTGCCCTGGGGGTTGCGCATGGACGGCGAGTCGCTGTGGGCGATCCGTTCCCAAGGCTGGATGGAACTCGGCTACCAGGAATCCTATTTTCGCGAGGCATTGGCGCGCACCGGGTGGTCCGTCACGCGCCACGCGCTGCAGGGCCTTGAATGGGCCGCCGTGTGGGAGGCGAAACGGATCGGGGCGGCGACCACGCCGGCCGAGCTGGCGACTGAGGCCCAACCACTACCTTCGGTGTCCGACGGGCCATCCGCCCCCTTGTCAACCGATGCCGAGGAACATCTGCGCGCAGAACTTGAAGCTGTGTACAACTCGACTTCCTGGCGGCTAACCAAACCGCTGCGCGCACTCGGACGGCGGCTGCGGCGGTGACCTCGACACAGGGGGAAGGTGCTGCCTGGCTGGGCTCAGGGCGTCTCAAGCAATCGAAGCTGGGAATGAACGCCCGCTGATATCATCGAGCTTTTCCGGTGCGGCCGGAGCGCCGCTGGCATTCATTGACCAACCCTCAGGCGAGCCGTTTCTCCATGTCCACGACGGTCGGGTGGTCGTAGCCGGCATGCGCGGCGCGCTGTCCGGTCTCGACGAACCCGCAGGCGGCGAACAGGCGGCGGTTGCCGGCCAGCACCAGCCTGGTGCCGAGATGCACCCGGGGCAGGCGGCGCCCGCGGGCCTCCGCCTCGGCGGCGGCGACGAGGGCACGGGCGATGCCGCACCGGCGCCAGGACGGCGCGACGGCGAGGCGGCCGACATAAAGGCCGCCATCGCGCTCGGCCCACAGCACCACACCGGCCAGCGTGCCGTCCGCCGCCACGGCGACCGCCCCGCCATCCATGGCGGCGATGCCGGCCGCGGTTTCGCGCAGGGCGGAGGGGGGCGGATCGGCAGCCACGCTCAGGGCGCCGAAGGCGCTGCGGATCAGGGCGGCGGCGGGCTCGTGGTCGTCGGAACGCAGCGGGCGCAGGTGCCAATCGGTCGCGGTCATTGCGGTATTGTAGCGCTTTGCCGGGCGCGCGGAAGGCCCCCCGCCGCGCCGGTGTGGCGGGATCGGCCCTGATTCCCTATCTTCCGCCGCATGTCCGACACCCCCGCCTTCCTCGACTCCGGACGCCCCGACGTGCCCGACCTTGTCGTGCCGCGCGGCGTCACACCCTTCTACCTGCCGCGCCGGCCGGTGCGCGGGCGGCTGGTGCGGCTGGGGCCGCTCGCCGACGCGCTGCTGACCCGCCATGACAACCACGCCGTCCTGACCGCCCTGCAAGGCCAGGCGCTCGCGCTCGCCGCGGCACTCGCCTCGGCTTTGAAGTTTCGCGGCAGCTTCAGCCTGCAGGCCAAAGGCGACGGGCCGGTCGGCATGCTGCTGGCCGACTGCACCCATGACGGCGCCCTGCGCGGCTACGCCCGCGCCGAACCGGAACGCCTCGCCGAGACGCTCGCCGAGAACCCCGACCCCTCAGCCGCGCGGCTGCTCGGCCAGGGTTACCTCGCCTTCACCGTGGACCAGGGTCCGGACATGGAGCGCCAGCAGGGCATCGTCAGCATCACCGGCGACACCCTGGCCGACATGGCGCTGCACTATTTCGCCACCAGCGAACAACTCCAGGTCTGGCTGCGCCTGGCCTGCGCCCGCACGCCCGCCGGCTGGCGCGCCGCCGCCCTGGTGCTGGAAAAGATCGCCGGCAGCGGCGGGATCGATCCTGACCTTGACGCGGCGGCGCAGGAAGAAAGCTGGCGCACCGCCACCCTGCTTGCCGCCACCGTGACCGACGCCGAATTGCTGGATGACGGGCTGGCAGCCGACCGGCTGCTGTTCAACCTGTTCCACAGCGAGGGCGTGGCCGCCGACCGGCCGCGCGCCCTGGCCTACGGCTGCCGCTGCTCGCGCCAGCGCCTGTCAGGCATCCTGGAAGGGTTCGACACCGACGACCTCGACCACATGGCGGTGGACGGGGACATCGTGATGACGTGCGAGTTCTGTAATTTCGATTTTCGGTTTTCGCGCGGCGATGTGGGGGGGCGGGCGGACAAAGAGTGAAGGAAGGCCAGGGGCTCTGCCCCTGGACCTCGCCCTGCGCGCAGCGCGCCTTGGCGCGACGGGCTGAGCCCTTAGAACCCATTCACTTTAAGTGAGCGAATCCAAGGTGTCCCAGCCGTAGGCGGTTTCGTGGGCGGTCCAGCCTTCGCGCTCGTCCTGGCGGGTGGCGCAGGCACGGCCGCCCAGCGTTTCGTAGAAGCGGCGGGCCGGCGCATTACCGTCCAGCACCCACAGCCCGGCGGACCCGAAACCGGCCTTCTGCATCTCCGCCGCGGCGGCCCGCATCAGCGCGCGGCCATGACCGCGCCACTGCGCCCGGCGCAGGACGTAGAGGGCGGAAACCTCGGCCGCGAAGGACAGGGTGGCGTCGCTTTGCGGGCCCCAGGCGACGAAGCCGACAAGATCGGCGTCCTCGGCGGCGACGAACACGCCGCCGCGCGGAATGGCGGCGCGCCACATCTCGGTGCGGCGGCATGGGTCGAGCGCCGCCAGCACGGCGTCGGGCACCAGGCCGGGATAGCTCTCGCGCCAGGCTTGCACGTGCACGGTGGCGATGGCGGCGGCGTCGTCCGCCGTGGCGGGTCGGATGCTCATCGGCCGATTATCACCAGGATGATGTCATTGAGCGAGTTGCGCCGAATCGGATCGGAACGATCCGAATGATAGCAGCCCCAGCGGCGAGAGGAAGGATAAGGAAAGGGTTCTAAGGGCTCCGCCCTTAGCGGGGTCCAGGGGCAGAGCCCCTGGCCTTTTCTTTCACTGCCCGGCCCCACGGACCGCCGCCAAAAAGGCCCGGATAAGCCCCGCATCCTTCTTCCCGCGTTCCCGCTCGACCCCGGAAGAAACATCCACCCCCGGTGCCCCGGTGCCCCGGATGGCCTCCGCCACATTGCCGGGCGTGAGCCCGCCGGCCAGCATCCAGGGCAGGGGGGCACGCCAGCCACGCAGGATCGGCCAGTCGAACGTTGCCGCATTGCCACCCGGCCGGGTGGCGCCTTCCGGTGGCTTGGCCTCGATGACGAAGCCGTCCACGCCGTCGGCTTCGGTCGGCAGGTCGGCCGCCTCGGCCACGCCGACGGCGCGCCAGACCGGAACGCCGAAGCGGGCGCGCAGGGCGGCACAGCGCTCGGGGCCATCATAGATTTGCAGCACGTCCAGCCGCACCGTCGCCAGCGTGGTGGCGATGGCCTCGTCGGTCGGGTGCACGAACAGGCCGACCCGCGAGGGAGCGCCATGCGTCAGCGTGGCCGCCAGAGCGGGTGTCACCGCGCGCGGCGAGGCGGGGAAAAAGACAAACCCGAGCCAGTCGGCGCCGGCGTCGCGGGCAGCATCGCGGGCGGCCGGGTCGTTGATGCCGCAAATCTTGACCCGCGTCACCCGGCCAGCCCGGCGGTGCGCGGGGGCAAGGAGACGGCGCCGACAACCACCCGGCTGCCGACGCCGTACGCCAGAACGTACTCCAGCCGGAATCCGAACATACCGCGATACGGTGCGACCGTTTCGGCCCGGCAGATGGCCCGCGCGGCGTCGGTCGAATTGAACGCCGCGATCAGGCCCGTCATGTCACCTCGACGCCGCCGCCGCGGAGCCGCTCTTCTTCTTCAGAGAGCTCACCTGGTCTTCCAGCCGGCGTGTTGCCCGCTCGAAGCGACGAGCGCGGCGACGGGCGCCAAGGGCCGGGAACCAGACGAACAGGGCGCCAAGCAGGAAGGCCACCGCTGCGGGCGCCAGGACGGCGGCCGAGACCGGCGACTTCAGCGTGAAGTCGGTCGGCCAGAATGCCAGCGTGACCGACTGCGGGTTGGACAACGCGAACAGGATCAGCACGACAAGAACAGGCAAGGCAATCACAGTGCGCAACATGGGATTTCACCTCGGGAAAGGGACGCATCGGAAACTAACCCAGTTTTCATCAGGCCGCCACCCCCGCCCTCGCGCGGCCCTTGGCCTCGGTTGGCTTGCGCGTGTCCCGCTTGCCGCGGTTGACCCGCTCGCGCAACTCTTTGCCGGCCTTGAAGAACGGCACGGCCTTCTCGTCCACCGGCACGGCCTCGCCGGTGCGCGGATTGCGGCCGGTGCGGGCTTCGCGTCGCTTGACTGTGAACGCGCCGAAGCCGCGCAGTTCCACCCGCTCGCCGCGCGACAGTGCCGCGGTGATTTCGTTGAACACGGTGGCGACGATCAACTCCACATCCTGCGCGCGCAAATGCGGGTTCGCCGCCGATAGATCAGCAATCAGCTCCGATTTTGTCATGGCCCCACCCCCAGCGATTCAACGCTCACTCACTACCACTGGAAGGCTGCCAGACGGCCCACGCGCCGTCAAGTGTAAGTCCTTGAGACAGAACGGTTTTCATCATTTCGCCGACGACCGGCGAAAATGAGGCCGCGAGCGCCCGGCGGGCGAAGCTGCCAAGCTCCACATCCTCGACCGGCAGGCTTTCGGGACTGCCCTTCTCGGCGGCCCGCCAAGCCCGCGCTTCCGCCTCGCCGCCGATCGCATCGATCAGGCCGAGACCCAGCGCCTGCCGCCCGGTATAGGCGCGGCCATCGGCCAGCGTGCGGACCTGTTCGGCCGGCATGTGGCGGCCGGCGGCGACCATGCCGACGAACTGCTCGTACATGTCCATGACCAGGGCCTGCAGCACCTCGCGGCCCTGCGGCGAGGTCGGATGGGTGTAGCTCGGCTGGTTCTTCAGCGGACCCGAGGTGATCGCCTCGGCGGTGACGCCGATCCGCTCGAGCAGGCCGGAGACCTCGCCGGTCTGCAGCAGCACGCCGATCGAGCCGGTCAGGGTGGATTCGCGGGCGAAGATGCGGGAAGCCGGCACCGCGACCATGTAGCCCGCCGAGGCGGCGGTGCCGCCCATGACGGTGACCACCGGCTTGCGGGCGGCGACCTCGGCGATCGCCTGATGCAGGCTTTCGCCGCCGGCGACGCTGCCGCCGGGGCTGTCGACATAGACGATCAGGCCGCGCACGGCGCGGTCCTTGGCCAGTGCCGTCACCGCTTCGGTGAGCTTGCGGTTCTCGGTGATCAGGCCGGATACCGTGAGGCGGGCAAGGTGGTCGCGCCCCCCCAACGGCAGGTGGGGCGCGACCACCAGCAGAACGCAAACCGCCGCCGCGAACACCGCGGCGGCGCGCCAAAAGAACAGGCGGCGCTTGAGGCGCCGCCTGTCGATCAGCAGGTCAGTCTCGAGGGACATGACGGTCCGCTATGAGGTGACCGCGTGTGCGCAGTTCACAGATCTCCCTGGGACTGCTGGTTGCGGCGACGGATCGCGGCCCCGAGGATATCGCCCAGCGATGCGCCGGAATCCGAGTTGCCGTATTCCTGGATCGCCTGCTTGTCCTCGTCCTGCTCCTTGCCCTTGACGGTGAGCTGGAGCTTGCGGGCGGCGCGGTCCACCGACATGACCTTGGCGTCGACCTTTTCACCCACGGCGAACCGGTCCGGGCGCTGCTCGGACTTGTCGCGGGCGAGTTCGGCGCGGCGGATGAAGCCGGTGAGCACCTCGTCAACCTTGACCTCGATGCCGTTGGACTGCACCGCAGTGACCACGCAGGTGACGATGCTGCCCTTGTGCACCCGGTCGAGCACGGCGGCGGCGGGATCGTCGGCGAGCTGCTTGATGCCGAGCGAGATGCGCTCCTTCTCGACATCCACGTCCAGCACCTTGGCCTTGACGACCGAGCCCTTCTCGAACTTGGTCATGGCCAGCTCGCCCGGCTCGTCCCAGGACAGGTCGGACATGTGGACCATGCCGTCGATGTCCGCGGTCAGGCCGACGAACAGGCCGAACTCGGTGATGTTGCGGATTTCGCCTTCGACCACCGAACCGATCGGATGCTCGTCGACGAACTGCTCCCAGGGGTTGCGCTGCACCTGCTTCAGGCCGAGCGAGATACGGCGCTTGCCGCTGTCCACGTCCAGCACCAGCACATCGACCTCCTGCGAGGTGGCGACGATCTTGCCCGGATGGACGTTCTTCTTGGTCCAGCTCATCTCGGAAACGTGAACGAGGCCCTCGACCCCCGGCTCCAGCTCCACGAAGGCGCCGTAGTCGGTGATGTTGGTCACGCGGCCGGTGAACTTGGCGCCCGGCGGGTACTTCGCGGCGACACCTTCCCACGGGTCGGCTTCCAGCTGCTTCATGCCGAGGCTGATGCGCTGGGTGTCCGGGTTGAAGCGGATCACCTGCACCTTCACCGCCTGGCCGATCTGCAGGGCCTCGGAGGGGTGGTTGATGCGGCGCCAGGCGATGTCGGTCACATGCAGCAGGCCGTCAACGCCGCCGAGATCGACGAAGGCGCCGTAATCGGTGATGTTCTTCACCACGCCGTCGAGGATCTGGCCTTCCTTCAGGCCCTGGATCAGCTCGCTGCGCTGCTCGGCGCGGGTTTCCTCCAGCACGGCGCGGCGCGACACCACGATGTTGCCGCGGGCGCGGTCCATCTTGAGAATCTGGAAGGGCTGCGGGGTGCCCATCAGCGGGCCGACATCGCGCACCGGCCGGATATCGACCTGGCTGCCCGGCAGGAAGGCCACGGCGCCGCCGAGATCGACAGTGAAGCCGCCCTTGACCCGGCCGTAAATGGTGCCGTTGACGCGCTGCTGGCTCTCGAAGGCGCGCTCGAGATTGGTCCAGGCTTCCTCGCGGCGGGCCTTTTCGCGGGAGAGCACGATGGTGCCGTCGCGGTCCTCGTAGCGCTCGACATAAAGCTCGATCACGTCGCCGGGCTTCACCTCGGGCTTGGCGCCGGGTGGGCCGAATTCCTTCAGGGCGACGCGGCCTTCGCTTTTCAGGCCGACATCGACGATGGCGAATTCCTCGGTCAGCCGGACAACGCGGCCGGTGACGACGGAGCCGTCAAAGCCGGAATCGCGGCCAAGGGTCTCGTCGAGGAGGGTGGCGAAGTCTTCGACCTCTGGAGGAGGGCTGGTCGGGCGCAGGGCGGTGGGACGCTGGGCAACGGCGGCGCTGGATGCCATGAGGGTGGGTCTGTCCTTGAGAGGGCGGTGGGCCGTGCCCGTACCGCCGGCTGTGCATGCGCCCTTCCCGGCGGGTCAGACCTCGGGAAGCACGGCTTGCCCGCGCCGTGGTTCCTGCGGACGCGGGCCTGGGTCAACATATGGTTATCCGACCGGGCAGTTGACGATCCGTCCGTTCGCCCGCGCAGCCTCCCGGCCGCGCGTGGGCGCACAGATAGCCGGAGCGGGCGCGGAGTCAAGCGCTGCGGCGGGGTTGCGGCGTCGCAAAGGCGTGAACAGTGCAGGTTGCACAAGGGCGGTTCAGCGCAGCGGCGGCCTGTGTTTCGCTGATCCGCCTACGCCTTCGCTGCGACGGTCTCCCTGTCGGCCAGCAAGGCCAGCGCCGCGGCAAAAGCCTGGTCGGGATCGAGATCGGTGGTGTCGAGCAGGTTCGCGTCCTCGGCCGGCTTCATCGGCGCGGCGGCGCGGGCGGCGTCGGCGGCATCACGGGCGCGCACTTCGGCGGTGACGGTGGCGAGATCGGCCTCGACGCCGCGCGCCAACAGTTCCTTCCAGCGGCGCAGGCCGCGCGCCTCGGGGCTGGCGGTGACGTAGAGTTTTTCCCGCGCGTCGGGGAACACCACGGTGCCGATGTCGCGCCCGTCCAGCACGGCGCCGCGGGCGCGGCCGAAGCTGCGTTGGAAGTCCAGCAGGGCCGCGCGCACACCGGGAATGGCGGCGACCGCACTGGCGGCGGCGTCGGCCGGGGGGCCGCGCAAATCGGCGCGGTCGAGGTCCTCAGGGCGCAGGGTGCGGGCGGCGGCTTCGGCGGCAACCGGGTCGGAGGGGTCGGCGCCGTCGTCCAGCACGCGGCGGCCGACGGCACGGTACAGCAGGCCGGTGTCGAGATAGGGCAGGGCGAAATGGGCGGCGAGGCGGCGGGCGAGCGTGCCCTTGCCGGCGGCGGCGGGGCCATCGATTGCGATGATCAGCGTGGTCATGGCGCGGCGATCGGGGCGGGGCCAGCGACAAGGCCGTTCAGAAGTGAAACGAACCCGGGGAAACTGGTGTCGATGAAGGCGGCATCGTCCACCGCCACCGGCGCCGGCGTGGCCAGACCCAGGACCAGGGCGCTCATGGCGATCCGGTGGTCCATATGCGTTTGCACCGTCGCCCCGCCCGCCGGCTTGTGGCCGCCTTCCACGATCAGATCGTCCCCCTGGATGTTCACCCGCGCCCCGTTGGCGCTGAGCAGCGCGGCGGTGGCGGTCAGCCGGTCGCTTTCCTTGACGCGCAGCTCCTTCAGCCCGCGCATGCGCGTGGTTCCCTCGGCGAAGGCGGCGGCGACGGCCAGGATGGGATATTCGTCGATCATGCTCGGCGCCCGCTCCCACGGCACCTCCACCGCGCGCAACGCCGAATGAGCGGCAACCAGATCGCCGACCGGCTCACCGCCCTCCACCCGCTCGTTCTCGACCGACAGGGCAGCACCCATCTCGCGCAGCGTGGCGAACAGGCCGCAGCGCAGCGTGTTCAGACCGACCCCTTCGATGCGCACCAGCGAGCCCGGCACCAGCAGCGCGGCGACCACCAGAAATGCCGCCGAGGAGGGATCGCCCGGCACCACCACATCGGCGGCGCGCAGATCCGGCTGGCCCACCAGCGTGATGATGCGTGCGGCCCCGTCCGCCTCTACCGTCACCTTGGCGCCGAAATGGCGCAGCATGTTCTCGCTGTGGTCGCGGGTGGCCTCGATTTCCTCGATGCGGGTCAGGCCGGGGGCATTCAGGCCGCACAGAAGCAGCGCCGACTTCACCTGCGCCGAGGGCATCGGCACGCGATATTCCAAGGGCAGTGGATCGTGCGCGCCCTCGACGGCCAGCGGCAGCCGGCCGCCGGCGCGGGCGGAAAACCGGGCGCCGCAGGCGGCGAGCGGGTCGGTCACCCGCTGCATCGGCCGGCTGCGCAGGCTGGCATCGCCGGTCAGCACGGAAAAGAACGGGTGGCTGGCCAGGATGCCGGTGAGCAGCCGGGCGGCGGTGCCGGAATTGCCCATGTCCAGCACGTCGGCCGGCTCCACCAGGCCGCCGACGCCGCGGCCGGCGACGCGCCAGGCGCCCGGGCCGTCCTGCACCATTTCGGCCCCGAGCGCGCGCATGGCGGCGGCGGTGCGCAGTACGTCCTCGCCTTCCAGCAGGCCGGAGATGCGGGTTTCGCCGACCGCCAGGGCGCCGAACATGAGGGCGCGATGGCTGATCGACTTGTCGCCCGGCACCCGGATGGTGCCGGCGAGGGGGGTGGCGGGGCGGCTGGCGGCCAGAATGAGGGGAGCGTGCATGCGCGCGCGCTTAGCACGGGTAATGCTCGTTTGACAGGCGGGCGCGAGGATGGCATGGGGCGCGCCCTCCGGCGCAATCCCTGGCGAGGCGACACGATGGCGAAGCCCGAACTCGGCAACAAGCGCGTCTGCGTGTCCTGCAGCGCCCGATTCTATGACCTGAGCAAGCAGCCGGCGATTTGCCCGAAATGCAGTACCGAGCAGCCGGCCGAGCAGCCGCGGCTGCGGCGCACCGGCGGCAACGTGGCGCTGGAAGAAAAGCGCCGCCCGAAAGTGCTGCCCGTTCCGGGTCTGGAGGACGGCGACGTCGAGGTCGAGACCGTCGAGGAGGAAGTGGAGGAGGACGTGCTGGAAGACACCTCCGACCTCGAGGGCGGTGACGAGGCGGTGGTCGATGTCGAGATCGAGCCCGAGGCGGGCGAAGAAGAGCGCTGAGCCGGCCGGCGGTAAACGCTTCTTTTTTTGTCTCCCTCAAAGCCGCCCGGTCGCCCGCAGCCACAGCAGCAGCGCCGCGTCCCACGGCACCGCGGGAATTTCCCGCAGGCGCCAGTACCAGCGTTTGCGCCGGCGCGTCGCCGCCGGCCCGGGCGGCGGCTTGCACGCCCGGGCCGGCAGCCCGGCCAGACGCAGCAGCAGCACGCAACGCGGCACATGATAGGCGCTGGTCGCCGCGAACACCGGGCCGCGATGCCCGGCGGCCAGCAACAGCCGGCGCACCGCCCGCACTGAAGACACCGTGTCGGTGCCGCTCGTCTCGGCGAGGATGCGCAGATCGGCCACCCCCGCCGCGCGCAGCAGCGCGGCCATCACCTCGGCCTCGGCCGGCGGATGGTCGCCCAGGCCACCTGTGGGCACATACAGCGCGTCCGGATGGCGGGCACCGAAGGTGAGCGCTGCCTCGACGCGCCGCCGCAGCGCGCCGCTGGGCTGACCGTCCGGACGCACGGCGGCGCCGAAGATGACGATCGCCGGCCCCATTACGGCAGACCCAATCACGGGGGGGCGGCGAGCAGGATGCGGTTCAGCGCCGACAGCTTGTCCCAGGTCTCGCGCCAGGCCCGGTCGAAGGCGGCGCGCTCGATCCCGGTACTCACCAGGGCCGCCGCGATGTCGGCCACGCGGCGCTCGCCGTCGATCTGGCGCAGGATGGCGCCCGCCAGGGGCGGCAGCGCCACCTTCACCGCCAGGCCGTCGAACAGGAAGGTCAGCGTGCCGTCCGGGCGGATGGCGCGCGCGACCTCCCCGGCCGGCATCTCGCGCGCCACCGGCACGGCGGCCTCGTCCATCGGGTTGGCCGGCGCGGTTCGTTCGGCGGCGCGCACGCAATAGGCCACATGCGTGCTCATGTTGGCCGTGACCGCTTCGGCCAGGGCGGCGCGGGCGACCGGGTCCAGGGCGGCGGCGCGGGCGCGCAGCTTCGGGTCCGGCAGGTAGGTGGCCGGGTCGTAGCGCATCGGCTCCATCAGCGCCGTGACCGCCAGCCCGGCGCCGTGCAGCAGGGCGTGCAGGGCAGGAACATCGAAGGCGCGGTCGCGCGGGTTCAACAGCAGGTCATACAGTCCGGCATCGCCGCCGGTCAGGTGATCGGCGAAGTTGCGGTTGAAGCGCAGCCAGTTGCTGTCCGGCAGGTGCCGCATCACCCGCCTTGCCATGTCCAGCCGCAGGGCCGGCATCTCATCCGCTGGCGTGAGCAGGCGCAGCGCGTCCTGCAGCATGTAGACGCCGGTGCGCCCATGCGGTGCATAGACCATCAGCCCCAGCCCGCCCGCCGGAGCCAGCACCGACAGCAGGGCCGCCAACCCCTCGGCCGGGTCGGGCAGGTGGTGCAGCACGCCGCAGCAATCGATGTAGTCGAACGGCTCCAGCCCGGACTGCGGAAGATCGAGCAGAGAACGGCGCTCCCAGACGATATTGTCCAGCCCCCGCGCGGCGGCACGGGCCTGGGCGATGCGCAGGGCCGCCTCGGAGCGGTCCAGATAGGTGACCGTGCCGGGCTGGCCGAAGCGTTCCATGTGGGCGGCCAGCATGATGGTGGCGTCCCCGGTGCCGCCGCCGGCCACCAGCGCGCGCAGCGGGCGGGCGCGCGGGCGGTTGGCGCCGAACACCCACCAATCGACTTCGCGCAGATGGCTCGGGCTGCCCACCACGAGGCGCTTTTTCTCATCTTTCGGGTCGCGCTGGGGGTACGGATAGGCTTCGTACTGGGCGGCCAAATGGGCATCGGTTGCGTCGCTCATAGGCGGGGCATAGAGCAGATTGCCGGAGGGCGGAACGCCCGGAGGCACAAATCTGCTCGATACGGAAAGGATAATCAGGCGCATGCATCCCGCCAGAACCCGCGGCTATGTCGGTATCGGCGCCGAGGGCCTGTCGAAATCGGCCAATGTCGGCGCGCTGCTGCGCACGGCGCACGCCTTCGACGCGTCATTCTGTTTCCTCGTCGGCACCGGCTTTGACGCCCGCGCCGGGCGCTCGGCCGACACCGCCGATACCCCGGCGCACGTGCCGCTATGGCGGTTCGATTCGGCGGACGACCTGCTGTTGCCCGAGCGCTGCGTGCTGGTGGGCATCGAACTGCTGGACGACGCCGCCGAGTTGCCCAGCTTCCGTCACCCGCTGAACGCCGCCTATATCCTCGGGCCGGAGCGGTCGGGCCTGTCGCCTTCGGTGCTGGCGCGCTGCCGGCATGTGGTGCGCATTCCCACCCGGTTCGCCCTCAACCTGGCGGTGGCCGGCGCGCTGGTGCTGTACGACCGGCTGCTGCAGCACGGCCGCTTCGCCGCCCGGCCGGTGCGCAGCGGCGGCGCCGAGGCCGCCTTGCCGCCCGCGCCCAGCCATGGCGACCCGGTGTTCCGGCGCCACCTGCCGACCTGGCGGGGCCGCCCGGAGGAGACCCGGCCGGAGGGGGAGACATGAGATCGGCGCGCTTGTTCGCCGTCCGCGCCGACCGTATGTTAACGTATGCGCCCAGTTGTTTTCTTGTTCATCGCCCTTCCGCTGCTGGCCGCCGGCCCGGCACCGGACCCCCAGCACAAGCCAGCCGCCGCGGCGCCCGCCGCCAAGGCCGACGGGCCGAAACAGATCGGCCGCTTCGAGGACTGGACCGCGGCGACCAACACCGAAGCGGGGCAGCCCGCCTGCTACGCCTTTGTTCGTGCGAACCATTCCGCCCCCCCGGTGCCCGGCCGCGGTGAGGTGGTGCTCACCGTCACCCAGCGACCCAGCGGCCGCGATGCGGTGGCGATCAGCGCCGGCTTTGCCTACGCGGCCAATGCCACGGTGAAGGTGCAGGTGGATCAGACCGCGCTGGAATTCTACGCCTCCGGCCGCAGCGCCTTCGCCCGCGACGGCCATGCCGCTGCCGCCGCGTTCGGCCGCGGCACGAAGATAACGGCGCACTCCCCCGGTCCGCGCAATGTCGCCGTAACCGACACGTTCAGCCTGAAAGGCTTCGGCCACGCCTACGAGGCGATCAACAAAGCGTGTCCGCCGAAATGAGCGACTCGCTCAACGAGTCGGAACGCGCCCGCATCCTCGCCAAGACGGCCCGCTTCGCCCCGCCCGCCGCCCAGACCGAAGACGGCCGCCGCGATCTGGTGGGTCTGTCGCGCGAGGAACTGGGCGCGGTGCTGGCCGAGGCCGGCGAGGCGCCGTTCCGGGCCAAGCAGGTCTGGCACTGGATTTACTACCAGGGCGCCACCGATTTCGCCCGCATGTCCTCGATCGCCAGGCCCTCTCAGGCCCGGCTCGCCGAGCGTTTCGTGATCGGCCGGCCCGGCATCGCCACGGTGCAGACCAGCCGCGACGAAACCCGCAAATGGCTGTTCCGCTTCCGCGACGGGCAGGAAGCCGAGACCGTCTATATCCCCGACAAATACGAGGATCGCGGCGCCGTCTGCATTTCCTCGCAGGTCGGCTGCACCCTGTCCTGCCGGTTCTGCCACACCGGCACCCAGCCGCTGGTGCGCAACCTCGGGCCGGACGAGATCGTCGGCCAGTTCATGGCGGCGCGCGACGCCTATGGCGAGTGGCCGAGCCCGAAAGGCGAAACCCCGCGCCTGCTGTCCACCATCGTGCTGATGGGCATGGGCGAGCCACTGTACAACTACGAGAACGTGGCGAAGGCCATGGTCATCGCCATGGACAACGAAGGCATCGGCCTGTCGCGCCGGCGCATCACCCTTTCCACCTCCGGCGTGGTGCCGATGATGGACCGGTGCGGTGCCGAACTCGGCGTGAACCTCGCCGTGTCGCTGCACGCGGTGCGCGACGAGTTGCGCGACGAAATCGTGCCGCTCAACCGCAAATACCCGCTCCGCGAACTGATCGCCGCCTGCCGCCGATACCCTGCGGCGAGCAACGCAAGGCGCATCACCTTTGAATACGTCATGTTGAAGGGCATCAACGACAGCGAGGCCGAGGCGCGCGAACTGATCCGGCTGATCGCCGGCATTCCGGCCAAGGTGAACCTTATTCCGTTCAATCCCTGGCCGGGCAGTCCTTACGAGACCAGCACGCATAAGGCGATCGAGCGGTTTGCCGCGATCGTTAATGATGCTGGGTTTTCTTCGCCTGTTCGGGCGCCTCGGGGGCGGGATATTCTGGCGGCTTGCGGGCAGCTCAGGACGGAAAGCAAGAAAGAAAGGCCAGGGCTCTGCCCTGGACCCGCCAAGGGCCGAGAGGCCCCTGGACCCCATACTTAAAACGAGTGGGTTCCAAGGGCCTCTCGGCCCTTGGTGGGGTCCAGGGGCAAAGCCCCTGGCCTTTCTTACTTAGGCAGCCATCCCCCGCAGCACATAGTGCAAAATCCCCCCATGCCGGTAATACTGGACTTCGTCCAACGTATCGACACGGCACAGCACCTTCACCGTATCGGTCGTCCCGTTCGGCCGGTGGATCACCAGATCCAGATCCATCCGCGGCGACAGATCCTCCAGGCCCAGAATATCCAGCACTTCCTCGCCGGTCAGGCCGAGGCTCTTGCGGTCCATCCCGTCCTTGAAGGTGAGCGGCAGCACCCCCATCCCAACCAGATTAGAGCGGTGGATACGCTCGAAACTCTCCACCACCACAGCCTTCACGCCCAGCAGCATCGTGCCCTTGGCCGCCCAGTCGCGCGATGAGCCGGTGCCGTATTCCCGGCCGCCGATCACCACCAACGGAACGCCCTCGTCCTTGTAGCGCATTGCCGCGTCGTAGATGGCGAGCTGCTCGCCACCGGGCAAATGACGGGTGACGCCGCCTTCCACGCCGGGCACCATCTCGTTGCGGATACGGATGTTGGCGAAGGTGCCGCGCATCATCACTTCATGGTTGCCACGGCGGGCGCCGTAGCTGTTGAAGTCGCGGGCCAGAATCTGCCGCTCCAGCAAATATTCGCCGGCCGGCGAGGATTTGCGGATGTTGCCGGCGGGGCTGATGTGGTCGGTGGTGATGGAATCGCCCAGCACCGCCAGAATGCGCGCCCCGGTGATGTCGCCGACCGGCGCCGGCTCCATCGTGATGCCGTCGAAATAGGGCGGGTTCTTCACGTAGGTGGAGGAGTCGCTCCAGCGATAGGTGGCCGCCCCGCTCTCCACCCCGATCGCCTGCCATTGCGCCGGCCCCTTGAACACCTCGCCATAGCGCTTCAGGAACTGCGCCCGCGACAGCGAGGCCGCCAGCACATCGGCGATCTCCTTGTTGGTCGGCCAGACGTCCTTCAGATACACCGGCGTGCCGTCACGCCCGGTGCCGAGCGGGGCGGTTGCGATGTCTTCATTGAGGGTGCCGAGCAGCGCATAGGCCACCACCAGCGGCGGCGAGGCGAGATAGTTCGCCCGCACGTTGGGATGCACGCGGCCTTCGAAGTTGCGGTTGCCCGACAGCACTGAGGCCGCCACCAGCTTGTTGTCCTCGATCGCGTCGGCGATCGCCTCGTCCAGCGGGCCGGAATTGCCGATGCAGGTGGTGCAGCCATAGCCGACCGTGTTGAACCCGAGCGCGTCCAGATCCTCGGTCAGGCCGGATGTGTCGAGATACTCGGTCACCACCTGCGAGCCCGGCGCCAGCGAGGTCTTCACCCAGGGCTTGGGCGCGAGGCCGAGCGCACGCGCCTTGCGCGCCACCAGCCCGGCGGCGATCAGCACCGAGGGGTTGGAGGTGTTGGTGCAGGAGGTGATGGCGGCGATCACCACGTCGCCATGGGTGATCTGGTAGTTCTTCCCCGCCGGCTGCGCCTTGGTGCCGGTGTCGCTGGCGGCCACGCCCAGGCTCTTGGTCAGCTCGTTCCTGAACGCCGCCGAGGCGTCCTTCAGCAGCACCCGGTCCTGCGGCCGCTTCGGCCCGGCCAGGCTGGGCTGCACGGTGGACAGATCGAGTTCGAGCGTGTCGGTGAACACCGGGTCCGGCGTGGTGGCATCGCGCCACAGCCCCTGCACCTTGGAATACGCCTCGACCAGAGCGATGCGGTCCTCGTCGCGGCCGGACAGGCGGAGGTAGTCGAGCGTGATCTTGTCCACCGGGAAGAAGCCGCAGGTGGCGCCGTATTCGGGTGCCATGTTGGCGATGGTGGCGCGGTCGGCGAGCGGCAGGTCGTTCAGCCCCGGCCCGAAGAACTCGACGAATTTGCCGACCACGCCCTTCCGGCGCAGCATCTGCGTGACCGTCAGCACCAGATCGGTGGCGGTGGCGCCCTCGGGCAGGCGGCCGGTCAGGCGGAAGCCGATCACGTCGGGGATCAGCATGGCGATCGGTTGGCCGAGCATGGCCGCCTCCGCCTCAATGCCGCCGACGCCCCAGCCGAGCACGCCCAGCCCGTTCACCATGGTGGTGTGGCTGTCGGTGCCGTACAGCGTGTCGGGATAGGCGAACACGGCGCCGTCGGCCTCGGAGGTCCAGACGGTCTGCGCCAGGTATTCCAGGTTCACCTGGTGGCAGATGCCGGTGCCGGGCGGCACCACGCGGAAATTGTCGAACGCGGTCTGGCCCCAGCGCAGGAAGGTGTAGCGTTCGCCGTTGCGCTCGAACTCAACGTCCACGTTCTCCTGCAGGCTGTTCGCGGTGCCGGAGAAATCCACCATGACGGAATGGTCGATCACCAGATCGACCGGGATCAGCGGGTTCACCTTCTGCGGATCACCGCCGAGCCGGATGATGCCGTCGCGCATCGCGGCGAGGTCCACCACGCCGGGCACGCCGGTGAAATCCTGCATCAGGATGCGGGCGGGCTTGAACGGCACTTCCTTGCTGCTGGACGCCCGGTGCAGCCACTCGGCGATCGCGGTGGCGTCTTCGATGGTGTAGCTCTGGCCGTCCTCGAAGCGCAGCACGTTCTCCAGCAGCACCTTGAGGCAGACCGGCAGGCGGGAGACGTCGCCGATGGTCCCGGCGGCTTCGGGGATGGAAAAATACTCGTAGCTGCGCCCGCCCACCGTGAGGGTGCGGCGCGTGTAAAGGCTGTCCTGCCCGATTGTTGTCATCCCGAGGCCCCGTCTGATTCGTCCGCGCGTGGCATCGGGGGGGATTCCCCGCGGCGCGCGGAGGGTGTTTCTTAGCGGTGCGCGGCTTTAACCACACCGCGGCGGGGGCGTCCACGGGCCGCCGAACCGGATTGTTGCGGTGCAGCGTTGAGGAGGGGTCGTGCTTCAGGCCGAAGGTTTGGCGGCGTTCCGCGGCGAACGGCTGGTGTTCGCCGGCCTGTCCTTCGCCGTGCCGCCGGGCGGCGCGCTGCTGCTGACCGGGCCGAACGGTTCCGGCAAGTCCACCCTGCTGCGCGTGCTGGCCGGGCTCGGCCGGGCGGAGGCGGGGCGGCTGCTGTGGGACGGCGCCGACGCGCTGGCCGACCTGCCGTCGCATGCCGCGCGGGTGCGCTATCTGGGCCATCAGGATGCCGTGAAGCCGGGCCTGACGGTGGCCGAGAATTTGCGCTTCTGGGGCAGCCGGGCGGCCGTCAGCCGGGCGCTGGCGGCGGTCGATCTGCTGCGGCTGGCCGATTTGCCGGCGCGCATGCTCTCGGCCGGGCAGAAGCGCCGGCTGGCAATCGCCCGGCTGGCGATTGCCGAGGCCGCGCTGTGGCTGCTGGATGAGCCGACGCTGGGGCTGGACTTGGCCTCGGTGACCCGATTCGGCGATCTGCTGGCGGCGCACCGGGCGCGCGGGGGGATCGTGGTGGCGGCGACGCATCTGCCGCTGCCGCTCGACGGCACCGCTGACCTGAAGCTGGGGTGAACGCCATGCAATTCACGCAAACTTTCGTGCTCGCCGACTTCCTGGACACCGCCATCAGCCTGGCCGGGGCCTTCGTGCTCGGCACCGTGATCGGCGCCGAGCGCCAGTATCGCCAGCGCACGGCGGGTCTGCGCACCAACGTGCTGGTGTGCGTCGGCGCCGCCGGGTTCGTCGATCTGGCCATGAATCTGGGCGGCAATGACCGGGCCGTGCAGGTGATTTCATATGTGGTGTCCGGCATCGGCTTCCTCGGCGCCGGCGTGATCATGAAGGAAGGCACCAACGTGCGCGGCCTGAACACCGCCGCCACGCTGTGGAGCTCGGCCGCCGTCGGCGCCTGCGCGGGGGCGGACCGGCTGGCCCAGGGCGCGCTGCTGACAGTGTTCATCCTGGCCGGCAACACGCTGCTGCGCCCGCTGGTCAACGCCATCAACCGCATCCCGCTGGACGAACAGGCCACCGAGGCGATCCACGAGGTGCGCGTGCGCGCGCTGTCCGATGCACCGGAGCTGCGCGAGGCGGTCACCGAAGCGCTGGAGGACGCGCGCTACCCGGTGGCCGACATGGAGGTCGAAGTGGCCGGCGACGGCTCGGCCGAACTGGTCGCCACCCTGACCAGCGCCTCGGTGCAGCCGGACGAGCTGGACGCGGTGGTGGAACGCCTCAGCCGCCTGCCCGGGGTGAGCCATGCCACCTGGGAATCGAGCACCTCCGAATGACGATCTTCCTCGCCCTGCTCGCCCGCGAGCTGCGCCTGTCGCTGCGGCACGGCAGCGACACGCTGGCTGCCATGCTGTTCTTCGTCATCGCCGCGGCGCTGTTCCCGCTCGCCATCGGTCCGGCGCCGGAGACGCTCGGCCGGATCGCGCCGGGCATTATCTGGGTCTGCGCCCTGCTGGCCGCGCTGTTGCCGCTCGACCGGTTGTTCGGCGCCGATCTGGAGGACGGCTCGCTCGACCTGCTGCTGCTGTCCGGCCTGCCGGCCTCCGCCGTCGCGGCGGCCAAGGCGGTGGCGCATTGGCTGGTCACCGGCGTGCCGCTGCTGCTGGCGGCGGGGCCGCTCGCGGTCATGTTGCGCATGCCGGACGAGGCCATCTCGGTGCTGCTGGCCGGCCTGCTGCCCGGCACCATCGTGCTGTCGCTGCTCGGCACCGCCGGCGCCGCCCTGGTGCTGGGGGCGCGGCGCGGCGGGGTGCTGCTGCCGCTGCTGGTGCTGCCGCTGACCGCGCCGGTGCTGATTTTTGGCGTCGCGGCGGCGGACGCCGCCTCCGGCGGGCTGTCGCCGCGGCCGCATCTGCTGCTGCTGGCGGCATTGTGCGCCGGCGCGTTGCCGCTATGTCCGCTGGCCGCCGGTGCGGGGCTGCGCAGCGCCGCGGAATAGTTTTGTCATGGGTGGTGGTGGCCGCTGGCGGGCGCTTCCAGGGGAGCGCGGCAGATGGCGGTGACATCAGGGAGCAGGGAGGTCCAGCCCGGCGGGTCGCCGGGCCGCCACAACGCACGCAACCACCCCTCCGGATCGACCAGGAATTGTGTGCCGGCGAGCGCATCGGGCGACACGCCCGCCACCAGCGCGTAGGCCACCAGGACGGCCGGATCGCTGCTCGTGCAGGCATTTTTGTCGGCAGCGGCGGCATCCGCGCCGATGACGATGGTCGCGAGGGGCAATCCGGGCGGCTCCGTGCCGCCGGCGGCGACGATGCGCGCTGCCTGCCCCTTCAGATCGGCAAGGTCCAGGCTGCGTCCGTCGGCGCAGTCGGCCTCGAAGCGCGGCGCCGGTGTCGGGCGCGTCCAGTTGCGGCCGCGCCCGAGCGACATCCCGGCGTTGTTGGCCCGGATCGCGTCGATCAGCGCCCAGCGCCCCTCTTCACTCAGCCGGTCGGCGAAGCCGGGCATGGCCAGGCCGCCCTCCGGATTGTCCATGCCGTGCGACAGCCACCAGAACAGCTCGCCGTCGCTGTGGTCCCAGAGATGCGCCGCCGTCAGGTCGGCCGGCGGCACGGCGAGTGCCTTCGCGGCCTCCCCATCGCCCTGGCCATGCGCGCCGTGGCAGGACGCGCAATAGGTGGGGTAAAGGTCGGCTCCGGTCGCGATGGACTGGGCGGAAAAACCGCTCGGCGAGCGGTAGAAGCTGGTGGGATAGGCCTCGACCAGCAGCGGCCCGAAATGCGGCGCGGCCCAGACGATGGCCGCGACCCCGGCGGCGATGCGAAGAAAACGAAGACGCCGGAGAAAAATACCGCTCGCGGCCAGTGAGAGCCCCGCCAGCACAGCGATCGCGGCGGTGCCGATTTCCCGCCGCAGATCGGGGTCCTCCAGCGCGACCAGGCTCGGCCGCCAGGCAAACGGCCAGACCGGCTGCACATGCATCGCCGGCGGCAGGCTGGCCAGCACTGCGGCGACGCCGACGATGGTCGCCCCGGCCGCGGTCTGCAGGGCGAGGCTGCGGAGCAGGTCGCGCCGGGCGATCACCGGGTCGGGGCCGCGCAGCGCCGGCGCGAAGCGGTATCGGTTGGCGGCGGCAAAGCCCAGCAGCACCACGAGAAGCAGCGTCTTGGCGGCGTCCATCCAGCCATGCGCGGTGCCGATCATCCCCACCGGTCCGCCGATCAGGACGCAAAACTGCCAGATCGCCGACAGCACGATGCCGGCGACGCAGCATTTGCCGAGCGGCGAGAACCAGCGGCATGCCGCGGCGCCGGTTCGGGGCGGGGTGAGCCGGACCACCAGCAGCAACGGCAGCAGCCCGCCCAGCCAGGCGCCGGCCGCGAGCAGATGCACAACCTGCGAGGCCAGCAGAACACTGGGACCGTTGACCATCGCCATGGCATGGCTGTGGGCGGCGTGCAGGCAGATGATGCCGCCGCACAGCACGGTCGTCGCGCGCCATCGCAGCACGGACGGGTGCCGTCCCAGCACCGCGAGCGCGATGACCAGCCCGGTCAGCCGAACCGCCACCACGTGGCCGAAGAAGGTGGCGGACACGACCGTTGGCGTCGCGGTCCATGCGCCGAGCAGCCCCGGTGCACCGGCGATCTGACCCGATTCCGCCACCAGCCACACCAGGGCGAACGCAAAAGCCGCGACCAGACTGAGCCGGCAGAGCCGCGTCAGCGCGCGCCAGGCCGGCGCCGTGACCTCCGCCGATGCGCCGGCGAAGGCGCGCGGCGCGACCACCACGCCGAACACCAGAGTACCGAACGCCGACAACAGGGCCGCCACCGACGCGGCCCGCAGGAGAGCAAGGACAAGCCCGCCCTCCGGGTCGAAAGGCGGCATGGCCTAGGGCTGGACGGTGAACTGGTAGGCGCCCTCGGTCTTGTGCGAATCGGTCGAGGTCGCGTGCCAGATCACCTTGTAGGTGCCGGGCGCGAGAGTCTTCAGGCCGGCGAGCAGGTGGGTGGCGTCCTTCGGATCGGTGCGGATGGTGCCGGTATCCACCCTTGCGCCGTGCGGGTCGGTCACGGCGACGCTGCTGAAGCCGGGTTCGACGGATTCGGAAAAGATCAGCAGCAATTCGTCCGGCGCGGCTTTCACGGTGGCGCCGACGGGGGGCTGGGCGTGACGCAACAGCGCGTGGGCGAAGGCGGTGTCGCTGCCGGCCAGCAGGGCAAGGACGGCGAGCAGGAGGGTCATCAGGCGCATAAGCGGGCTCCTTTCACGGACGGGCATGGCAGAAAACACCCTTACTGGAAGATCGGCTTGCCGAGGAAGCTGCCCCGGAACAGATCGTCGAAGAAGAAGTGGACCTGCGCGATCACGCCGACATTGTGGCCGGATTGCCTGTTGGCCGGGATCAACGCTTCAATGCCGACCTGGAATGCATCACCCAGGTAAATCACACCGGGCGAGATGGTCCACGTGCTGGGGACCCCGCCGGCCGGCGCCGCGGTGGGCGTAAACCAGGTGGACTCGACCAGCGGAACAAGCCGTCCGAAGAAGTCGGGCAGACCGTGATCCTTCACCTGCGACTCCAGATATGGAATGCTGTATTGGATCGACAGGGCGCCGTTCAGGGAGTTCGGATTGCCGCTATTGTCCAGCGCGCTGTTCAGCCGCCGGTCAGGAATATTATAGCTCAGCTCACCGGTAACGGCGAGCGGGCGCAACGCGCCGACCGGCAGGTCGCCGAGGCCCTTGCCGAAATACGCCGTCGGCGAGGTTCCGCCATAGGCATCGCCGCCGATGTTCTGGGTCGCCTGGTTGCCGCCGAATTCCCGGATCACGCCGAGCGAGACGACGAACTCGTGTTCGGCGTTGGTGAAGGCCTGCCACTTGCCGGTGATGAAGACGTTCTCGAACCCGCCTTGCGTCTTCGACCCCGATTGATGAAACCAGTCATAGCCCTGGTTGTAGATGATCGCCGTGTGGGGCGTGATCGTCTTGTCCCATTCCCATTGCAGTTGAGTGGTGGTCTGAGGTCCGGCATCACGCTGCCAGACCATTTGTGGCAGCGTCGCCTCGTCGGCAGTGCCGGGGTCATCGAAGGTGAGGGTGACGGGAAAAACGCGCACGCCGGCAATGACGTGGGCGAAGGCGGCGTGGTTGCCGAGCACGCTGGCGACTGCCAGCGCGGCGGCAAGCTTGAGACGGGACATCTGAGGTCGCTCCGGTATCCGGGTCTGCAAAAGGATGCACGCCGGCATGTGGCCGGCGGCGCAGTTTCCTTGGTCAGACCGGAACGGGCGGCCCGCGGGGCTGGAACGGCCGGGCAGGCAGCGGCGGCGGGGCGCGCGCCGGTGGCGGGGCGGCGGCGCGCAGGACCGGCCCGGCCGAGGGTGGCGGCAGCGCGGGGCCGGCTTCCGGCAGTGGCGCCGCTACGCAAGCGGCCAGGCAGAGAATGCAGAACCCCGCGTGGTGCCCGGCGGGGATGGCGGGAGCCTGCTCGCCCGTTCCGCCGGCAAGGCAGACCACGCCGAGCGCCGCGAGCTGTGCCCGCTCAGCCTGCGCCAGCGCCCCGACAGGCACATGCGCGCCGGCCGCCAGCAGCCCGACCATTGCCAGCACGGCTGGCAGGTGCAGGAGCCGGCGGGAAACCCTGCGCAGTCCGTACAACATCATCACGCAACAATGCCAGGACACCGGCGGCGAGGGCAAGGCCAGGGGTTTTGCCTCAACCTTGCCTCACCCGCACTCACTCAAAGATCGGCTTGCCGATGATATTGTCCGGGAACATGTCGTCAAAGAAAAAGAAAACCTGCAGGGCCGCGCCGACGTTGCGGCCGGATGCCCGATTGGCGGGGATCAGCGCTTCAAGGCCGATCTGGAAGCCATCACCGAAATAGATCACGCCCGGCGCGATGGTCAGCGTGGCGGGGAACCCACCGGCCGGTTTGCTGGCGGGCGAGTACCAGGTGGCTTCAACCAGCGGGATCAGCCCTCCGATGAAGTCGGGCAGGTCAAAATTGTGAACCTGCGACTGCAGATATGGAATGCTATATTGGACCGACAGACCGCCGTTCCAGGATCGGGGGGTGCCGCTGTTGTCGAGTGCGCTGTTCAGTGGCCGGTCGGGGATCGCGTAGCTGAGCTGGCCGGTCACGGCGAGCGGGCGCAACATGCCGATCGGCAGGTCACCGAGGCCCTTGCCGGCATAGATGGCCGGTGCGGTCGAGCCATAGGCGTCGCCGCCGATATTCTGGGTCGCTGTGTTGCCGCCGAATTCCCGGATCACACCCACCGAAAAGGCGAACTCATGTTCGGCGTTGGTGTAGGCCTGCCATTTGCCGGTGACGAAGACGTTCTCGAAGCCGGTCCGGGTCTTCGACCCAGACGGGTGAAGCCAATCGTAGCCCTGGTCGTAGATGATCGACGTCATGGGCGTGATCCGCTTGTCCCATTCCCATTTCATCTGATAGCCGTCCTGCGTACCGGGTTCGGGCTGCACGATGATGTGCGGCATCTTCAGCTCGTCGCCGACGCCGGGGTCATCGAAGGTGAGGGTGACCGGGAAGACGCGCACGCCGGCGACGACGCTCGCAAGCACCGGCTGGCTGGCGAGCAGGCTGGCGGCGGCCAGCACGAGGGCAGGCGTGAGACGCAGCATCTGACGTGAGGCTCCGTTTTCGGGATGGGCCAGGGGCGCGCACCGGAATGCTGCCGGCGGCGCAGGCTGCTGTACCAAATCGGTTGGCGTATTGCACGCGGACCGGTAAGGACATGGGGCGCTTCCGTTCGGATCGCGCTTTCGGAGCGGTTGCAGACATCCGGGGCGAGCAGTATAGCGCCGGCGGTCAGGAACCTTCATCGGATGCAACGCGCCGCCGACTGTTTCATTCATTTCCTGAAGCAAGCCGCCGACGTTTGACAGGAAACGGACCCATGTTCCCTCGTCGTCTTTCGCTGCGACACGCGCTTCTTCCGCTCGCGTTGCTTTTTGCCTTGCCCCTCATTGCCGTCGGAAGCTGCGCCGCCGCAGCCGGCAACGACGACATGGACATGAAGGGCATGGACATGAGCGGCATGCATTCGGGGGCCAGGCCGGCCGAACATCACGACCAGGCAACCGTCTATAGCTTCGGCCAGCCCTACACTGGCGGCCGGGCTGCCCGCACGGTTGAAATCACCATGGGTGACGCCAGCTTCGCGCCCGCCCATGTGGAGGTGAAAACGGGCGAAGCCGTGCGCTTCGTGGTGACGAACGCCAGCAGCATCGACCACGATTTCACCCTCGGGGACACCGCCACACAATCCGCCCACCGCAAGGAGATGGCGGAAGCCATGCAGGCGGGGCACGAGGCCCACCATCACCAGGACGGCAACGCCATCACCGTGCAGCCAGGCGCCGCGAAGGTGCTTTCCTGGCGTTTCACCAAGCCCGGAAGTTTCGAATACGACTGCAATATGCCCGGCCACTTTGAGGCCGGTATGAGGGGCATTATTACTGTCTCGCCCTGAAAAGCACCGCGTTCGGGCGGGCGCGCAAGGGCCGTTTCGGTGTAATTCGGGCCGTAACGGGAATAACTGCTACCCTCGCCGCGCTTCGAAACGATAGGGGTTGGTGCCGGTGGTGAGCGGATCGAGCGCCAGCCGGTGCTCCAGCGGCGGAAACGCCCGGCTGCGGCAATCCGGCCGGTCGCACAGCCGGCACGACAGGCCGATGCCCACCACCGCGCGCTCCAGGTCGATGCCGTCCCCATAGACCACCTGCGGGGCATGGGAAACGTCGCAGCCCATCGCCACGATGCGCACCGCCTGCGGCTCGCCCCAGCGGGCAGTGGCGCCCATCATGGCGCGGGCGAAGCACAGGAAGGTGGCGCCGTCCGGCAGTTGCGCCACCTGCACCACCACCCGGCCGGGCGTGGCCAGCGCCCCGTGCACCACCCAACGCGGGCACGACCCGCCGAAGCGGGCAAATGGAAAACCGGCAGCCGAGAACCGCTTCGAGACATTGCCCGCCGGATCGACGCGCAGGAAGAAGAACGGCAACCCGCGCGCGCCCGGCCGCTGCAGCGAGGACAGGCGCTGGCAGACCTGCTCGTAACTGACGCCGAACCGCGCCGCCAGAGCCTCCACATCGTGGCGCAGCTCGCGCGCGGCGGCGGCGAACGGGACGTACGGCATCAGCAGCGCCGCCGCGGTATAATTCAGCAGGCCAATGCGGATCAGCGCCGTCGCCTCGGGCGAGCTGGGCGTCACCTCGGCCAGCAGCGCCTCCACTGGCTCGCGCGCCTCCAGCAGGGCGAGCTGGAATGCAAGTTGGAAACCGCGGCTTTCGCGCGGCAGCACCTCGGACAGGGTCAGGCTGTGCGCCGCGGGGTCGTAGCGGCGCAGCGCCCCGGGCAGGGGGCCCACGGTCACGGTCAGCCCGTGCTGGCGGCGCAGGCGCTCGGCGATGGCGTGGTTCATTTCCGAGGGCCGCAGGGTCAGCTCGGCCACCAGCGCTTCGGCGGCCTCCTCCAGCGGGGCAAAATGGTTGGCGCGGTCGTTGAACACATCGCGCGCCTCCTCGGTGGGCAGCAGGATGCGCCGGCCGGAGGGCAGGGCGATGCCGCCGGCATCCTCGCGCGCCACCCGCCAGGCCCGGTACAGCGCCAGCACCGCCCGCGCCGCCGCCGGGCTGCTGCCGACCAGCGAGGTGGTTTCGGTGTCCGGCACCGGCTCCGCGCCCAGCAGCGGATCGGCGAACACCTCGCGCAGCTGCACCTCCAGCTGGCGCTCCTCGACGCCCGACAGCGCGGTAAGGTCGATCTGCAGGGTCTCGGTCAGCTTGATGAGCAGGCTGGCGGTGACGGTGCGCTGGTCGTGCTCGATCAGGTTCAGGTAGCTGGCCGAGATGCCCAGGCGCGCCGCCAGGGCCTGCTGGGTGAAACCCCGTTCCTGGCGCAGGCGCCGCAGGGTGCGACCGATCAGGGGGCGGGACATCTTGACAACCTTTACTGGTTTACCGGGCTGGTCGGTTAATATCATTACCGCGTTGCCGCTGGTCACGCAATTTGGGGATCAACTTTGACGCCGGTATGTGAAAAATTGACCTCGTCCCGCGCCGCCCTCGGCGCCCCCACGAGGAGACTACGATGCCCCATGAATTTCCGCGTCTGCCGGACGGATTCCCCGGCGGGCCTTCCTACGATACCGACCGCTTCGAGGGCATTGTCCGCGACTACACCCCCGCCGATGTCGAGCGCCTGGCCGGCTCCTTCCGCATCCGCCACACCCTCGCCGAAATGGGCGCGCGCCGGTTGTGGCAGTTGCTCAAGACCGAGCCCTATGTGAACACGCTCGGCGCGCTGACCGGCATGCAGGCGGTGCAGCAGGTGAAGGCCGGGCTGAAGGGCATTTATCTCTCCGGCTGGCAGGTGGCCGCCGACGCCAACACCGGCGGGCAGACCTTCCCGGACCAGTCGCTGTACCCGGTCGATTCCGTGCCCAACGTGGTGCGCCGGATCAACAACGCGCTGCGCCGGCAGGACCAGATCAGCAAGCTGGAGGGTGACACCTCGCAGTACTGGATGGCGCCGATCGTGGCCGATGCCGAAGCCGGGTTCGGCGGCGCGCTGAACGCCTATGAACTCATGCGCTCCCTGATCGAGGCCGGCGCCGCCGCCGTGCATTACGAGGACCAGCTCGCCTCGGAGAAGAAGTGCGGCCATCTCGGCGGCAAGGTGCTGATCCCGATCAGCCAGCACATCCGCACGCTGAACGCCGCCCGCCTCGCCGCCGACGTGGAAGGCGTGCCGACCGTGCTGCTGTGCCGCACCGATGCCGAGAGCGCGCAGTTGCTCACCGCCGACGTGGACGAGCGCGACCGCCCGTTCATCACCGACGAGCGCACGCCGGAAGGCTTCTTCCGCATCAAGAAGGGCGTCGGCAAGCAGTACGCCATCGCCCGCAGCCTGGCCTATGCGCCCTATGCCGACCTGCTGTGGTGGGAAACCTCCGACCCCGACCTCGACGACGCGCGCGTTTTCGCCGAGGCGGTGCACAAGCAGTTCCCCGGCAAGATGCTCGCCTACAACTGCAGCCCGTCGTTCAACTGGCAGCGCAAGATGGGCATCGAGGCGGCCGAGAAGTTCCAGCGCGAGATCGCCGCGATGGGCTACAAGTTCCAGTTCGTCACCCTGGCCGGGTTCCACAGCCTGAACCTGTCGATGTTCAAGCTGGCACATGCCTACAAGGACCGCGGCATGGGCGCCTACAGCGAGCTGCAGCAGCAGGAATTCGCCGCCGAGCCCGACGGCTTCACCTGCGTCCGCCATCAGCGCGAAGTGGGCGTGAGCTACTTCGACGCAGTGGCGACGGCGGCGAGCGGCGGCAAGTCCTCCACCACCGCGTTCGCCGGCAGCACCGAGGCGGCGCAGTTCCACGACGGCGACCACCCCGTGCACGCCTGACCCGATCCGGCGGCGGCCAGGGCGGTGCGATCCGCCCCGGACCCGGCCGCTGCCGACATGCCCAAGCCGCCGCCGTAGAACAGCGGTCTGGGCCCATCGCCTACACCCGGCGCCGATGGGGCACGCGCGCCGGGTTTTTTTTGCCTGAAGGTTAAAGGAAGGCCAGGGCTCTGCCCTGGACCCGCCAAGGGCCGAGAGGCCCTTGGAACCCATTCGTTAAGGGCTTTGGGAAGAGGGGGGGGTGAGGAGAGGCCGATGCACCTCCTCACCCCCTCTTCCCAAAGCCCTTCAAGTGATGGGGTCCAGGGGCCTCTCGGCCCTTGGCGGGGTCCAGGGGCAGAGCCCCTGGTCTTCCTTCCTTCAGGCCGCCCGCCGCCGCACCGACCCGGTGATCTCCTGGCGGCGGGTGAGCGAGCGCACCCCGACGACCTGGCGCAGATTACCTTCCACCAGGTGCACCATTTCGGCCGGCATCGCGTGCATGGCGATTTCCACCCGCACATCGTTGCCCTGACGGACGGATTCCAGCGAGTCGGGGGTCAGGTCGCGCCTGGCGAAAGGCTGCAACAGCCGCGGCAGCAGGCCGGGTGATGCGTCGGCGACAAGGGTAAAACGAACAGCAGCGTGCTGGCCCACCAGGGCCCAAGGCTCGAACGACATGGGGAACAGACTCCGGACGAAAAGATCAGGATCGCGGGCGCGGGCCGACCCGGCTGCTCAGGCAGCCGGGGACATAATTCGCGCGATCATGGTCCGGATGGTCATGTGCGCACGTATATACGACCGGTCCGGCTAACGCCACACCCATTCCTGCAGCCGCAGCAGCGGAAACGGGCCGGCCGCCAGGGTGCGGTCCTGCAGTGTCACGGGCAGCTCGACCTGAGGGGGGCTGCCGTCCTGGGGTGGGCGGGCGAGGATGCCCAGGACCCCTTTGACCGCCTGCACCACCCGCGGCGCCAGCAGGCCGGACGTGGCGAGCGCTTCCAGCGGCGCTTCATAGCCGGCCAGCGATGCCATGGCGGTGGCCGTGGGCTGCAGCCGCTTGTCCAGGGCCATGGTGGCGCTGCCCGTCAGGCCGAGCGGCCCCCAGGCAAGCGCCAGATGACGCACCACCAGGGTGCCGCCGCCGTCGCGCCACGAAGCCGCGCGCGCGGCGAGGCTGCTGCCGCGCGGCACCGGGCCGGTGATCGCGGTGTCGAACGCGGCCGAGGCGATGTACGGGCCGGGCGGCCAGGGGCGCCCGCCGGGCAAGGGCGGCAGGTCGATCGCCCTGGCACTGCCGGTCAGCGTCAACGCCGCCTCGCCCGACGCGTCGGCGGGCCGGGTGACGGCGTGCAGGGCCATCGCGGCGATGGCGAGCTCCCCGGTGGGCAGGGCGGCGCGCAGCCCGGCGGCAGAGAATTCGGCCTCGTGCGCCTGTGCGCCCGGGTTGCGTTGGAACGGAGCGAGCGGAACGTCCACCTCGAACCGGTCGGCAGCGAAGCCGAATTCCGCCAGGGTGGCCAGGCGGAACCGCTGCGGGCCGGTCACCCGGAGGGTCAGCCGCCAGGGCGGCAGCAGCGCCAACGACAGCTCGGCCTGCGCGGCCTGCCAGAACAGGCCGCCCGGCAGGTCAGTCGCGCCGCCGGCGAGCACGGGATAGGGCAGCACGATGGCCGCCGCCAGCGGCCAGCCGGCCCGCTGTGGCGGTCCCGCGGAGAGCGTCCAGCCGGCGGTGTGACTCCGCGCCTGCCATGCGGCCAGGTGGTGCGCCAGCCGGGTGGTGGCGAAGAACCACAGGCCGGTATCGGCAGCGGCCAGCACGGCCAGCACGGCCAGGGCGCCGACCAATAATCGGCGGATGAAACGGCGTTGGAGCGGGGTCATGGGCAGCGCCTAAAGGCCGATCCGGCGGCAGCGGGATACCGGGCGCAGGCTGTTCTGGCCGCCTGGGGACAGCATCATCCCCAGTCCGTTCCACCGACCTGAATGCACCGTGAATTAAACATAACAGGTATGTTTTCCAATTAGTTAATGAAGTGCGGTTGGCCGGTGTGGTAAACGCTGCGCCGCGCTGCCCACAGAGTTGTCCACAGGTTGTCCACCTCGCAGCGCAGCATAGCCATCGGCATAAGCCTGCTCCAGCCGCGCCATCAATTCATCGCGCGGCAGGCCGGTTGGGAGCGGCGGCAGGATGACGATCCGGATGGTGCCCGGGCGCTTGCGGAAGGACCGCCGGCCCCAATGGTCGCCCGAATCGGTGGCAACCGGGATGATCGGCAAGCCGGTGCGGGCGGCGAGCGCGGCGACCCCCGGCTGCAGCTTCACGCCGGCGCCGGGCGCGACGCGGGTGCCTTCCGGGAAGATCAGGATCTGTCGCCCCGCCGCGGCGACGGCGGCGGCGCGCCGGATCAGGTCGCGCATGGCCGCCGCGCCGCCGGTCCGGTCCACCGAAATCATGCCGCCTCGCAGCAGCAGCGCGCCGAATAGCGGGATGCGCGTCAGCTCGCTTTTCAGGACATAGACGCAATCCGGCAGCAGCAGCAGCCACACCATCGTGTCGAAGGCAGACTGGTGCATCGGCGCGATCAGCGCCGCACCGGAGACGGGCAGGTGCTCGCGTCCGTTCACCACCCAGTCGATCCCGCACAGCCGGCGCAGCCCGGCGAGCACCAGGGCGGCCCAGCTTTGTGCCACCCGCACCACGGCACCCCGCTCGTGGGTGAACAGGCCGTGCCACAGGCTGAAGGCGAAAGTCACGCCATAGAACCAGGCGTTGAAGGCCAGCGAGCGGAGCAGGGTCATCCGTCAGTCCTATCCTTAACAATGGGCCTTTCTTCAGGCATCGGCCGTTCCTCCGGCGCGGACCGGTCCTCACGGACCGGCGGCGCGTGGGTATCGCCGTGCGAACCGAGGAACGACAATCCGGCCTCGGTCGCCAGCCACTTGGTGTATTCGCCGGCCAGCAGGCGTAGCGCGGTGGGGCCGGGCTCGCGCATCGCCGGCGGCAGCACCGGCACCGGGTGCAGCGTCAGCCCGGGCAGCGCCCGCGACAATTCGGCGAGGGCGCGCGGCATGTGATAGCCGGCGGTGACCACGATGAGCGAGCGCACCCCGTTGGCACGCGCCCAGTCGGCGGTCTCGCTGGCGTTGCCGCGGGTCGAGGTGGCGGTGCGGCCGAGCGTCACCCGCGCGCGCAATCCCGGGTCCACGCCGGCACGACGGGCGAGGGCGGCGAAATCGGTGGCGCCCCCCACGCCGGAGATCAGCAGCACCCGCGCGCGCCCCTTAGCGAGCAGCTTCAGCGCGGTTTCCACCCGTTCGGCGCCGCCGGTCAGCGCAACGATGCCGTCCGCGCTGCCCGGCGGCTCGATACTGACCAGGGCGGTGTCCAGGAACCAGGCGAAGCCGGCCAGCCAGGCGAGCGCCAGCGCGGCGGGCAGGCTCAGAACCAGGGCGAACCACCGTTTCATGGCAACCGCCGCAGCCAGCGCCGGACGGTGACCTGCGCGGTCAGGAAGCCGATCGCCGCCGCGGCCAGCGGCAGCACCGGCAGCGTCAGCCACAGCGGCGGCGGCAGAGCGGCCAGCATGGCGAGCCCGGACGCGTCCGCCGCCGCCTCCGGCCGGGCGGCCGCAAAGGGGGCGGCGAGCCGGGCGAGCACCAGCAGCACCGGCAGCGCCGCCAGCGCGCCGAGCCCGCCGCCGATGGCCGCCAGCCCGGTGGCGCGGCTGGCGAAGCGGTCGGCGATGTAGCCGTCGGTCGCCCCCAGCCCGTGCACGATCTCGATTGCTTCCCGCCTTGCTGCCAACCCCGCGCGGGTGGCGATCGCCACCACCGCCGCGGCCACCGCGGCCACCACCGCCAGGGCCAGCCAGGCGCACGCCTGCAGGCTGCCGGCGAGCAGGCTGAGCCGCTGCACCCACATCCCGTGGCTTTCCGTCAGTGTGCCCGGCACCGCGGCGGCGAGGCGGGCGCCGAGTTGCTCCGGATTGGGCGCGCCGGCGGCCAGCCGCACCGCGATCACCGCCGGCAGGCGGATCGCCATCAGCTCGGCGCCGTCGCTCAGCCAGGGCCGCAGCAGTTCGGCCAGCTCGGTCTGCGACAGCTTCCGCGCGCTGGCCACGCCCGGGATGTCGTGCAGCACGGCGAGCACGCGCGCGATCCGGGTCTGTCCCCCCTCCTGGTCCGCCGGTCGCGGCACCTGGACGGTCAGCGCCGAGCCCGCGCCTTCCTGCCAGTGCGCCGCCAGCGCGCGCACCCCCACCACCCCGGCCAGCGCCAGCGCGGCCAGGAAGGCCATCGCCGCCACCAGCAGCAGCAGCATACGGTCGCCGAGCGCGCGGCGCAGGCCGAGATCGTCGAAGCGCGCCGGGCGAAGGAGGTTCCTAGCCACTGGCGAGCAGACGGCCGTTGTTGAGACGCAGCGCGGGGCCGGGGTGGCGCGTCACCAGCGCGTCATTGTGGGTGGCGACGATGACGGTGGTGCCGAGCCGGTTGAGCTCCGTCAACATCACCATCAGCCGCTCGGCCTGGATGTCATCGAGGTTGCCGGTGGGCTCGTCGGCCAGCAGCAGGACGGGGCGGCCGACCACGGCACGGGCGATGGCAACCCGTTGCTGCTCGCCGCCGGACAGTTCGGCCGGGCGGGATTTGGCCTTCTTGTCCAGCGCCACCCAGCGCATGGTTTCGGTGACATCGGCCCGGATCTGGCCTTCCGGGCGGCCGGCGATGCGCAGCGGCAGGGCGACGTTGTCGTAGGCCGACAGATGCGGCAGCAGGCGGAAATCCTGGAACACCATGCCGATACGCCGGCGCAGTGCCGGCAGCGCGCGGCGCCCGGCATCGCCCACCTCGGTGTCCATGACCGTCAGGCGTCCGCTGGTGGGGCGGATCGCAAGGTGCAGCAGGCGCAGCAGGCTGGTCTTGCCGGCGCCGGACGGGCCGAGCAGCCAGCGGAAGCCGCCCTCGGGAATGTCGAAGCTGAGGTCGCGCAGCACCTCGTGCCCCGCCCGGTTGCCACCGGCCGGGCGGTAGTGAAGACCCACGCATTCCATTCGAACCATGGTGCTGTTTTGCCACTGAACCACCTCGCGCCGGAAGGCCCACGCCGGAAGGGAGTTGCGACCCGCGGTTGCATCCGGGCACAACCGATCCCAGTATCCTGGTCATCTGAGAGCGAATCGGATGCGACTGGTCTGCCCGTCCTGCGAAGCGGCCTACGATGTCCCCGAGGCCCGGCTCGGCACCGGACCTCGGCGGCTGCGCTGCGTGCGCTGCGCGCACGAATGGACGGTGATGCCACCCCCGGCCGCGCCGCCGCTGGCCTTGCTGCAGCCACCGCCTGCTCCGCCGCCCCCGCCGCCGCCACGGTCCGAACCGCCGCCGCCCGCCTTTCCGTCGCTGATGTCCGAGGCGCGGCGCCCGCTGGCGGTGCCGTTGCCCGATTACGAGGATGAGGAGTACGAGCCCGCCTCCAACCGGGGGGCCACGGTCGCCTGGATCGCCAGCGTCTTGCTGCTGGTCGGGCTGGTGGTGGCGGCGGTGCAGTTCCAGACAGAGATCATGCGGGCCTGGCCGCCGAGTCAGCGTCTTTATGCGGTGTTCAATCCCCCACAGCGCTGACCAGGCGCGGCGGCTGGAGCGGGTGAAGGGAATCGAACCCTCGTATGCAGCTTGGGAAGCTGCCGTTCTACCATTGAACTACACCCGCGCCGCCCGGCGGCGCTCAGTGCCCCGGTTTATAGGCAAGCCGCCGCGCGGGCGCAACGGCGGCATTGACGACGCTCCCCCGCCGGGTCCATACGCACAGAATCGGGTTCGCCCGGTCCTCGTGATTTGTCCGGCCGGATTGCGGCGAGGTGAAACAAGCGCGCTAAAGAGGCCCAGCTTCGTTGCGCAGACCAGGGACGCACCCTGGCGCGCATCCCAGCACGGCTCCGACGGTCGGCCCACCTGTTGCAAGGGCCAGATTGCGATGACAATTCCCCCCGCCTATCGTCTCGCCACCCTGCTGGTGCAGGGCGGCATCGAGCGCAGCCAGTACGGCGAGACCGCCGAGGCGCTGTTTCTCACCTCCGGCTTTGTCTACGACAATGCCGAGCAGGCCGAGGCCACCTTCAAGGCCAGCATCGACCACTACCAGTATTCGCGCTTCGGCAATCCCACCGTGGCGATGCTGGAACGCCGGCTGGCGCTGATCGAGGGGGCGGAGGCCTGTTGCGCCACCGCCACCGGCATGGCGGCGGTCAACGCGGCGCTGTTCGCCCATCTGAAGGCCGGCGATCGCGTGGTGGCCTCGCGGGCACTGTTCGGCGCCTGCCACTGGATCATCTCCACCCTGCTGCCGCGCTTTGGCATCGCCAGCGAGTTCGTTGACGGCACCGACATCGACCAATGGCGCGCCGCGCTGGCGAGACCCGCCGCGCTGGTGCTGCTGGAATCGCCGTCCAACCCGATGCTGGAAATCGTCGATCTGCGCGCGGTCGCCGATCTGGCGCACGCGGCCGGGGCGATCGTGGTGGTGGACAACGTGTTCGCCACGCCCTTGCTGCAGAAGCCGCTGCAGCTCGGCGCCGATGTCGTCGTCTATTCCTGCACCAAGCACATCGACGGCCAGGGCCGGGTGCTGGGCGGTGCGGTGCTGGGCACAAAAAAATGGATCGAGGAGACGCTGCAGCCCTTCATTCGCAACACCGGGCCGGTGCTCTCGCCGTTCAATGCCTGGCTGCTGCTGAAGGGGTTGGAGACGCTGGCCCTGCGCGTCGAGGCTGCCTGCCGCAGTGCGGCCGCGATCGCCGATTTTCTCGCCACCCAGTCCGGCGTTGCGCGGGTGTGGTACCCGACGCGCGAGGATCATCCGCAGCGCGCCCTGGCGATGGCGCAGGCCAGCGCCGGCGGCACCATGGTGACTTTCGAGCTTGCTGGTGGCAAGGACGCGGCGTTCCGGCTGCTGAACGCGCTGCGGCTGGTGCGGGTGTCCAACAATCTCGGCGATTCCAAGTCGCTGATTACGCATCCTGCCACCACCACGCACATGAAGATCGGTGTCGAGGAACGGGCCCGGCTGGGCATCACCGACGGGGTGGTGCGGCTGTCGGTGGGGCTGGAGGACGTGGAGGATTTGAAGGAGGATTTTGCCCGGGCGGCGGCGGCAGGGTGAAGGAAGGCCAGGGGCTTTGCCCCTGGACCCCACCAAGGGCCGAGAGGCCCTTGGAACCCATTCATTTAAGGGCTTTGGGAAGAGGGGGGTGAGGAGATG